>NZ_CP011451.1:2190374-2503284 GCF_001007935.1 Nitrosomonas communis
ATCAATCCTGGCGAGGTAGCTGTAACACGTAATAGCAGCAATCTCTACCTGACCCTGACTAGTACTGGCGAAAAAATTACTGTCAGCAACTACTTTTACCAGGATGGAGTGAGCCCTTATGTCCTGGATGCCATTGAGTTCAGTGATGGTACCAGCTGGGATGTCGCTACCGTTAAGCAGAAAACGCTGCAGGGCACGAGCGGGGCTGACAACCTCACCGGCTTTGCCAGCAATGACACAATGAACGGTCTGGCTGGCAATGACACTCTGTCTGGCGGCAATGGCAACGACGTGCTGGAAGGAGGCGATGGTACTGACATGCTGTATGGCGGCAGCGGAGATGACACGCTGAGCGGGGGCGCCGGTGCCAACGACTCTCTGACAGGCGATGCCGGCAATGACACCTATTTATTTGCTGCCGGCGAAGGCCACACCAGCATCAATAACTATGACACCAGCGTGGGTCGCCATGATGTGTTGCGCTTTATGCAAGGGATCAATCCTGGCGAGGTAGCTGTAACACGTAATAGCAGCAATCTCTACCTGACCTTGCAGAGCACCGGCGAAAAAATCACCATCAACAGCTACTTTTACCAGGATGGAGCCGGCCCTTATGTCCTGGATGCGATTGAGTTCAGTGATGGCACCAGCTGGGATGTTGTCACCGTTAAGCAGAAAACGTTGCAAGGGACGAGCGGGGCTGACAACCTCACCGGCTTTGCCAGCAATGACACAATGAATGGTCTGGCTGGCAATGACACTCTGTCTGGCGGCAATGGCAACGACGTGCTGGAAGGAGGTGATGGCACTGACATGCTGTATGGCGGCAGCGGAGATGATACGCTGAGCGGGGGCGCCGGTACCAACGATTCCCTGACAGGTGATGCCGGCAACGATACCTATCTATTTGCCGCCGGCGAAGGCCACACCAGCATTAATAATTACGATACCAGTATTAGCCGCCATGATGTGCTTCGTTTCCTCGAAGGGATCAATCCTGGCGAGGTAGCTGTAACACGTAATAGCAGCAATCTCTACCTGACCCTGACTAGTACTGGCGAAAAAATTACTGTCAGCAACTACTTTTACCAGGATGGAGTGAGCCCTTATGTCCTGGATGCCATTGAGTTCAGTGATGGTACCAGCTGGGATGTCGCTACCGTTAAGCAGAAAACGCTGCAGGGCACGAGCGGGGCTGACAACCTCACCGGCTTTGCCAGCAATGACACAATGAACGGTCTGGCTGGCAATGACACTCTGTCTGGCGGCAATGGCAACGACGTGCTGGAAGGAGGCGATGGTACTGACATGCTGTATGGCGGCAGTGGAGATGACACGCTGAGCGGGGGCGCCGGTGCCAACGACTCTCTGACAGGCGATGCCGGCAATGACACCTATTTATTTGCTGCCGGCGAAGGCCACACCAGCATCAATAACTATGACACCAGCGTGGGTCGCCATGATGTGTTGCGCTTTATGCAAGGGATCAATCCTGGCGAGGTAGCTGTAACACGTAATAGCAGCAATCTCTACCTGACCTTGCAGAGCACCGGCGAAAAAATCACCATCAACAGCTACTTTTACCAGGATGGAGCCGGCCCTTATGTCCTGGATGCGATTGAGTTCAGTGATGGCACCAGCTGGGATGTTGTCACCGTTAAGCAGAAAACGTTGCAAGGGACGAGCGGGGCTGACAACCTCACCGGCTTTGCCAGCAATGACACAATGAATGGTCTGGCTGGCAATGACACTCTGTCTGGCGGCAATGGCAACGATGTGCTGGAAGGAGGTGACGGTACTGACATGCTGTATGGCGGCAGCGGAGATGATACGCTGAGCGGGGGCGCAGGTGCCAACGACTCTCTGACAGGCGATGCCGGCAATGACACCTATTTATTTGCCGCCGGAGAGGGCAACACCAGCATCAATAACTATGACACTGGTGTAGGCCGCCATGATGTGTTGCGCTTTTTGCAAGGGATCAATCCTGGCGATGTATTAGTAAGCCGTGATAGCAGCAATCTCTACCTGACCCTGGCTGGTACTGGTGAAAAAATCACCGTCAGCAGTTATTTTTACCAGGATGGAGCCGGCCCTTATGTCCTGGATGCGATTGAGTTCAGTGATGGCACCAGCTGGGATGTTGCCACCGTTAAGCAGAAAACGCTGCAAGGGACAAGTGGGGCTGACAACCTCACCGGCTTTGCCAGCAATGACTCAATGAATGGTCTGGCTGGCAATGACACTCTGTCTGGCGGCAATGGCAACGACGTGCTGGACGGAGGCGACGGCACTGACATGCTGTATGGTGGTGCTGGAGATGACACGCTGAGCGGGGGCGCCGGTACCAACGATTCCCTGACAGGCGATGCTGGCAACGACACCTATTTATTTGCCGCTGGCGAAGGCAACACCAGCATTAATAATTACGATACCAGCGTGGGTCGCCATGATGTGCTTCGTTTCCTCGAAGGGATCAATCCTGGCGATGTATTAGTAAGCCGTGATAGCAGCAATCTCTACCTGACCCTGGCTGGTACTGGTGAAAAAATCACCGTCAGCAGTTATTTTTACCAGGATGGAGCCGGCCCTTATGTCCTGGATGCGATTGAGTTCAGCGATGGTACCAGCTGGGATGTCGCCACCGTTAAGCAGAAAACGCTGCAGGGCACGAGCGGGGCTGACAACCTCACCGGCTTTGCTAGCAATGATACGATTGATGGCTTGGAAGGCAATGATAGCCTGAATGGCGCGGCAGGCAACGATACCTTACTGGGTGGTGCGGGTAATGATATCCTCTCCGGAAGTGATGGCAACGACGTGTTGGAAGGAAGTGACGGCAGCGACATGCTATATGGTGGTGCTGGAGATGATACGTTGCGAGGCGGTTCAGGAGGCAACGATTCCTTGACAGGCGATGCAGGTAACGACACTTATTTGTTCAAAATTTCCGACGCAAAAGATATTATCAATAATTATGATACCGATGTAAAAAGTTTTGATGTTCTAAGAATTACTGAGGTGTCTTTTGAAAATCTTTGGTTCAGTCGCAATGGGAGCAACTTGCAGATAAATATAGCAGGCACAGATGATCAATTAACAATAACTAACTGGTATAGCGGTAACACTTACCAATTGGATCAGATCACTGCTGACTCTTCCTCCTTATTGAAGGAACATGTTGATCAGTTAGTTTCAGCCATGTCTTCATATAAGGTGCCAAGCGGTGAAGGCAATATCATTTCACAAGATGTGATGAATGCATTGCAACCAGTATTCAATGAAGTATGGCTATAAGATAGAGATAATCAGCTTACACACAAGGATAAAACAAATTGTTTTATACGCAGACGAGATTATATGATTATAACGATTTCATTTGACAATTTGAATAAATTGATATGTTTTCAATGCATTGCTGATGGTTCTGCACACGAAGTGACATTCCCTGCCCATTATAGATAGGTGCAAGTATGCCAAATAATTAAACTCAAAATAAATAACTCCTTAACTACTCAGCAGCAAGTTTGACCAAATATACGGCTTTACGTATATTGCACTTTTGCAAAAAACGCTATTTTCCCTACCTCTCATGCCAAAAATTCAAGTCAACGGAGCGAAATTACATTACACAGAAGAGGGAACGGCACCAGAGACTATCCTGTTTGCCCATGGCCTGTTGTGGGGTGGCCAGATGTTTGAGGCACAGGTCAATGCGCTTAAAGATCGCTACCGTTGCATCACGTTTGATTTTCGCGGCCAAGGGCAAAGTGAAGTCACACAAGGCGGCTATGACATGGAGACCCTCTATCAGGATACGGTTGCTTTAATTGAGGCGTTGGGCTGTGCACCTTGTCATTTTGCCGGGCTTTCGATGGGAGGATTTATGGGGATGCGGTTGGCAGTCCGACGGCCAGAACTTCTGCGGTCGCTGATCCTGCTGGGAGCATCGGCTGATGCTGAGCCAAAAGAAAATATTCCGCGCTATAACCGGCTCAACTTTATTGCGCGCTGGTTCGGCTTGAGATTGGTCGCTGCGCCGGTTATGCGGATCCTGTTCGGTCAGTCTTTTCTTACCGACCCTAACCGTGCCGCACAGCGTGAGGAGTGGAAAAAGCATTTGATCGCCAATCATCGCATCGGCATCACGCGTGCGGTCAAAGGCGTGATAAATCGTCAGGGTGTTTACGATGAGATTGGCAAAATTACTACGCCTACCCTGATCCTCGTCGGTGAAGAAGATGTCGCCACGATACCGGCCAAAGCCGAGCGTATCCAAGCCCGGATTGCTGGATCACGTTTGGTCAGGATTCCCAAGTCAGGACATTCTTCCACCATAGAAGAGCCTGAAGCTGTCAATCTGGCTATTAAAACATTTCTGAACAGTCTGTGAAGACAACACCACGGTCTTCCCTTTGTGCTAATCAAAACCAAGAATAAATTTTATCTGTAAAAGCACTCACCATTGCTTGAGACTACTTCTTGGATTTATACCGATATCATGAATAACATGATTTTTGACTGAGAAAAGACGGTGGCTGGCCGAGATCGAGCTGATTCTAGTGGGGAAGCTATGCGAGATGGAATTTTTGTGCCATTGGGAGATTTATGACTGTATTTCCCATCCCAAGACACTGAACTCTTTCGTTATTTCCTCTCATGTTAAAATTGCTGATCCTTTTTGCTAAAAGGTCGCACCTCATGAAATACCCAATAGAAGAAAATGGACCTGAAGCTGAATATCAAACATTGATGCAGACTGGGGAGCTCAAGCCTGATGCTGATCAGGCCAGAGCAGTCGCTTCATTGGAACGATTGCACCGTGAGTTGGTTAATTACCCGGCGATAGGAAACCAGAACAATAAGTTCTCGTTCAAGAATTGGTGGCCGACTGGTTTGTTTGGTTGGTCAGGCAGTAAGCCCGCTCCCAAAGGGATTTATCTTTATGGGGGAGTAGGGCGCGGTAAATCGATGCTGATGGATCTGTTTTATTCTGTCGCTCCAATGACATTCAAACGACGGGTGCATTTCCATGAATTTATGCTGGATATCCACGCCCGGCTTAAGCAGGCGCATGATCTTTCTGCACAGAAACGGGTGCAGCATGGCGGAGGACGTGCCAGTGATGCTGACCCCCTTCTGGTTATTGCACGGCAAATAGCCGGTGAAGCGACCCTGCTCTGTTTTGATGAGCTGCAAGTGACCGATATTGCAGATGCCATGGTGCTGACCAGGCTGTTCAATGCGCTGTTTGAGCAAGGTGTAATTGTGGTAGCCACTTCTAACAGGCCGCCCGACGAGCTTTACAAGCATGGCCTCAATCGCCACCGCTTTCTGCCTTTTATCGAGCAAATCAAGGAAAGGCTTGAGCTGGTTGCGCTTGAGGGGCCGGTTGATTATCGCTACAACCGTCTCAAGGGTGCGCAAACGTATTATTTTCCGGTCAATGAGGAAACGACAGCTCAATTATCTGCCACCTTTTTCCGCCTGACCGATCGGCGCATAGAAGACCGCGCGAAGGTGCCCAGTGAAACGCTGAATGTGCAGGGGCGCGCGCTGTTTGTGCCCAAAGCAGCACGCGGTGTAGCAGTCTTTTCATTTAAACGGCTATGCGCAAACCCGGTAGGTCCGGCAGACTATCTCGCCATTGCCAGAACTTATCATACCGTTATCATGGTTGCGATTCCGCAATTTACCCCGGAAAACAGCGACCAGGCCAAGCGCTTCATCACTTTTATCGATGCGCTTTATGAGCATAACGTCAAATTCTTATGCTCGGCCGCTGTACCTCCTCAATCGCTTTATGCAGGGGGAGGGATCAGTTTTGAATTTGAACGCACGATTTCCCGTTTGATGGAAATGCAATCGGAAGATTACTTGACGAGAGGGCATGGCAAGGTTGTAGCGGATTAAAAACTTCTGTTTTGGTTGGTGGCAGCGAATCCTCAATACTCGAGATTAAGGGAAACCGATAGCAAAACAAGAAGGAATAATCGAATCTTACCCTTTGGTTCTATTTTATGAAAAGAAATTGTATGCCTTTGTATGATTGCGTTTCTTTTGTGATTTCTTATCATATTTAGAGAAAATGAATGGATCAGCTAACTCTTTTTGCTGTGCTTCCAATGTCAATCAGAAAATTACCGTTAATCATTGGATCAGTCTGTCCATCAATTCATAAATTTATGTGCGTTAGCTTTTCTGGTGCTGGTCAAAAAAAGAACACTTCACACCTATGCTAGATGCGATCAAAGGACTATTTAAACGCGTTTGGACCATTTTCTGGAAATGGATCCTTACCCCTTTGTTATCTATCATCGTGGGTATAGCAATTGTTCGTCCGTTAATTGATAATTACGTGCGGCCTGAGTCTTACACAATTTATTTTGTTGGCAATTTCGATAATGATGATGTTAATAAAATATGGAAAAAATTTAACCAGGAATATAAAGATGACTTAGAGATCGATGGTGTCAAGATTAAGCTACGGAAATTCGATGGCAAGGAAACGGATGCAAAGCGTATTTCCGAAAAGCTTGCCAAGGAGCACGACACTTTGATGGTAATTGGACATCTCTACAGCACTCCCACTCAAATCGCACTACCCAACTATTTACAAGCTGATCCGCCTATTCCCGTTATTCTGGCTTTTGAAAGCAACCCGAATGTGCTTCCACCAAGAATTCCCATCGATACCTTTTATCCAGTATTTCGTCTCTCCCCTACTGATGACAAGCAAGCAGAAACGGCCGCAGATTTTATAATTAGCAATAAAGGTAAAAAAATCTGGGTAGTGGAGGATGCATCTAACAATGTTTATTCCAGTTATCTGGCAAGTGAATTCATTAAACAAATTCATATAAAGAATGAATCCAGTAAGGTAATCCTCTGGAGCATGGATAAAGAAATTCTATCCTTTGATACTGTGAAAACGCTAGGAATCGACTGGATTTTCTATGCTGGGAATTGGTCAAACAGCCTTATTTTGATCCATCAGATCAGTGAAATATGGAAGAACCAAACCATGCCATCAATTTTATTAAGTGACTGGAATGTCGATAAGGCTTTTCTCAATCAAGAAGCAGTCAATATGAAAAAGGTATTTTTTACCCATACCATGAAAGCTGAAGACTATAATAAAGAAGGCTATGGCTACTGGGGTAAACTTGCTCATCAGTTATTAAAACAATTGGTTCAAAACGCGGATGAGGAATTCGATGAACTAGTAAGCGAGAGAAGTGGGCCTGCATACTATATACGCCGGTTGGTTAATTTCCGTGATGTTGCTGATGCACGTAACGCCCTGTATAGGGTGATGGAAAAATCAGTAAATCTGGAGAAGCCCTTTGATTTAGGGGAACAGCAATATATATTTAGGAGAGATGGGGCAGGAGTAAAAAACTTGTACCATGTGTGGAGAGTGTGTGAGCATGAATTTGTGGATTTTCCACGAGAAAGCTGGGAAATTCATGGAATAGAAGAGTGTGACCCCAAGGTATCCCCATGAAATCAACAGCCTTTGTTAAAAAGCCTTTACTCAATTGAGTATAGCAGCGCATTGCATCGACGTCGCATTCTGAGAAGCGCGATACTTCCTATTTTGCTGATTTCGATATTACAGCACGGGTTTTCCTATAGCTAATACATCATAAATATTGAATTATTCATCTTCCAGTTTGAGCGAACGTAGGGCGCAATCGTTATTGTGCCGAATTAAAAATGCAAGTGCAATGCGCTTCGCTTATTGGCACCCTACGTCTACAAATCATTAGCTGCAATCGAATAGTCGGACAGGACCCATCGTTTGAAGTAGATTAAAGCTACTGATTCAAAGATTCAGCCAATAATTATCCCACCCGTATTGACCCGATCTGCACACTGATAGTGTAATTCGTTTTTTTGTTCGTATCTCAGCCGGGCTAGAAAGTAAGGTCCGATAAATTTCAGTTATTGCAGTACCGGTTTATCAATGGTCAATAAATCATAAATATTGATCCATTCTCCTTCCACTTTCAGTGCCAGACAAGGATTGAAAACATAAATGCCGCGCATGACACGATAAAACAATTTGCGGTTGTATTTATCGTCTTTGTTGATTTCGTTCTTTGACAGAATACTGGACAGATAAGTCCGTTGTTTGCGCCGTTCCGGCAAAATACTATAGGGAATGTGCTGCACTGCATTGATAAAATCCTGGCTAGAGAATCCTGCCGGTCGGTAAAATATTTTTTTCGACATGACGCGGTAAGACATTGCGACCATCAGATTGAGCATGAAGAATTCCATGGTGTGCTGGTCGAGCTTGACCAGGCGCCCATCGACCTGAATACTCATGCTGGTGGGTTCGAGCTGCTCATAGATGTCGGCTAGTTTCTTTTTGGCGTAGCTTTCGTTGCGAACCGTTTGCGCCAGAGCGATTTGAAAAGCTGTAAGACCATTGCCATCTACTTTTTCAGTATCAGCGCCCAGCTCAATCAGCGCCTTGATTACTTCGGTATTGCCCATCCAGGCAGCGACCATTAATGGCGTTTGATTAAACATATTGCGAAAATCCGGGCCATATTGATCTACCTGCCTGAGGACGGCATCGGGTTTTTTAAAGCTATAGGCGCTATAGTGCTTCTGTTGCAGTAGCTGCAAGCTTTTTTCAGGGTGTTGCGCGGCTTTGAACCCGGCTTTCTGCAGGCTATCTAGAATGCTTCTATCTTCATAGACTAAACCATACTCAAGCAGGGCCATTCTGGCGTTTTTGTCGGCATTGTCAATGGCTTTTTGTTTTAGCTCAGCCAGGACAGATCCAGCGATGACCTGCCAGTCTGGTGTTTTTTGTTTGAGAATTTCCTGGCGAATGCGCTCAGCTTGCTCCTGCTTGCCCTGAAGTTCGAGTTTATGGGCTTCCTGACGCCAGGCATCCAGACTGGAATTCTGGCTGGCAAGCTGCAGGCTTTCCTGAGCATTACGCAAACCTAACAGATCCAATAAAGGTTGTTTGGGATTGTTTTCAATCCAGTATAGGTTTTTAACTGCCCTGGTCAGCGCAACGTACAGGGCATTGATATAAAATTTGTAGACTTCCAGTGATTTGTCAGTTTTATCCTTGGCACGGGCATATTTAATGTCTTGATCGAGATCAGCCAGACTGACGCCTTTGCTGATTTCACGATAGCGGCTTTCTTCCTGACTCAGAAAGTTATAGAGAATGATGTTTTCATATTCCAGTCCCTTGGCTTCCTGAATGGTAAAAACCAACGGCGTGCTGAAATATTGTTGTGCGGCTGGTTTTTGGTCGGCCGTCATCACGATGATGGCAAAAAGAGTGGAAGTTCTGGTTTTGCTGTCCAGTTCCTTGCGAACCGAAGCCGTGTCCTGCAAAAACAATACTTCGCCCTGGTTGTGACCGTTGCTTTCTACTAGATAATGACTTTCCTTGTCGATGGAGCCAAAGCGCTGGTTTTTGATTTTTAGAATCTTGTTGGCAATATCAGTGACTTGCGGTGAATTGCGGTAATTGGTATTCAGAATCCGGATCAGCTCATCAGATGTCTGAAGATCATCTTGCCGGTAAAACAGGCTTTTTACTTTCGACCAGGAAAAGAAGTTGGGGTGGACGATCTGGTTGGAGTCGCCACACAAGATAAAATTCTGCGTTTCATGCAGCGATTTGATGATCAGATAGAGCTGAATATTGGTCAAATCCTGCACTTCATCCACTACGACAAAATCATAACGTGGCTGAATGTATTGAAGATACTGATGGCTGACGATATTGCTGTCATAAAAATGTTCTTTCTGAAGGAAGGCCAGGTATTTTTCAAACACGTCATAGGCTAATTCGCGTTCTTCCGCCAGAAAAATCGATTCTTTGACGCCCAGATTCAGATAATCTTCACGGCTTAACCAGCTTTTGTCGGTGGCAGGCCCAGTGATAACGCCGCGAAACTCCTCGAATAATTTGTGCGCATCTTTTAATGGACCTTGGCGATAGCGGCCAAACCACTGCTGGAAAGCCTGAAAGGTGACAGGCTTGCCTTCCGGTACGCGAATACTTTCCAGAAATTCCTGGAACGATAAAAAATCAATCTCCTGATCGGGGTTATCGTAATGGTGCGCATAATATAAATCGCGGGAATTTTTAACCAGATAAGCTGATTGAGTGACATACAGGACATCGCCTATGGCCTGTTTCATTTTTTCCAGCGTCAGGGCCGTCTTGCCGCTGCCAGCTGAACCTATCACAATGAGCGGTGGATGTAAGTCATAAACCGATTGTTGGTAATCATCAAATGAGATGATTTTGTCCAACAGATTAAATGAGTTATGGTTAGGATTAAGATAAACCAGTTGCTTTCCAGCAGGCTCTTCGAGTTTGGATATGACTGGAATTTTATCTTCATCAATATTGCTAACCTGACGCAGAAAACGCGAATCCTGATAAGCGTGGTTTTTAATAAATTCCAGAATCAGCGCATAATTTTCTTCCTGATAACGATAAATCGAAAATAGCAGCCGATCACGCTGATTAAGCTTGGCTCGGTACAAATTCTCCTCAATTTTTTTAACTTCGGCTGATTTGAAGTTATCCTCTTCCAGGTATTTTTGTAGCTTGGAGAAACCAGGAATAGTATTGGGGTTAAGCTCGTTGTAGAGAAGTACTTTCATAACAACCTACTGATAAAAGTCATGCGACAAGGATGAGAAGGTGATTAAGCAATGCGGGGTATTCAAGAAAAATAATATACGCAAAGCGGGTTGTTTAGTCAAAGCACATTACTGAATGATCAAAATGGGTTCTGTTTTCGTATTGAGGGGAATCTCTAGAACTTGAAAAAAGTTGCCATAACCATCCTTGAATTCCATTTCTAAATCAAAACCGATTTGGTCAGCTTCACCTTGCCGTATGATTGATACTGTCTGCGGCTCGCCTTCGTGTCATTTTTGATTTGGAAATGGAAGAAGAAAATACTTGAGGACTGTAGATTGCATCAGTTTTTAATAGTTTGGTGCTCGTATTGCCAAGCACTGGCGAACCCAAACTCAGGATTTTTCCGCTTCAAACAGTATGGCTTGCATCGGATAACGTGTGGGATTGGAACCAAACTCTTGGATCAGTGCTTGCGTTAGCGCCTGTGCGATTTCCTCGGGGTCGACGTCACCGCGCTCTCTTATTTCAAAGATGACCGGACTGAAAATAAGCGCCCGTGCGAAGGCTGACACATCCATAATATCATGCTCCCGTGGCTGAATCGAGATGGTTATTCGCTTAAAGCCGGAACGAACAAGCTTTTCTTTGATGGGATCAATTTCATGACAGGAAACAGGATCAAACAGGAACCTGGGGGTATCCGACGGAAAGAACTGCTTTAGCACCTCAAAAGTTAGACTCGCGAAAGGATTGTAGTGCTCTGAGTCCCAGACACTGAACAAGTAGCGTCCTCCGTTCCTCAGCGTCCGGTTAGCTTCGCGAAAGGCGGCATCTTGATCGAAGAACATTACTCCAAACTGGCAGACCACCGCATCGAACGTTGCGTCGTCGAAAGGCAGTGCTGTAGCATCTGCGATTTGAAATCTGACCTGCTCATGAGGAAGAAATTTTGCGCGTGCGACGTCTAGCATGACATCACTGATGTCGACTGCAGTCAGCCGTGCATCCTTGCTCAGTGCGTCGCGCAACTTCCGCGTGACTATTCCCGTACCTGAGGCGATTTCGAGCACATCGCGCAGCGCTCTTTGCGTGGTGCGTTGCGCGATATCGGCTCCATAGTGTTCGAAAAGCACAGGGCCAAGATCTTGGTCATAAGGAGTGGCGACATCGCCCACATAACCTGCCATTGCAACTCTCCAGAAAGATAACTAATTATAAAAATAAAATAAACACCTGATTGACCTTCTCAACGAATCATAAATTTCAAGTAATGAAGTGATCACCAGATAAAACCAGATTTGTTATTTTGAAAGGCATATTAATTAATTCAGTGATAAGCTACAAGAAAAGTTCTATTATCTAAGAAATAGTCGATTACCTGTTAGCAGTAAAATATTATTTATGGATTACCCCAAATATCCTTATAAAAAATGCTTGAGTAAATAATATCTTAAAGATCAAATCTGATGCGATTGGATCCGACAAGTTATCTTATTAAATAACTTATAAATAAAATCACTTTATTTGCATCCACGATCTCATAAGCTACTTAAAATGTTGCGAAAATGAATGATCGCATCGTGCTCAGAGGGTAGCGATAAGGAAATAAAATAGCAAGTTTCACTAAAATTCTTTTAGCAAAATACATTTTGGGGATAGTCGCCTATCCAATAGATAGGTGGAGAAAGGAGCGCCGAGTAACACTGCGGAGAATGTCACAGTAATTTCTAGCAGTTTCATTGGATGAAATTAGAGAAAGAGATATAAAAACCATGGCATCTATACACGATCAAATTCTGCCTGAGGGTACCCAAATCGGTGTCTTCGAAATTAAAGATACCTTAAAAATTGGCGCGTTCGATATCATTTATCACGGCTGGAATCGTCATATTAAGGAGCAGGTAGAAATACACGAGTATTTTCCCCATGATTTCGCTATTCGTGCAAGCGATGGTTTGGCTGTCGAACCTAAGTCTCCAAGCGATAAAGTAAATTTTGAATATGGGTTAAAGGTTTTCTTGCATCAGGCCGAGATTCTCATGCAAATCGAACATCCTAATATTGCTGGCGCAGAGAATGTCTTGCAATTCAATGGGACGGCTTACCAGTTGATGGCTCACCAGGAAGGCTTATCGCTTAACAAGCTGGTCCAGCCTGACACAATAATTGCTGAAACAGAATTAATATTCATTCTGATATCGATCCTGGATGCGCTACAGGAGGTTCATAAATGCAAAATTATTCATGGCGGAATTCAACCGTCGGCCATTTTGCTGGACAAGAATGGTGAACCGCTGCTGACCCATTTCTCTGCTGCACGCTTGGCTATTGCCGCGCGTACCTCTAATCTTGCTAACGAATTAGCAACCGGTTATGCCGCTGTAGAGCAATATGAGCAAGCGAGTGTGCCTGGGCCTGCAACAGATTTTTATGCGTTGGGCGCAACCCTATATTATTGTATGACGCAGCGTCATCCGGATGCGGTCCAAAGCCGGATAATGGCTTTAAGCAAAGGCGAGCCCGATCCGATGACTTTACCTACCGAATCAGCAGGTACTGCCTACAGCGCAGAATTGCTGCAAGCGATCAATTGGATGTTACGGCCCGACTATAACGATCGGCCACAATCAGCAGCAGAGATTTTAATGCTACTCAAATCAACGCATACCGAGAGCCAAGCCAATCCTGCCACTACCGAGCAGAAAACTGTGGATGATACCGGGAGTAGTGCGGTAGCCAAGCGTTTCATAGGGATGGGGCTCATGATTGGAATGATTGCAGCGATTGCCGCTGGTTTGTGGTTTAGTGAAAAAGCTTCAGAACCATTTGATGATCAGCCAGATACCATCGCCACTCAGCCTCCAGCTACGTACCATAACGATCAAACTAGCCTTGCACCAGAAGGGCCAGAAGATCAAACTGTCGCCTTGGCCCGTAATCAAGCCAGTCAGCCAGAAAATCGCCAGATACCAACACAGACGCCTTCATCAGCAGCAAATAGATCAGTTAACAAAGAAGAGCTGCAGGATAATGCCGCCACTGCATCGAAATCCAATGCGGGCCAGCAACAGATGGCGGTTAAGTCATTAATTTCTCAGTCTGCGGATCAGGACTTGTCAGCAAAACCTAGGGATGAAGATACCATCAAAATGCATCTGGCTGCGGCTGAAAAAGCCATGAAAGCGATGCGTTTCACTACACCGCGTAGAGACAATGCTTATAAATACTACCAGATGGTGCTCGCAATCGATCCAGACAACGTAGAAGCACTTTCCGGGCTGCAAAGAATCGTCGATCAGTATGCCCAGCTTATCGACAAGGCTAGAATTGACGGCCGACTGGAACAAGCCGGACTGTATCTGCAAAGAGCTGAATCTGTATTACCGGACGATCCCAAATTACATCGCATTCGAGCAGAGTTGGCTGTTGCAAAGAAAAATTGATCCGATACTTGATTACGATTTTAAAGCCGGTCAAGTGGCTCTGGGGGATCTCTGTCAAATCGTCAACTGATATGATTTTTATCATTAACTTATAACTGACTTTCGACCTATTTATGAAAGCAACTGTATCTGATCTTTTAAAACGAATACCCGGTCCAGTCACTCAGGAATGGCCAATGGGCGAGCCATTTGCGCTAGCGTTTGCACATGGTTCAATGTCTGTCGAGTTATATGCGCCTCGTGGCACAGATATACAAACGCCGCACGAGCAAGATGAGCTTTATTTTATTCATTCTGGACATGGTGAATTTGTCATGGCAGGAGAACGCCATCCATTCGAAGCCGGTACGGTCTTTTTTGTTCCAGCCCATGTCGAGCATCGTTTTGAGAATTTTTCACCTGATTTTTCTACCTGGGTTGTTTTCTGGGGGCCTAAAGGTGGGGAGAAATCAGAATAATACGCCAAAAAGCCAATGCGCTCGCTTGCAATGCTGCTTACGGTCTAGTGAATTAATATAAATTGATGAGATGAGATATAGAACCGGCAGCGCTATGGCAAACATGCTTATTGTCTCTTAATGTACTACATGCGCAAATCACGGTTTGTGCGCTGACCATGGAAACGGATGGCGCGGATGCGTAGAGAGCAAAGAATGCTTAGCGTATTCAAACCTGATGGTTCAGTTAGTTTCGGAGGAGAATCGTCCGCGCAAGGGACTGACTGAGGGACGCATCCGTGTTATTCCCTTACCAAATCACAACTGATTTTGTCGGCTTCATCTGGCCGTATTATTTATCCTGTCTACGGCTCGCTTTCGCGTCATGTTTGATTTAGAAATGCAATAAGGTATATAGCAAGATAGGGTTCGATTGTTATTACTATCCTAACGACGCGAATAGATACTCCTAAATCCAAGCCACAATATCTCAAAGGATCGTTCCCTTTCCTGCCCTTCTTCCAATATTTACAAACTGCTTCATGGCACTGTGATCATATTCCATCACGCTTTTCGGTACGTTAGAACTCCCGACTCGACTATGTCGCAGACGCGAGCGGAAACAATATTAAGAATGGTTTTCATTTATTAATCAATATCTTAGTATTGTTTTTGTATTCTGCAGGCTTTATAATGCGTAAAACCTGAATTAAACATCGTGCTGTATTTACAGTCAGGTGCACGTTAACCAAATGGAGGTATCAAGTTGAAAGGCGACAATCAAACAGTAAACCTTCTGAACAAGGTATTGAAAAACGAGCTCACCGCTACCAACCAGTTTTTTCTCCATGCCAGAATGTACAAAAACTGGGGGTTGGATGGGTTGAATGAACACACCTATAAAGCCTCAATCAAGGCGATGAAACAAGCAGACAGCCTCATCGAAAGGATTCTTTTTCTAGAAGGCCTTCCTAACCTGCAGGATCTTGGAAAATTGCTGATTGGGGTGGATCCGTTAGAAATGCTTCAGGGAGATCTGGAGCTGATGAACGCTATTCGAACGCAACTTATAGAGGCGGTCAATCATTGCGAATCCGTCTCCGATTATGTCAGCCGTGAATTGCTTGAGGAAATGCTGGAACATACCGAAGATCATCTCGATTGGTTGGAAACCCAGTTAGAGCTGGCTGAAAAAGTGGGTATTCAGAACTATCTGCAATCCAAAATATAATTTGAGGAAAATATCTTATGAAAGGTAACGCAAAAATTATCGATATCCTGAACCAACTTCTTGCCGGGGAGTTGACCTCAATGGATCAGTATTTTACCCATTCACGTATGTATGATGATTGGGGGTTCAGCAAACTTTATGAACGCATTGATCATGAAATGGATGATGAAAAACAGCACGCCAATCTTCTGATCAAGCGAATTTTGTTACTGGAAGGCGTACCAGCAGTGGGTAACCGCAGTCCACTTAGAATCGGTAAAGACGTGCCGGAAATGCTGGAAAATGACCTGGAATTGGAACGTTCCGTGATAACTGCATTGCGTAACGCCATTGCCGTTTGTGAGCAGGAGCAGGATTTCCAGACGCGGGAAATCCTTGAAACCATGTTGGAAGACACAGAGGAAGACCACGCGCATTGGCTGGAACAACAGTTGGGGCTCATTAAAAAAGTTGGATTGCAAAATTACCTGCAGTCACAGATGTAACAGCTGAGCGGCGATCCAAAGCCTGTGAGACAGCTAGCAGCGCTGTCTTGATGTTAGTGCAATATTTGAATTAGCTAAGAAAAAGAAGTTAAAACTTTTCTAAATTTTCAACGCGGTCAAATGGCAAAGATACGTCACCTTTCTGCTCAAAAGGAATACTACTGCTCAGGCCTCGCAGGAAAAGTCGCCCAAAAAGCCGGTAATCTACCTTGTCATGACCAGATTTCTGCAATTGGCTCAACTGCTTCCATACCATTCCAAGCGTGCTAGTTGCTTTAACTTCTATTACTGTTTCACCCATGCGTGGTACGGTCACGGCCTTATCTGACAGGCCCTTGGCGAAAGATGTTCCGTTAAGTTCAACATCAAAGGTCATGCCATTGATATGCAGTGCTACGTCATTTGGATTACGGATGCGCAACTTGACGAGGAATCGCTGTTCCAAGAAACCAAGTTTTTCCAGTTCGATATCAGCCAAGGTGATGTCGGGACTCTGCTTTATTCCAGCCAGTTGCGTGCAACCAGCTACTAAAACAGCCATGCCCAGTAACAGTATCAGAACAATGCGTTTCATGTTACTCTCCAAATAATCAACATAAATGCCTCTTTTAACTCGAACTAAACTAAGGTGAAAGATAGGTGGATCAAGAGACGCTGCATTTTTTAGTCTGATGGTGATGATTTTGTTGACGATGTAACGTACAAAGGTAGACCAACAATCCATTTTTGACAACTGAGGCGTATTCTAGGTCATGCGTAGTGTAACCACTCTATCCCCATTTCTGATATGATTAACCCAGAGCTTTCATTGACTAGCTTGCGTTAATTACCAGCACGGTATATTCTTATAGTGTATGCCAGTCGAACATTGCTAATCCAGCCATTCCATTTCACAATCCCCTTGGCTTTGCCGGCTTCACCTTGCCGTATTACATATACTGTCTGCGGCTCGCCTTCACGTCATTTTTGATTTAGAAATGGAATAAACCCATCCCCACTGGACCAATTAACGCTCAACTAAAACTACCTCAACCGTATTTACTTTACCGTCCCGCAGGTATTGCAGAATGGTTTTCTGTCCAGCCTCAAGCGTTCTCAAGATATTGGCATACGCTGCCAGATCGCTGATCATTTCTCCAGCTAATTGAATCAGGATGTCGCCCGCCTTTAGCTGTGCCTGATGTGCTGGGGAGTCGTGAATAACGTTATCCACGCGTACGCCTTCACCTTGATGGGAGAAATCCGGCACTGTGCCGAGGCTGGCTTTGCGTTTTTCCTTAACTGTTGTGGATTTTGGCTGCGCATGTTGCGATGGCAAAGCCGCGGTCAAAGGTTCGGGACGATTAGCTAGATATTCGGTTGCTTCCTTGAGGATGGCAGCCACTTTAACTAGTCCAGCTGTATCGATTTTATCTACCGTATCGCCGGGGGCATGATAATCTTCATGTGCGCTGGCAAAGAATTGGACAGCTGGTATGCCGGCTTGGATGAAAGCCGCCTGATCGCTGGAACCGAAATCATCCTGCACCGCGTTGACCGGAATACCGGTGACAAAGCCTGCGCCGCGAAATACATGCACCAGTTCACGTGCTGTGCCGGTGCCGAACAGTGTTACCGGATTGTTGCCCAAGCGGCCTACTGTATCCAAATTGAGCATGGCGATTATTTTTTCTGCCGGATAGGTTCTGGTATTGTTAATGAAATGCTTTGAACCGAGCAGATTGGCTTCTTCACCCGTGAAGGCGATAAAAATAATACTACGCTGCGGTTGCCACTTAGTAGCGATTTGTCGCGCCAGCTCTAACATAACGGCTACTCCACTGGCATTATCATCTGCACCGTAATGTATTTTTCCATGGTTGGCAGCACGCACATCCGGCCAGCCCATGCCCAGATGGTCATAATGCGCACCAATGATTAAACTTTGCCCAGCTAATTCCGGATTAGTGCCTGGCAAAATTCCGATTACATTACGCAAGGTGATCTTTCCTTTCGGCGCGCCTACCTCTTGCTGCCAAGTCTGGTAATAGCTATTGTTATCCCCACCGGGTAATAGACCAGCTTGCTGGAAATTTTGTGCGATATAGTCTGCAGCAACTTCCAATTCTAGACTGCCCAATTCACGCCCCTTAAAGGCTTCGCTGGCTAAGTGGGTGATATCAGCCAGCATACGACTTTCCGAAAACAACGGCGGCAATTCCGCCAATGCGCGGCGGGGGGTTAAAGAGCCAACATGAGTGGAAGTAAACGAAGCATCATCCTTTTGCTTGATCAACCGAGTCAAGGGTGATTGGATAACAGGCCATTGACCTTTGTTGATATTGGTCAATTCGTCGCCTTCAAATGCCAGGTAACTATATTTGCGATAATGTGGCAGCTTTCTGGTTAATTCTGCAATTGCATTGGGATGATCGGATGCTACCCATAGCAGTGTTTTATCCGGATTGGCTGGCTGTCTGGCTGTCAGCACAATGGCATGCCTGGTTGGTTGATAAGTGTGTTGATCCAGTTGCAGTGCGCCTGAGTGATAGACAACATTCTGTTCTGCCAAAGTTGTAACCAACGCCTGGCTGAATTTATTTTGCCAGCCCATAATCCAGACTGTTCGATCGGCAGGAAGCGTTGCTAGCTGATCATCGCGCACCACTTCCAGCTGACCGGATTGGGTTTTTTGCCAATTTGCAGCCAAGGACTGATACGCTTGCAATACTGCTTTATCCGCATTGGCTGGCAGCACTAATAGCGGTTTTTCCGCGCCGAAGCCTTGTGATAGCGCAGCAGGAATTTCGCGGTTATCGAGACGCCTGAACACATCAAATTGAGGATCAATATCGATGCGCACCGGGCGTGCTTTAAAATCCATTTCTATTTCATTGGTTAACTGACCAATGCTGATGTTCGCTTGATAAGCCTGTTCTTCGCCTTCCAAATGAACAGCAATAGGTACAGTTAACTGATAGGGTTTGCCTTGCTGGGCTTGTTTGATTGCCACCTTGAGCTTAAATCCTTGCGCTGTAGGTTCAGCCTGTGCCTCCTGCATTAATAAATTGGGCGCGCCACTATGGTAGACCCACTGCTCAAAGAACACAGAAAAATCCTTGCCCGTAAGCGAGTTAAAGGTTGCCTTCAAATCCTCAAAGGTCGCTTGTTTGAATCTGAATTGTTTATAAAAAGTGCGTAACACCCGGATAAATTCCTTATCACCTAATTGCTGTCGCAGCATATGAAAAAACATCATGGTTTTCCCATAGCCGACTGCTTCTGAACTGGAACTATGGCGTGAAGTAAACTGGGCAATCGGAAAATCTTTTTCTTTGCTCACAAAATCCGTGTATTTTTGCAGCACGTCACGCCGGTATTCCTCTCCTTTACCCCCTTGTTCACTCACCAGATGGTCAGCAAGATAAGCTGTCAAACCTTCCGACCAGTTTCCTTTGCTGTAATCGACGAAGACGCCATTGCCCCAGTAATTATGCAAAATCTCATGCGGATAGGAAGAATGCAGGATGAAAGGGAAGCGCACTACTTTGGGGCCGAGCAGCGTAAAAGAGGGCATACCGTAGCCGGTCTCCCAGAAATTCTCAACCAGGGCAAATTTGGAATAAGGATAAGGCCCCAGCAGCTTGTTATACATGGCAATATATTGTGCGGTAGTATCCAGGTATTTCTGGGCTAATGCTTGATCAGGACTACGCAGATAAACGAATGCCTTTACTGCGCCTGCTGACTGTGTATAGCGCTGATAACGGCCCGCAACGATATAGATATCGTCCTGAGGCTGTTTCTCTTCCCAACTTACATGGTGGGCGGTTGCTGTTTTTTGCTCATGTACCAAGGTGCCCTGGCTGACGGCATCCCACTCGGCAGGCATTTGGATATTCAGAAGAAATGACACCATCGCATCCTCAAACTGGGGATACCAGGCGGTAGAAGTGGCCAAGAAAACGCCTTCATCAGAGATGAGCCCGGGTGTATAACTGAAACTGCGAGCATATTCCAGACCTGGGCCCTGCACGGCATGATTGATTTTTCCGCTGAAGGTTAAAGTAAATTCCTCTTGTTGGGGCGGTAAGGTCAAGGTGTACAGTTTTAAGGGAACCGGCCTGGCGCTCAAAGCCGCATTGCTTTGCTGGATAGCTACCTGCGCACCTTTTACTTCAGTCACGGTCAAATCGGCATGCAGACTGAAATCAAGCTGGGTAGCTGTTTTATTGTTTCGGTAGCGTTCGGGGACACGTACCAGATCTTTTACCCGAATTTCAGAGGTATCTGGCAAAAGTGTAATTTGCATCTGATGATGGAATGGCTCGCTGCTGGCAAATAGGGTTACACCATAGAGTAAGCAGCTGATGAGGAAACCCCATGTCATGCTCAATTTGATTGATTTTTTCATTCTTTAAATTTTATCGCTATTTTGTTATTCAGCTTATTTTGCAGGATTTTGATGAGATCACCAACCCATTGGGAACAACTTGTTAAGCTTATATCTTGTATACTTTGTTTTTAATGTTTTATTTAAATGTTTTTTAGCAACTTGACTTTTATGAGCGAAATGAAAAGTTTTACACACATGTTTTCTAATATTAACGCGCTACTATTTATGAATGGGCTACTCTCAGCATTTGTTTTCTTTGCTGTGGCTCAGGCTAGTGCAGCCGATTTTATCAGCGAGGAGCATCAGCTTTCAGACAAAGAAGTCAGGGTCGGTGAAGCCTATTATCGCGCAGATATGAAATGGATGGCTTATCAGGCAGAAGTAGCTGAGGAAAATCCCTTTTATCAAATTTACCTGAAGAATCTTGAGAATGGAAAGGTACAGCAGGTATCACCAGGGACAGGTAAAACGACTTGTTCATGGGTACATCCTTTACAAGAAAAAGTACTGTTTTCTTCAACCCATGACGATCCTGATGCCAAAGCCAAGATGACCGCCGAGATTGAAAGAAGAAAATCCGGTGAACGGCAATCGTATGCCTGGGACTATGATGAATTTTATGACATCTATGAAACTAACTTTCAAGGCGGGAAAATCAAGAATCTCACCAATACGCTGGGTTATGATGCTGAAGCTTCCTGGTCACCTGACGGCAAACTGATCGCGTTTGCTTCCAACCGCAGGGCTTACACCGAGCAATTATCCGAGGAAGAAGCTGCGCTGTTCAAAAAAGATCCTTCTTCTTTAATCGATATTTACATTATGAATGCGGATGGCTCCAACGTAAAAAGATTAACTCAGAACAATACTTATGACGGTGGGCCATTTTTCAGTCCGGACGGCAAAAGAATTGTGTGGCGCCGCTTTTCAGCCAATGGCAGAGAGGCAGAGATATTCACCATGAACATCGACGGCTCAGACCAGAAGCAAATTACCCATCTCAATATGATGTCCTGGGCGCCTTTCTATCATCCTTCCGGAAAATATATCATTTTCTCAACCAACGTTCATGGACACCGGAATTTTGAGCTGTACATTGTTGATGTGGATGGCAAAAAAGAGCCGGTACGGGTAACGGACAAAGAAGGTTTTGATGGATTGCCGGTATTTACGCCCGATGGCAAATATCTCACCTGGACCAGTGACCGTACACCTGAGAAAAAAGGCCATCTCTTTCACGCAAAATGGAATCATGAGAAAGCGTTGGAAAGCCTTTCCTTAAATTGAATTGAAATAAGATAAATGAAGCAAATGAATGTAATATATTCAAGGACTAGAAAAGAAGAGTGAATCAAGCTTAATTCTTTTCGCGTTTCATTGATACTTGCAAACAGACATCATTTAGGGTTACTTCAATGCGAACTATCTGATAGGAGGTAACCCTTAATGAAAAAGTAAAGTGGGTCTAGGTTGTTAAACCTGCACAGCTAAACTGTATAGGATATTTCTAGATATTTTTTTAACAACAGATTGTGCAGGTGGGAGTTACCATCTGCGTTGCTTAGATTGCGTACGTTCTCCACGTGGACGTGCGAGATTAACAGTAATATTCCTTCCATCCACAGCACGTCCATTTAACTTCTTGACTGCTTCTTCAGCTGCAGATTGTTTTTCCATTTCTACAAAGCAAAACCCTTTGGACTGACCAGTGTATTTATCCTTAATAAGGTTAATATTCATCACTTTTCCAAATTCTCCAAAAATAGTATGAAGCATGGTATCAGTGACATTATAAGATAGGTTTCCAACATAGATATTCATTCACATCTCTCATTTTTGTGCGGTGATTAGTTAAACCTACCAAATAACTCACCAAAATTAATTGATAGTGGTTTGTCATTAACTGACAAATATTTATAAAAATATCTAAGGAAAATTAAAGTGAGTCATATTTGAATCCTCTATTTTCCTGAAAGACGTTTCTTTGTTTTATTATCGCTGTCGAGTGTCCTATTAATCCAGGGCAAGCGCGGCATTATTCTGTTGTTAGATAATTAGAATAATTGATCTTGTAACAAATGCAGGTCATTTGAATGGGCCAATATACAGATCAATGCATAAGTCTTTGCTAAACTTGATTGACCGAAAATATCTTTAATCGTGGGGCAAATTATTGAGTATGTCCTACTATGCATTGTTTTTTTGCAGATACATAGTCAGACTATTTTTGGGTTTGCTACGAATTTGGTAATTGTACCCTTAATATAGCATGAAAATAAGCATTTAATTTATAAGACCCATTAATGGCATCATGGTTCCATTATCCACGTGATCTTACTAATGTGGGAAGCCTGAAAACTATAATAAATTGCTGTAGCACAAATAATGGAGAGATTAGTTTTTCTTGTTGAATTTATGAATGAAAAGAATAATATTGTATAGCACCTTCCCTTTTTCTTCGTACTTATCGCAGTTATTTGCCTTTTTCTCGTGAAAAGCTCTCGCTCGAAGCTGCACGTTGGTAGCTACACCAGCTAGTAGAACCGGAGAAGCTAATGAGATTTGGTCGAGAAGAGGGAAGAGGACGCCATACAAGGTAAAGCCATTTGGGAAGTAGAGGTAGAGTACACAGTGTCAGTTTGTTATGGATCAGCGGATAAGAATTATCTCAAGAAAATTTTAATCAGAATGTTATTCCATTTCTAAATCGAACTGACTTTGTCGGCTTTACCTTGCCGTACGATTGATACTATCTGCGGCTCGCCTTCGCGTCATTTTTAATTTGGAAATGGCGTTAGACTGATTATGCAGGCGCCCAAAATTTTTTATCTGCAGCAGCCATTGATGCGGTTTAAGTTCATGATGTTTTCAATGAATTTGCCAATATGAGGATGTATCGGATTATTTTGAGAAGGTAATTGAATTCTGTATGTCTAATGTAATAAACCCAATCGTATATAGCATAGGTACTATCCTGGGGTTGGTCTTCATTGGAGCTATTGTCGCGTTGTTTATCCACGATATTATCCAGAAACAGCACTCGATATTACGCAATTATCCAGTTATTGGCCGTTTACGTTTTCTTTTCGAGCTTCAGGGCAAGTACTTTCGTCAATATTGGTTTGCCGGTGATCGAGAGGAACAGCCTTTCGATCGTGCTACTCGCGCTTGGGTATACAAGAATGCCAAGAATAAAGGGGGCATCATCGGTTTTGGCTCCACTTATGACTTGCGTGAACCTGGGGCAAGCATTTTTGTCAATGCCGCTTTTCCCATTCAGGAAGAAGATCAGTTACCAACACCTTCGCTACTCATCGGGGAAGGTTATTGCCAACATCCTTTTGAAGCGAAGTCGATTATTAATATTAGCGGTATGAGCTATGGTGCCATTTCAGCAGCCGCAATACGTGCGTTGTCGCTGGGTGCGGCCAAGGCTGGATGCTGGCTCAATACAGGAGAGGGGGGGCTTTCTCCTTACCATAAGGAAGGTGGTTGCGATGTGATCATGCAAATAGGTACCGCTAAATATGGCGTCCGCGATGAAAACGGTAATTTCTCCCCTGCCCGCGCCAAGGAAATCGCCCAATTTGTGAAAGCTTTTGAGATCAAACTTTCACAGGGTGCGAAACCAGGTAAAGGGGGATTGTTGCTTGCTCCGAAAGTAACTCCTGAAGTTGCTGCTATTCGCGGTATTCCCGTTTTTCAGGATTCTATCAGTCCTAATCGCCATCACGATATTGGTAGCATCGAGGAATTACTTGATAAAATTGCTTACATTCGTGATTTAACCGGACGTCCGGTAGGGGTTAAAAGTGTTATTGGTGGCTGGCATTTTATCAATGAGCTTTGCGATGCCATTCATCGGCGTGGGTTAGAGTATGCACCTGATTTTCTGACTATTGATGGCGGAGAAGGGGGTAGTGGTGCCGCTCCCCAAACACTTATGGATTATGCAGGACTACCTATTGCAGAGGCTTTGCCGCGCGTGGTGGATACACTGATCGAATCTGACCTGAAGAAACGGATCCGTGTGATTGCGGCCGGGAAACTGGTCACTTCAGCTCATGGAGCGTGGGCATTGAGTGTAGGTGCAGATTTTGTTAATACCGCGCGCGGGTTTATGTTTGCCTTAGGCTGCATACAAGCGTTGCGTTGCCATCTGAATACTTGCCCTACTGGCATTACAACGCATGATCCGTGGTTACAACGCGGCCTGGTTGTTGAGCAAAAATACCTGCGGGTTGCCAACTATGCTATAAATGTTAACAAGGAGATCGCCATGCTTGCTCATTCGTGCGGACTTAAACATGCCCGGGAGTTCCGGCGGGAACATGTGCGTATTGTGCAAACTCCAGGAAAAAGCGTTGCATTGAATATGTTGTATCCTTATCCTGAAGTAAAGCGTTAAATAAAGAAGAACTCAAGGGTTGAAATTCTATCCTACTCCCATATAGTAAGGGGCAATAGATATTCTCATCAGGAGCTTGTATGCGTCTCGACAAACTTACTACTAAATTTCAACAGGCACTGGGTGAAGCGCAAAGTATGGCGTTAGGCAAGGATCATCCTTATATAGAGCCTCAACATTTGCTGCTCGCGCTATTACAACAAGAAGATGGTGGAACTTCTTCGCTGTTGCAACGTGCGGGCGTTAATGTCAACCCATTGCGTGAGGCGCTCGTAAAAAGCCTGGAACGTCTTCCCAAAGTGGAAGGGGTGGGTGGAGAAATCGGTATTTCGCGCGATCTTAACAACCTGCTCAATTTAACAGATAAGGAAGCGCAAAAGCATGGGGATCAGTTCATTGCCTCCGAGATATTCCTGCTCGCTGCACTTGAGGACAGAGGCGAAACCGGACAACTATTAAAGCAGCATGGGGCTAATCGCAATGTGCTGGAGCAAGCGATCAAATCGGTACGGGGCGGTGAGAGTGTATCGAGTGCAGAGGCAGAAGGCAGCCGTGAGGCATTGAAAAAATACACCCTCGATCTCACTGAGCGCGCACGCATGGGTAAGCTTGATCCAGTAATTGGACGTGATGATGAAATTCGGCGAACCATCCAGGTATTGCAGCGACGCACCAAGAATAATCCGGTACTGATTGGTGAGCCTGGGGTAGGTAAAACTGCCATCGTAGAAGGATTGGCTCAGCGCATCGTAAATGGAGAAGTCCCTGATACACTGAAAAATAAGCGTGTACTGTCGCTCGATATGGCCGCATTATTAGCAGGTGCGAAATATCGTGGTGAATTTGAGGAGCGGCTGAAAGCAGTACTCAAAGAACTCGCACAAGATGAGGGGCGTACCATCGTATTTATTGATGAGTTGCACACCATGGTAGGAGCGGGAAAGGCAGAAGGTGCCATTGATGCCGGCAATATGCTCAAGCCAGCACTTGCGAGAGGAGAGCTGCACTGTGTCGGCGCAACTACTTTGGATGAGTATCGTAAATATGTCGAGAAGGATGCAGCGTTAGAACGCCGTTTCCAGAAAGTACTGGTAGACGAGCCGACAGTAGAGGCAACGATTGCTATTTTGCGCGGCTTGCAAGAGCGCTATGAAGTCCATCACGGGGTAGATATTACTGACCCCGCTATCGTAGCGGCAGCAGAGTTATCTCATCGTTACATTACTGACCGTTTTTTACCGGATAAAGCTATCGATCTGATCGATGAGGCTGCGGCACGGATCCGTATGGAGCGGGATTCCAAACCTGAAGTGATGGACAAGCTTGATCGCCGCCTAATCCAGCTCAAGATTGAACGGGAGGCAATGAAAAAAGAAAAAGATGAAGCCTCGCAAAGACGTCTGACACTACTGGAAGATGAGATAAAGAAGCTTGAGCGCGAGTATGCTGATCTTGAAGAAATCCTGAAGGCAGAAAAATCACGCGCCCAAGGTTCACAGCACATCAAGGAAGAGTTAGAAAAACTCAGAAAAGAGGTAGAGGCGGCGACGCGTAAAGGAGACTGGCAAAAAGTCTCTGAGTTGCAATATGGCCGTATTCCTCAACTGGAGGAACAGCTGGCTGAGCAGATCCAGCAGAGTGAAACTACTGCACAAGTTAAAGAGGTCAATCGACCGAAATTATTCCGTACTCAAGTCGGTGCTGAGGAAATTGCCGAGGTGGTCTCTCGTGCAACCGGGATACCGGTTGCCAAAATGATGCAGGGAGAACGGGAAAAACTGTTATTGATGGAGCAAAAACTGCATGAACGCGTGGTTGGGCAAGATGAGGCAGCACGTCTTGTTTCCGACGCTATTCGCCGTTCACGCTCAGGATTGGCTGATCCCAACCGGCCTTATGGTTCTTTCTTATTTCTGGGGCCTACTGGAGTAGGTAAAACGGAATTATGTAAAGCATTAGCTGAATTTTTGTTTGATTCCGAGGAGCATCTGATACGAGTCGATATGTCGGAATTCATGGAAAAGCATTCGGTAGCACGTTTAATAGGGGCCCCGCCAGGTTACGTAGGCTACGAAGAAGGGGGTTATCTCACCGAAATGGTGCGGAGAAAACCTTATTCGGTGATTCTGCTCGATGAGGTTGAGAAAGCACATCCTGATGTATTTAATGTTTTGCTGCAGGTACTTGATGATGGACGTATGACAGATGGGCAGGGGCGTACAGTAGATTTTAAAAATACGGTTATTGTCATGACTTCCAACCTTGGTTCGCAAATGATTCAACAAATGAGTGGGGATGATTATCAGGTCATCAAACTTGCCGTGATGGGAGAAGTAAAAGCTTATTTCCGTCCCGAGTTTATTAATCGTATTGATGAAGTTGTCGTGTTTCATGCGCTGGATGAAAAGCATATTAAATCGATTGCACAGATTCAATTGCAGAACCTGGAAGCACGCTTGGCTAAAATAGAAATTAAACTGGAAGTAACCGATGCGGCCTTATCAGAACTTGCACGTGCCGGTTTTGATCCTGTATTTGGTGCTCGCCCATTAAAGCGGGCTATTCAATCACAAATCGAGAATCCTCTCGCTAAAGAACTTTTACAAGGTAATTTTGCCGCTAAAGATACGATCAGAGTTGATTGTGTAAACGATGTTTTAACTTTTTCCAAGGTGATATGATTTCCCTGGAAAGAAAGCGAAACGATAATGCATGAAAGTAGATAGTTTCAGGTAGAATATATTGTTTTTTTAAAGAAGATCCTATGCTAAAAGGTAGCTTGGTTGCGATTGTTACACCCATGTTTGAAGATGGCGCTCTGGATCTGGAGAGGTTTCGTGCGCTCATTGATTTTCATATTGCGCAAAAGACCAGTGGAATAGTGGTGGTCGGAACGACGGGTGAATCTCCTACCGTAGATTTTGATGAGCATAATCTGTTGATACGGACTGCGGTATCGCATGCGGCTGGACGAATACCGATCATTGCTGGCACTGGCGCGAACTCCACGAGAGAAGCTATTGATCTGACCATCTTTGCCAAAGATGCAGGGGCGGATGCCTGCTTATCGGTCGTTCCCTATTATAATAAGCCAACCCAGGAAGGACTGTATCAACACTTCAAGGTGGTAGCAGAAGCGGTTGATATACCAATGATTTTATATAATGTACCAGGTAGAACGGTCGCAGATATTTCCAATGATACCGTTCTGCGGCTTGCGCAAATTCCTAATATCATTGGAATAAAGGATGCGACGGGTAACATTGCACGGGGTTGTGATTTACTGCATCGTGTGCCGCTGGATTTCTGTGTGTATAGTGGAGACGATGCCACTGCACTGGCATTGCTGCTGTTAGGAGGACATGGCGTTATTTCAGTGAGCGCAAATGTTGCGCCCAAATTAATGCATGAAATGTGTCACGCAGCGTTTGCAGGAGATTTGATTGCCGCGCGTAGTATTAACAATAAGCTGTTAAAGTTGCATGTAGACTTGTTCGTTGAAGCGAATCCTATCCCGGTGAAATGGGCTGTCATGGAAATGGGTTTGATAAGCTCGGGAATTCGATTACCTTTAACACCACTTTCAAGTCAATTTCATCAATTGATCAAAGATGCAATGAAACAAGCTGAAGTAATGATTTAAAGGTTTGCGATGTCGAGAGTAAAATGCCAAAGAACGCTCATGCTGAGCGCAGTGTGGATATTGGTGATTTCTGGCTGTAATTCATTTAGTTTATTTCCAGAAAGTAAAAAAATAGACTATAAATCAGCGGGTAAGATACCTCCATTGGAAGTGCCCCCTGATCTGACTGCACCTTCTGCAGATGAACGCTACGCGGTACCTGATATTTCTTCTACAGGAAGTGCCACATTTTCTACCTATAACAGGGAGCGGGCAGAGCAGCCACAAGCTTATGGTAACTCTTCTATACTGCCTGTAACAAAGAGTCCCGCTCAAATTGCCCGATCAGGCACCCAGCGCTGGCTAGTGGTTCATCAAGCTCCTGAAGATGTCTGGCCAATAGTTAAAGAATTCTGGCAGGATTTAGGGTTTCTAGTTAAGGTTGAGGCGCCTGATGTGGGAATTATGGAGACTGATTGGGCAGAGAATCGCGCAAAAATACCCCAAGATATTATTCGAAGCGTTCTGTCGACTTTTCTCGACGGTTTGTATTCAACTGCTGAGCGTGACAAATTTCGTACCAGGCTAGAACGAAGTGAATCAGGTACAACCGAAATTTATATTAGTCATCGTGGAATGGCTGAAGTGCTTGCTGACAGGAGTACGCAGCGTACCATCTGGCAACCACGTCCTGCTGATCCTGATCTGGAAGCTGAAATGCTTGCCCGGCTGATGATACGCTTTGGCGCAGGGGAAGAGCTCGCCAAACAAGAAGTCGCTTCTGCAGCGAGTGAAGCCAGTGCCGTTAAAGAGCAAGCTTATATGGATAAAGCCAGGGGCGGCGTGCTAATAATTAGCGAAACTTTTGACCGCGCATGGCGTCGTGTAGGATTGGCGCTTGATCGGGTAGGTTTTACTGTTGAGGATCGAGATAGATCAAGTGGTGTTTATTTTGTTCGTTATGCTGACCCTGATCTTGAAAGTAGGAAAGCGAGCGATGGCCAGGGGATTCTTTCAAAGCTTGCTTTTTGGCGAAGTGATACTGATTCAAAAGCAGAACAATACCGTATTCAGGTAAACGGAGTCGGGGCTAACAGCGAGGTTCAGATTCTCGATCAGGATGGTGCGCCGGATGAATCAGAAGCAACGAATCGAATTCTTAATTTATTATATGAGCAGCTTAAATAGTTAGGTCTGGTAAATGATTAGCTGCGGTTGTACTAATTATTCTAAATCCCAATAGAAAAGTAAATAATATTAGACATATTTTCATTTATTTACATAGTGTTATGTTAAATTATAATTTCAGTTTTAATTAAGAATTAGAATTAAATAAATAAAAGTAAAAGGGTAAGAGGATAACAGAAGAAAAGCAAGGCTTGTTTTGTGCAAAGCGAAAAGTAGCTAATAAAAAAACCGCCCTGTAGGCGGTTTTTTTATTAGCTACATGGTTATTATATTATTAATGACCTGGTTTGCTGGTGCCGCCATAGGGACGTGCATCTGCACCCTCTTTAAGGCAGTTACCATTAGCATCCAATCCATGAGGACAATCCACTTTTTGACCGGAGATGATTTTATTATAGGCTTCTTTCTCGGTTTCAGGTAATGCTTGACCTGGTTTGCCACATCCTGCCAATGTCAGAGCTGATAAAGCGGCGGCGATCAGAAAAAATCTCATTATATTGATTCCTTATTAAAATTTGTAACTAACAACATCTTGTGACCAGTCCAGTATATAACGAAAATACTTGCTTGCTCAAGCAATGATTTGCAAAATTTTCATGGCGCTATGATTCACAATTCTCTTGCTAAGCTAAATAGACCTTCAAGGGGGTGTTCAATTACTTCTTCATCAGCATATTTTTCTTATAAATTATCCTCCATAACAATAACATGCTTGACAAATATTGTGCGTGCTTTCTACTAATTTTTTAGTTTTCTCCTTTCTCTGTGTTCTATCCTGACAATTCCTATTGAAATCGGTATGAACCACTCGCTTAGTATAATCAGGAACTCAACTAACGCTTGTTCTGTCATAAGGTGTATTCCAACAACCCGCTGTATCGAGATTTCTTATGAGACACAGACAGGAGGATCTATGCCACAGGGTGACAAGAGTAAGTATACGGACAAGCAGAAAAGGAAGGCCGATCATATAGCCGAAGGATATGAAAAACGTGGAGTATCAGAAAAAGAAGCTGAACGAAGAGCTTGGGCAACCGTCAATAAAGAATCGGGCGGTGGTAACAAACCTGGTGGCAGTGGTTATGGGAAAAAAGATACTCACGCATCATCCCGCAAGGGTGGACACAGCATGACAACGGAAGAACGGAGCAGAGCCGCAAAAAAAGGTTGGGAGACCCGCCGCAATAAAGAAAAGGCATAATACCCCATTTAAATGATGCGGTGCAGCTCGTTACCAAGGTACGCAAGAACATGAAAAACAAGCTGTTGCTGCTGTTTGGTAAATTCCTGTTATGTAAACCCTCGATGATTGAGACCGCCAATGACCTATTGAAGAATATCTCGCTAATTGAATATTTCCGCCATCATAGTTCATTCAACTCTATTTCTAAATTGAAACTGGCTTTGCCGGTTTCACATTGCTGTATGATTGATATTGCCTGAGGCTCGCCTTCGCGTCATGTTTGATTTAGAAATGGAATGAGGGATATGCTTCTTTAATGATCACGAATAAACTTCGCAAAGCCACTGCACCATAAATAATCGCATTTCCGGGAAGCTGGGGTCAGCTGACTCTGAATATATATATATACTTGCTGCTAGCATCCTTATTTCTCGGTCAAGTGACGGTTTATTTCCCATAAAGCTTCCTCGGGTACAATTTCCTGAATAGCGGGAAATAAATATTGCTCCTCATAGCGAATATGCATACTGAGCAGTGCCGATAGCTTCTGACCTTCTTCAGCCAGCGCCGCTTCTTGCTCAATGTTTTTTCTCAGTTGACTCACGGCTTGTTGGATGTCGTCGTGTTGTTTTAAGGTTCCGATAATTTCCAGATGGTCTGGTGATGAATACTGAGATAAAACGGGTAGCAGAATTTCTTCTTCTTGACGAAAATGGAGTTGAAGACTGGTATCCCAATACGCAATAAAATCAATGGCAATCCGATGAAGTGATGGTATATCGGAGCTGGAAGAAGCCATACGCAGATTTTTTGCCTGGACAAGAGCATGATGATGATCATGAGACAAGGGATAAAGGCTTTTATGACGTTTCATAAGTGATCATTTGTAACATGGGCTAGTGTTGAGTTTATCAATGCTAAAAGAGAGCATGTATGCCAACGAGTCAGTAGGACAAAAGAGCATATGAAAAATTAATGAATACAGCAATAGCTATGGAATACGTGTTTGTACGTATTTACTTGGTTTTTAATATCCGATTAACTGTTACCACTTGCGTATGAAAGCTTAGGCAATCTTAATGTGATACTTCACAGAGATCTTTTAACCAGGGAGGTAATACGATGAGCTATGGAGATATTGTAGGACGTTTGCTAAACGAAATGACCAATAAGGGAAAAGAAAGACTTAAACATATAGCCAATTCTGCTCAGTCTACAACTCAGTCTACAACTCAGTCTACAACTCAGTCTACAAATAAGTGGATGGATATGATAGAAAAGTTCGTTCGTACGAAGCAAGCCGGTAACTTGACAGGCGGACAATTAGGAGGCATAGGCGCACTGGCTGGCGCTTTGCTAGGTGGTGGAGCGTCTGTAGTAAAAGGTGCGCTAGGTGGAAGTGCGCTTTCTATGTTAGGAGCTATGGCCATTAATGCCCTTCAGAAAAAATATGGTGATCAGCCTTCTGATTTACAGAAAAAGGAAGCGACTCATTCGTTGCCTAGGGAGCAATTAGAAAGGGAAGCGGCACATTCCTTGCCTAAGGAGCAATTAGAAGCGATGATTTCATCAGACACAGAAAAGCTTATACTGCGGGCGATGATAAATGCTGCCAAAGCAGATGGTCAGCTTGATCAGTCTGAAATGGACAAAATTATGGGTAAGGTAAATGAAGACGGGATTACGGACGAGGAACGCCAATTTATCCACAATGAGCTAATTCAACAAATGGATCTAGACAAGCTGGTTTCCAGCATTCCTAATCAAATTGTTGCGACTCAGGTTTATGCTGCTTCCTTATTCGCAATTGATATAGATACGGAAGCCGAAAAAGCCTATTTGCGTCAATTGGCACATTCACTTAAGCTGGACTCGGATACTGTTAGAAGCCTTCATGAGATGACAGGCTCTCCAATAATTTAACTTTATCTGCTACCAGCTTTTGGTTGCGTCTTGATCAATATTTTATTTGGATATAAAAATATTGATTGAGGAATTCCATGATGCGAAAGTTTATCGTTGAGCTATAGGTACTTTTTTCTGGATCTATATCTTAAATGTCGCTCCTGTAGAGGATACAAGCGGCAATTCTCTTTATGACCTGACTCCTGGTTTCAACGTAATGGCGGGTATATTTTCTGTTGCGTGTATTTCGGGCGGTGTATTTATCCTGCAGTAGCGATAGGCGTGGTATTAATGGGTCTGATAAATTCCAGCAATATCTGGGTTCATCTGGTTGCTCATTTTATGAGAGGTGCAGGGGCAGTATTGATTATTAATATGGTGAAACCAGATGACAAATAGAGAAAGAGAAAGCTTGCTATTTGATAAGTTGGCTGGTAGAGATGTATGAACACCTTATCATTACATTGTCTAATTTCTGAATTAAAACTTGCTTTGTAAAAAAAACCAATAGAGCGAAACTGGTTTGTTATCAATCCGATTTTCGCTAGGCTGCTAATCATCAATTTTGCAGCTCCGTCATTTTCTCGTGCTGCCAAGAAAGCCTCCTTCGATCTAGCCATTGTTCGATTTTTTTCAAGATCTCATTCCGTAACGGTTGCGATGAGAAAAGGTGCTCATGGTGGCTCAACTTCGGTAGGGGTAACAGTTCATTATCTGGATGATTCTGTAGAGTGAGCTGTGCAAAGTCCTCACTACCCCAGGATGGAGTAATCGGATCACGGCCAGAGAAGATCAAATAATAAGGTATAGCGAATTCGCTCATATGATGGCGAAAATGGATGATTTCTGTTTCGATTGCTTTGACATAACGCAACAGAGCGCGACGGATGAACCAACCATCGGCGCGAATACGAGCTTTTTCATGCTCGCTATCAGTTAAATAATCGACCACCCAATCAGGTGTGGCCGGCGTGAAGAGTGTCCGCAGACCTGGCCAGGATAACACTTCAAATATTCCGTCGAGCAATGGCACAATGATAAGGGACACGATCTGATTAATGATTAATAGTGGCAAAGATTCGTTCTGCGGACTCAAGAAATGCTCTTCGGCATGAAATGATAGCTTGATGAGTGGATTTGCCAGCCAGCCGCGCCAGCCTGGAACTTCGGTAACGGAAAAGGCTGGCCCAAGCAAGATAATGCCTTGCACTCGTCTGGCTGATTCGCTCTTATTTTGAGTCGACAGCAAATAAGAAGCCGCAATCAGAGCACCCAAGCTATGAGAAACAATGAAGATCGGTTTGTCCGATTCACCTTGTTCATCGCATGAGATAATCAGCTGCTTTAATGCATGACTTAGATCTTGTTTCATTGGCTCCAGATCATATAATGGAATTTGTGCCAGATAGGCATCACCCACTTCCTGTTGAGCAGCTCCCGCAATCAGGGCTCGATCTGCCCGTTGCAGAATCGGATTGGACAGGCCATGCGCATAAAGATCGAACCCTGCCACTATGAAACGCTGAGCGAAATAACGGGCTATTTCGCTATAACGCCCCATGTATTCATTCATGCCATGAACAAGCAGCAAACAAGCCAATGCATTGCTGGGTTCGGTCGGTTGTAAAATCCGTAGAAGCAGGGGACTGGCATCATCTGCCTGGTGAATAGGAATTTCCTCACCCCAGCGCGGGTAAGGTTGGGTGATGAATTGCCGGTGGACACAACCCGAAAGCATTGCTACTAGCAAAACTATGGATGCCACAAAAGAGTAGCGCATATTTCAGCTTTGCCCTACATCGTACGCTTAAGAAGCGGTTTGAGTTCTTGTAATGAGCGGGTATTGAGTACATTTTGTTTCTCCAGCCAGCCACGCCGTGCTTGGCCAATACCGAAACGCAGGTTATGGAAATCCAACACACTGTGCGCATCCGAATTGATGCTGATGAGAACACCTTCATCCTTGGCTGCCTGGCAATAAATGTCGAGTAAATCCAGTCTCTCCGGATGAGCATTAAGCTCTAGGTAGCAACCGCGCTCTTTAGCCTTGCGGATAATACGCAACATATCGACATCGTAGGGTTTACGCCTGGCGATGAGCCGTCCACTAGGATGAGCGAGCAGCGTGAAATGGGGGTGATCCATGGCCTTGAGAATACGTTCAGTCTGTTTGGCGCGTGACAACTCGAAGCGACTGTGTACGGCGCCGACTACCAGATCCAATCTTGCTAGTATCGAATCAGGTAGATCCAAGCTACCGTCTTCGAGAATATCAACTTCAATACCTTTGAGCAGCGTAATTTCCGTTAATTGCTCGTTAAGACGATCAATCTCGTCAATCTGCTTGGCTAGTTGCGTCGGATCGAGGCCATGGGCAACGGTGAGCTGGCGCGAATGCTCCGTAATAGCCAGATATTCAAAGCCACATTGTTGCGCAGCGCTAGCCATTTCTTTAAGCGTAGCATGACCATCGCTTGCCTTGCTATGCGCATGCAAATCGCCCTTCAAATCACCCAGCTCGATAAGTTCAGGTAAATGCCCGCTTCTGGCAGCTTCAATTTCACCGCGATCTTCGCGTAATTCTGGCGGAATAAACGGCAGCCCTACAGACTGATAGACAGATTCCTCCGTTTCCCCAGCGATACGCCGTTGACCCTTAAATACACCATATTCATTGATTTTGAGCCCTTGTTCCTGACCCAGGCGGCGGATAGCAATGTTATGTGCCTTACTGCCTGTGAAATAATGCAGGGCTGCACCATAGCTCTCGTGTTCTACTACACGTGCATCCACTTGTAGCTTGCATTTAAGGATGACACTACTTCGGGTAGGGCCGTGCGAGAGCACCTCCGTTATATCGTCATAGCTGCAAAAGCTTGTCATGACCGGGCTCTTCTGGGCGGCCGTAATCAAAATATCGATATCTCCTACTGTCTCCTTGGCTCGTCGGTAACTGCCTGCTATTATCGCCTGCTGTACTCCGGAAATCGTCCGAAGCCAAGCTATCAGAGGCTCAGCATACTGAGCTGCAGTAGCCAATTTAAAACGGCTGGTGCTGCCAGCATAAATGGCTAAGGCATCAGCAATGCGCATCTCAGTTTTTTCACCAAAGCCCGCTAGACTCTGAATACGATGGTCGCGTACCGCCCGTTGCAATTGCTCCATAGTATGGATATCCAATTCCTGATACAAAGTTTTTACCCGTTTGGGCCCCAGCCCAGGAATTTTTAGTAATTCCGTAATAGTCGACGGTAATTGCTTATGTAGCTTATCCAGCACAGAACAGTGACCGGTCTCAACGATTTCCTGTATTTTGTTAGCGAGATCTTCCCCAATACCAGGAATAATCGTCAAATCTTCTCCTCTTTGCACCATGATACGGACATCTTTACCCATTTCCTGCAAGTAACGAGAAGCATTACGATAAGCACGCACACGAAATACGTTATTGCTATTCTCAATTTCCAGCAAATCAGCCATCTCTTCGAAGATGGCTGCGATATCAGCATTATGGATAGGCATCGCGCCTCCTTTATTTTTTTGGACAAAAGTAAAGGAAAACCAGTTATGAACGTAGTGAATATATGTTCATTGTTCTTAGGAGGGTTTTATGATCATAGTAGTTTCCTAATGCTTTGACTAGGTTACTAAAAATAGTGGCAAGAAAGTTTCATGCTTGCACTTACTAATTGATACCTTGCTCAGTTTGTCAGCAAGCCGGCGAAGCGCCGTCGCATATTTTCTAAGTGGGAGCCTTCCCAGTAGATGCGCTGGCAATTGATGCATTGACGGAAGACTTCATAGTAACGTCTCGTCTTAGGTTCAAGATGATCCAATATCTTGGTCTTGTCGACGGGAGCGAGCACACCGTTACAGACCAGACATCGTGCAAAAGGATGAACCAATCTGCATAAATCAAAGCGGCGCACGACTTCATTGATCTGGCTTTCAACATCAACTGCACGCACCCAATAGCCATGCTGAATCTGTTTGGCGTGCAGCAGGCGACGGTCTCGGGTCAGCACGATACGCTGCTCGTTTACTGCAATCTTCACAACCATCGAATCATGATAGTCATTACGATAGAGACTGTCGAAGCCCAATAAGCGCAGGGATCGGGCGAGCTTGCCCAAATTGACATCCAGGATAAAACGAGGATCAGATGGGATTTCTTCGCGTAATCTAAGCAAGGGGCTGATGTCCAGCCTTTTGAAAACCGGAAAGACAGCGACACGATCGCCAGCCTGCAGTTGATAATCGAATCTCACTGATTGACCATTTACAATAATCAATTCAACTTCGGTATGAGGTACACCGAAAGCTTCAATCGGATCTTTAATTCCAGGTTGACCACTGAAGCGATAGGGCATCGTTTTCTGCCGTTGCTCGGCAGAAAAAAAATCATTCAGCTTAGCATAAAAACGAAATTCAGCTACCTTGTCTGGTTGCATCTTTTCTGCTCTTAAAGGATTATCATGCGGTAAACTATCAGAAAATCCGATTTGATGCGTCAACCTTGTGACCTCTCTTTAATCAGGTCAACACAATTGGCAATGGGAGCGTACCATGTTATTCCCGTCAAAATCAAAAGGAACAAAAGAAATAGGTCGTTGGGGATCAATGGTATTCTTGAGAGCATTAATAACAAAATTCAGCTTGCCAAACGACGAGCCAGAGGTTATCGAAATATTAACAACTTCATCAATATGATTTATTTCTTATATGGAAAACTTCGGTTTACTTACCCACGGTATTTTACATAGAACCAAATCAGCATTATTCCGAGAGCTATGTCAGCAATGGTGTAACCAACTATCACTATGCTGGGATTATCTACAAATATCATTCGATTTCAAACTCTAGCACAGCCGGCCGCACCATAATGTTCGACGGCGTGAATTTGGATTATAACGGTTGGTACGCAGATATATCACATACTCAATATGTGAATAAGGAAAAGGGGGGTTAATCTCTTACTGTTTCGAACTTGATGGCGGACTGGTTAACCATAGGTTTACAAACTCATATACAGCATGGAATAGTAGAGACCGTCACTCGGTAAATTGTTGAAGCTAGAATGATTTTTTCAAGGTAGACCATAAAAGCTTGGAAAAATCTTTCTAGCTTAAGAATAAATCCTTTTGCTTGAACCAATATAGAAAGAAACTAATCATAAAAAAAGAATATAGATCTGAGTAGCAGCTTTTAAATGCCAACCTACCGCAACATATTTAGGAGGAATGATGGCTTTAAAACAATACGGCGTTCTTAAAGGCAAAGCGATCAATAAAATCATTGGGAAAGGTTCAAGCCCGCATTACGAAGTGCATGTTATCGACGATACCACAGACTATCGTATTGCTGTGAATGTAAAATCCAAGCTAGCTCCCTCTGAGCTTTTATATTTACTCATTGATGATTTTCGCCATCCCATTCTGGAAAAACTGATCAAACTAGATAAAGGATTTACTCGGCTTGAGAATGCACCAGACAAAATGGCGCTCGACTTTATCCGCGGCAATCTATTCGATCCAGGACAAATGCGTCCTTTACCGCATAACATTCCTGGCCCGGATAATGATCTCAATGAAAAAATAGATGCTTATGTACAACGCGCCATTGGCGACGAGCGGGCAAGTGTTTATGCTTTCGGTGAACGCTGGGGACCTGAAGCAAACATAAAAGATCAATATTTCGGCTTTCTGCCCGGAAATGGCATTCACAATATTCATATGAATCAAGGCAATGTAGAGCAGTATGTGGAGGAAGATGGTGTCTGGCAGGATGGGGCGTTACTTTTTCATTTTCCGAGCATAGAGCAGGTGGGGGCTGGCACGGAGATTTGGCCGGAACAGTGGGTCGCGGTATTTTTAGCCTTCCAATCCCAGTGTTGGCATAGCGATGATCAAACAGGTCATCGATTGCCTGAATGTGAGGACAATATTCCGCCTAAAATAGAATCTGACGTACAAATCATAGCGGCGCTGGTTAATCCGGCAGGGGACGATCAAGGGAATGAAACAGTGACCTTGATTAATCGCTCGCCCAATAGCGTAGATCTGTCCGGTTGGTTAATTGCAGATAAAAATAAAAAACGATCCTTTATCACCAACCTGCAGCTTAACCCAGGCGCAACCGGTGTCGTGAAACTGGATAGTCAGGGCGCGCAGTTAAGTAACAATGGGGGAATTATTACCCTGCTCAATCCGGAAGGGCTTAAATATCACGGGGTATCTTATACCAAAGAACAATGTCGTAGCGGCTGGACGATTGTGTTTTAAGGCGTAATCTTTTATTTGCCAAATATTCTGAATTGGTTCAGGTCTAGCTAAACTGACATATATTGGTCTAATCTATTCTGCTGCCTTTCGGGTCTTTTTCATAGGACAATGGCCTCATGATGAAAAATACTGCTACATTGGAACTATGTGGCATCAGCAAGACTTATGCGAATGGAAAGCAGGTGCTGTCCGATTTATCTTATACCCTGACTACAGGGGAGTATGTAGCCATCATGGGGGAATCGGGGGTGGGTAAATCGACGCTACTGAACCTGATTGCCGGATTGGATATTCCTGATACCGGCGAGATATGGGTTGATGGCGTGGTGCTGTCAGCAAAAGATGACGAGGCAGCCACCTCTCTGCGGCGGCGTCATTTTGGCTTTGTCTTTCAGGCATTTCACGTCTTGCCTCATTTGACGCTGTTACAAAATGTCGCATTGCCGCTGCTGCTCAATCATTTGCCGTTTGATCGTGCCCAACAAATGTTGGTGGCAGTAGGATTGCAGGGGCGAGAGCAGGATTTCCCGCGCCAATTATCGGGAGGGGAATTGCAGCGTGTCGCGATTGCGCGCGCACTGGTGCATCGGCCTCGTCTGGTTCTGGCTGATGAGCCGACAGGCAATCTTGATCCCGATACCGCTCAGGAAATTCTTCAATTGATGCGCAGTGAAATCAAAGCCAATGGTGCTGCCGGCATTATCGTTACCCACTCGCAAGCAGCCGCAGCAACAGCAGATCAAATCCTGCTGCTGAGCAAGACTGGCTTACAACCCGTGCTATCTCATCAACGTGTATGAGTCGTAGTCTTCTGTCCCGTTGGCTGTTGCTGGGAGAGTGGCAAACGCATCGGCTACAAATCGTGGTTGCGCTCATTGCGATTGCGCTGGGCATTGCCATGGGTTTCTCGATTCATCTGATCAATACTGCGGCAGTCAATGAGTTTTCTGCGGCCGCCAAAAGCTTGTCCGGTCAATCAGATTTCCAGGTGCGCGCAACGCAACCGACCTTTGATGAAATGCTGTATCCTCTTTTGGCACAGCATGAAAGCGTGGCAGTTGCCAGCCCGATACTGGAAATCCAGGCGGCCATCCCTGCCAAGTCAGAGGACGATAGAAATAATACCTTGAAAATTCTCGGGATCGATGTGTACCGTGCGGTTGCTATAACACCCGATTTAGTTGGCGTGCCTGCGAAAGGGCGCGCTTTCGACATATTGTCAGACGATGCCATTTTTCTGTCACCTGCAGCGATGGAATGGCTGGAAGTCAAGCAGGGTGACCAGCTGTCATTACGTCTGGGCACCCAAACTGTGACATTGCGGGTAGCAGGTGGCCTCGTCAGAGCGCATGCCGGGCAGCGCATTGCGGTCATGGATATTGGCGCAGCACAGTGGCGCTTTAATCATGTTGGATGGTTATCACGCATCGATCTTAAATTAAAACAGGGTGTCAACCACTCTGCATTTAAAGAGGCACTTGAAAAGGAACTGCCCGCACAATACCTGATAACTGAAACGGTCGATCAGGAAAGGCGTATCCATAATATGTCACGCGCCTATCGCATCAATTTGAATGTACTGGCGCTGGTTGCGTTGTTTACCGGTGCTTTTCTGGTATTCTCGACTCAAGTGCTGTCCACTTTGCGGCGGCGTCCACAGTTTGCGCTGCTACGCGTACTTGGATTGACGCGCAACCAAATTCTGCTGCAGATCCTGCGTGAAGGTGGTCTGCTTGGTATGATGGGTTCTCTGCTCGGGCTTGGGTTGGGTTATGTATTTGCCGCAACCGCATTGCATGTTTATGGCGGGGATCTCGGCGGGGGATTTTTTCCTGAAATCAAACCGGCTATTCAGATGAGTCCGTTGGCAGCTTTGCTTTTCTTTATACTCGGGGTGAGTGTGACCCTGTTAGGCAGCCTGCTGCCCGCCTTGGAAGCAGCTCAAGCCCATCCCGCGTCCGCGCTCAAGTCGGGTAGCGAGGAGATGGCACTGGCAAAATTGCGAACTCCCTGGCCGGCACTCATCTGTTTACTATTGGCAGCTATGTTCACGCAACTCCCGCCTGTGGCGGAACTGCCGCTTTTTGGCTATTTTGCGATAGCTTTGTTGCTGATCGGCGGCATTGCCTGGATGCCATCATTAACTGCCTTGTTTTTTTCCGGATTATTTCGCGTCTTTAACCGCCTGACAGCGGGTGTGCTGACTACTTTGGCATTAGCCAGGCTGGCGAATGCGCCACAGCAAGCTGCGATTGCACTAGGAGGAGTCCTGGTAAGTTTCAGCCTGATGGTGGCTATGGCGATTATGGTGGCGAGTTTCCGCATCTCGGTAGAAGACTGGCTGACGCGTATTCTGCCAGCTGATCTCTATGTGCGCACAGAGGCTCGCCAGGATGCACTTGGCTTTACGCTGCAAGAGCAACAGGCAATTGCGGCAACAGCGGGAATTGAACGTATCGATTTCATTCGCTCACTGCAGCTTACTCTCGATCCAGCCCGACCGTCTGTTACATTGATTGCCCGGCCAATCGATCAAGCTGATCCAGGCCATACTCTGCCGATGACAGATAATGCGCTAAATCCTGCAGAAATTCCTCTGGAGGCGATTCCCATTTGGGTATCGGAAGCGATGGTTGATCTTTATGATTACCAAGTGGGCAAGCGTGTGGCGTTGCCGTTGAGTGAGGCGCAGCAGGACTATATTGTGGCTGGTGTATGGCGTGACTATGGGCGTCAATATGGTGCTATCCAGATGCAACTGGCTGATTACCAAAAGATAACAGGTGAACGACATGTCAATGAAGTAGCGCTCTGGCTACAGGCCGACGTCATGTCTGCGGAGGTTATGGTTTCGCTGAAAGCGCTACCATTTGGCGAATCGTTGACGTTCTGGCAGCCGAATGCAATTCGGGTAATCAGCCTCAAGATTTTTGATCGCAGTTTTGCCGTCACCTACCTGTTAGAACTGGTTGCGGTCGGGGTAGGCTTGCTCGGGGTGGCAGCCAGTTTCTCCGCGCAGGCACTGAGGCGTGTCAAGGAATTTGGTATGTTACGCCATATCGGGGTGACACGCGGTCAAATCTATCGCATGCTGGCACTGGAAGGCGGATTGCTGGCTGGCTTTGGGATCACTATCGGATTTTTATTGGGAGGAAGTATCAGTCTGATTCTCATTTTTATCGTTAATCCGCAGTCATTCCACTGGACGATGGAACTTCATCCACCCTGGCAATGGCTGCTCATCATGGCGTTCGCCATGCTGATGGCAGCGGCAGTGACGGCGCTGCTCGCCGGACGGCACGCGGTGTCGGGCAATGTGATACGTGCAGTTAAAGAGGATTGGTAAGAGGTTATGTATAAGCTGGTATCGTTCCTTATTTTATGGTTGACGTCGCTGGGAGTGCCTCTGGCAGCCCCGCCGGTATATACCTCTGTGACGCCGCGAGCGCTGGTTTTTCCAGAGGATTTTGGTGCGCATGAAAATTTCCGCATTGAATGGTGGTATGTGACAGGCTGGTTGGAAACGTCCGATCAGCAGCCGCTGGGCTTCCAGGTTACTTTCTTCCGTCCGACCACTGAGCACGATGAGGATAATCCCAGCCGGTTTGCACCCAAACGGTTGATCATCGGTCATGCGGCGCTGACCGATCCAACGGTCGGTAAACTGTTGCATGTGGAGAAAAGCGCGCGTGAGAGCTTTGACTTGGCTTATGCCAAGGCTGGTAACAGCAATGTGAAACTGGATGACTGGTATTTTATTCGGGAAGCGGATGGCCATTACCGCACCTATGCTAAAGGGGCTGATTTTACGCTTGAGCTTTCATTGACGCCGACGCAACCACTGATGTTGCAGGATCTGGATGGCTTTTCCCGCAAAGGACCGAAACCTGAGCAGGTCAGTTATTATTACAGTGAACCGCATTTGCAAGTCAGCGGCACGGTCACGCGCGATGATCGGGTTTTACCCGTGAAAGGCAGCGCCTGGCTCGATCACGAATGGTCTTCGGAATATCTTGATCCGAACGCGGAGGGGTGGGACTGGACCGGCATCAATCTGGACGATGGTTCGGCGTTGATGGCTTTTCAGATCCGTGGCAAGGACGGCAAGAAAGCGTGGGCCTATGCCGGTTTGCGCGACCCTTCTGGCCGCATGACTATTTTTTCGCCGGATGAAGTCAGCTTCCTTCCCGTGCGCACCTGGCGCTCTCCCCATACCAACGCAGTCTATCCAGTCGTCATGCGCATCAAGACGAGGGATATTGAATGGAAGATCGAGCCGTTGCTGGATGATCAGGAACTCGATGCACGCCAATCGACGGGTGCGGTTTATTGGGAAGGGGCCGTCACCGTGACGCGTGATGGCCAGCCGGCAGGTCGCGGTTATCTGGAATTGACTGGCTATGATAAAGCGTTATCGATATAGCTGATAGCAAAATAAGATGAAACTGACTGACAACGAAATTTGCGATATCACGCAGCGCCTGGAAGCGGGCAAGTCGTTGCCGGACAAATACCGTCTCCTGCTATTCGAAGATAAGCGCGAAGTGGAGTTGGTCTGAAATGGTAAGACGAACGAAGTGTGTAACATCGTGCTGCCCTTTCAGACGATTGAGCAAGTGGACGAACCGCGTGCGGAAAAACCATCGGATACGGGGCCTTGCAAATGAGCCTGTTCGATATTGACAATCGCGGACGGCAGCTCAAAGGCTGGATCAATAAGCTCATCTGGGGCGATAACAAGCTGATTCTTTCCAGCTTGAAGAATGGGCCATTATATGAAGAAATCGAAAAACAGGGTGGCCTCAAGCTGATCCACATAGACCCGCCGTTTGATGTGGGTGTTGATTTTTCGATAGATATCGAAATTGGCTGTGATACTTTCACCAAGAAATCCAATGGTCTCGAAGAAATTGCTTATCTTGATATCTGGGTAAGGGCGCGGATTCCTTAATCGTGATGATCTACGAACGGTTGGTGCTGATGCGCGCGATCTGCTCGCGGAAGATGGCAGCATTTATGTACATTGTGTATTGTTGTAGAAGATGCGATGCGGTGGCGAAAAGACAACCTTAGCCCATCCAAAATGAAAGATTATAAAGCGTGGTTAAACAAGATATTGATGAGGTTGAAAAGGCGTTAGTGTTGTGCTAGAGCTCTTATTTTCTGGTATATAGTACGCCTTTTTTATTGTCAATTTATGAGATATTAGAGGAGGAAAGGTCTCCCCCTCTAATATTCTATTAACTTTCTCCGGTAATGACGTTATTCCAAGTGGGCGGTTGACCTACCAACATAATTGACACATCGTTGCCAAAGTTAACGATGAAAGTATCAGCCTCAATTTTGATATTCGTAATATGACCGGCCAACTCTTCACGAGTTAAATCATACTCAGTGAAATCCAGCATATCCCCTTCCTGCCCATTATAGTTATTAATTGTCCAGCGCCCTATATCATGGAAAACAAAATTTTCTGCTCCCTTTTCACCATGGCAGGGTTCACCTGGACGTGCGTCGACATGCTTTTGTTTATCACCACCACGGTCTTTACCATCATGATCTTTGCTACCTTGGTCTTTACCGCTCTGGCCTGTACCACCAGAGCCGTCTGTTCTTGGAGCATCCGTAATTGGGGCACTCGTATCAGCACTTAGAGCATCAGTAATCGGGGCGCTAGTATCTGCACTTAGAGCATCAGTAATTGGGGCACTAGTATCTGCATTTGGAGCATCAGTAGTTGAGGCACTAGTATCAGTACTTGGAGTATCAGTAGTTGGGGCACTAGTATCAGTACTTAGGGTGCCAGTAGTGGGGACATCAGTGGGACTACGATAAAAATGTACGTTGTGTACAGTAGAGTAAGTATCTATCATTTTCAGCCAGTCTTGAAAATAACCATTGTAATAATGGTAGTAGTCATCTTTAGATACTTCTACACCACCATTGTAATAATGCCGGTCATCATCTTTAGATATTGCAGCTATATTATCGCCACTCGTGCCATTATCAGCGCTTGTACTCATCATATTCCCCTTATATGTTTGGAATCAATACTCGTTGAACAATCTTTCGGATCATGTTGGGAATTGCTATCTTCTGAGTCCATCTCGTGCCTGTTTTAATGAGCCTACAAGGGATTGCTACGATCAAAGGATTCATGAAGTAAAATCCCAACCCAGATTTACTGAGCTATTGTTTGGAAGAAACTACCTCATGGGTTAAGCTAAATTACCCTTAATAATGCAGAAGTAATTTGGTCACTTTGATTTTTAAATTTCAAAGAGCTCTCAAGATTGAATAATATTGATCTTGTTTATTTTTAGGGAATGTTGGTAGTTCTAGCCCTGTACTTTCAATCCTTCAAATTAATATCCGTCATTTCGCGCTACTCGGTTTCATCCATCCTATCCGCTGGTAAGCCAACTAGTACCGACAAACATTCTGCTCCTCTCGCATCTTCAAGCCCTTTAATCCTTGGGTTGCTCACAGAATGCTACCTATAACCTCTGTTGAGGCAAAAGGAAAGAGGAAACAGCAAGCAGACACTCGATCCTCTATGTGCTAGCCCTTACTGTACCGCCGGCATAAAACTGCTCTTTGGCAATAAGTTTGTTTTCGGTAGTTCTACAAGCGCGGGACTTCGCTTGGCAATAATATGAATGCGCTCCCCTTTGAATCGCACCAGAAGCAATTCGTCAACAAAATGCCTGGCAGCATTAATACCAAGAGCGAGAAAATGAATTCGTTACATTAAAATTTCCTAATTCTTGGGGTTACCACCTTAGCATGTAACGATGCTATAGAATAAAAAATAGACTGACAATAATACAAAAGCATACATTTTAGCTGTTTGTGCTAGGAATTTCTCCAAGAAATTTGAAGAAGAAAACCAGATGATCTGACTATCTCGTTTTTTTACATTTGCTGGCAAAGCTTATATCTGTGCTATTGCTGCCAATCTTCTGCCGTATCTGGGCAATACTGCTAGTACCTTGTATTTGTTTGGCGATCGCCAGCAGGCAAAATCGGATAGCTGCCAAATGAATGGATGTGATATAGGCGACGTAGTGGTTGCTTTGCTCTTTCAGCAATCCGAGCGAGAGGCTGCTTTGCTTCTTTGAAATAAACTTCAACTGCCCACTGCATGACATAGCGTTGTAAAATCTCTGTGGCGGATAAAGCGGTACCGGTACATAAAAAGACTACCCAGTCATGCTTGCCTGTTTGGGTTTTAGTTTGATCCATCGCACCACGGACAAATAACAATCGAATTTAACCCATTGTTCAGAGTCCTTAGGGCTTTCGGCCAGATTGAGTTCTGCATCTACCATTTTAGCCTGGTAGCCACAGCCGGCAATCATCTGACGTTTTTACCGACACTGTGCCGATAGAGTGCTCTAGCATCCGATTTCTGTCTCACATGCTACCTGCGGCATATTCACTTACGCGATATTTCATCCTGTTTTTCTTCATCCTGAGAATGGCAAGCAATGCGGTTTCCTGGCTCAGGCGTATCATTGCTTTGCTGTCGTACCATACATCGGCCAATAGATAACTTGCGTCAATCCCAGCCCGTACATTCCGGTGAATCATACTGGCAACCATCTCCGGCTTACTTTGGTTTTGAACAATACGATAACGCTTCGCCACTATACTGCGCCCATCCTGAAATGGCTGTTCCAGAGGCTGGGCTTTTACCTGGCTAATAAACAATTCACTATCCAGTAGCACCAGACCTTCTTCGCTTGCCAGACCCAGTGTCACTACTTGTTGTCCCATCACATGCCTTCCCAGGGTGTGATCAAAATGGCTCGAAATGCCAGGCATCTTGTAGCCAAACCGTCGCACCACCGTATCATCCACAACAAACCTACTATCCTTCGCCTGATAACTTGACAACGCCTTGCGCGCAACCTGCTTATGATGCTTGCGCCAGTTCAGATCCTGCCGGTTCAGCGTCTCATAAAGTACATCTTTACCCATCCCTTGCAACAGCCCTTCGCGCGTAAACATGCCAATAGATTCTTTCTTTAACCACAACCACAGCGATAGTATGTCAATCACTTCATTGATGGGCCTGCCCGAATGTTTGCTAAATCCACAACGGCTTAATAAGGTTCTTATCCCTAGCCGTTGCCAAAGCATAGCCAAAATATTATCAATTAAGAGCCCGCTTGCTTGCAAAAGATCGGACGTTAAAGCTGGTAAAGCTGTGATTTTTGTGACAGGATTCATAGGTGTTCTAACAGGAAGTCAATAATTACCTCGCAGTGCATTTCAAGCTGGACTATGTCAACGCGGCTGGTGATATTGTTAACTAACGTGAGTTCGACATAAGAATCATCAAATCACGACTGGAAGAGCTTGAGGGAGCCTGATATTAAGTGAGGGTTTCTTCTCGCGAAAGGTGTAAGCCACCAATCCGGCTATCAGATTAACAAAAAAGTTAACTGGGCTGCGATGGCGGGAGTGCTCGATTTGCGAGATATTCTTCAATGGGTCATTGACGCTCTCAATGATCGAACGTTTACGTAGCAGCAGCTTGTCAAACAACGGCAACAGCTTGTTTTTCATGTTCTTGCGTACTTTGGTGATGAGCTGCACGCCTTGCTCGCGGAGTTGCTCAAAGAGTGATTGCGAAATGTAGCCCCGGTCACCGAAGAGTTTGCCAAACAAGGAGCGCGTCACCTCTGGTACCGGGTCACGGTCATCCACATTGCCCGCCGTTATTTTTACCCCTGGCAATTCTCCCTGGTCATTAATGACCAGGTGCAGCTTGAATCCATAAAACCAACCCATGCTGGCCTTTCCCCGGGCAGCAAACCCTGCCATTACTTGATGAGACCCAATACGGCGATTATGGCACACACTAATCTTAGTCGAATCAATGAAACTGATCCCACTACATTGCCCAAAGCGACTGGTCAGAAAACAGCACAAAGGCACCAGGCTACCTTGCAACAGCTCCACAAAGCGGTGGTAACTCACCAACCCTGGAAAATAATCGCGCTGATACCTCAACACGTAATTCAGGTAATAGTGTTTAAACGTCCGGTACCCGGATAGATGAAACCCGACCATGATGGTCATGATTTCGCTTAGACACAGCGCTCCTTGCCGCCGACGCTGTTTCAGCGATGACTCTAATAAGTGCTGCTCCCATTGCGGCTCAAACTCTTTACAAAATTCGTCACTCTCACAAAAAATCGTTGTAGTATCCATGGAAATCTGACTCCTCTCATGATGAAATTCTTTTGCAAAACCATTTCATCATAAGGAATTCAGGTTTCTTTTACAGCTTTTCTTATGTCGAACTCACGTTAACTACTACCCTGATTTTTTGGTGAGATTGTCTTCTGACTACATTGTTGTGGTAGAAACCAAAGGACAGCAAGATTTGGACGTGCCTTTAAAATGCAGCGATTGCGTCAGTGGTGGGAGGATGCTAATGCGCTGCGAGTAGGTATGAATTATGATTTTGTCTATGTGAATGAAGCAGGCTATAAGCAATATGCCCCCAAGTCATTTGCAGATTTACTGGCCGGGTTTCGTGAGTACAAGAATGACTATCCAGCGATATTCCAATAAATGGGGAGGTGAGACCGTGAGGGAAGCAAAGCAGTTGGTTCAGTTGATTTTGCACGCTTGGCCGGATACCCCCAAGCGATTTACCTGTTTGGATCGTGGGTACGGAATATGAACGAGCTGAAAGTGATGTAGACATTGCCGTGCTGTTGCCGCCCACGCAAGCGAAAGAGGCGGGTTCGCTTTTATTCAGTGAGCTACATCAGGCGCTGCAAATAGCGGTGAATAAGGATGTAGACTTGATCAATTTGCGCCTGGCTCCGACAGTGTTGCAAAAGGAGATTATTATGAGTGGTGAGCGGCTTTTTCAGAGCACTGGAACGGCTGCCGATGAATTTGAAATGCTAGTGCTCTCGTTCTATCAAAAGCTCAATGAGGAACGTGCGGATATTTTAGCGGAAGGTTTACGCAGTGGAAAATTCTACGACCCATGAACGATATTATTCTTAGGAACGAGGATTCAATAACTCCAGAGCTTTGAGTTGTAAATTAAGTTGCCGCTGATAGAGTATTTCGGTTATGTTCTGACAATGAAGATAACCACCTATGCCCCGGAAGTCGAAGCGCAAATGCGCAATTTTTATCACAGCTTATCGGAAAAAGACCGCCGCCGCTATGCTGCCGTTGAGGCGGCAAAGCTGGGTCACGGAGGGATCACCTACCTTTGTCAGGTATTACACTGCGATGAAGGCACCGTTAGCCGTGGCCTGAAAGAGTTAAAGATGCCGTTGCTTGAAAAGGAGAAACGTATTCGGCAAGCAGGAGGTGGGCGAAAGTCAGTTGTGGAGACGATGGCAGGGCTGGATGAAGCTTTTTTAGAGATGTTAAAAAATCATACTGCCGGCTCACCAATAGATGAATCCGTAAAGTGGTCAAATTTGAGCCGCAGCGAAATGGCTGAGAAGCTAAAACAGTGCGGATTTAGCGTGAGTGTGACCGTTGTTGATCAATTGCTCGACAAACATCATTTTCGCCGCCGTCAAGCCTTCAAGGTTGAAGCCGGGAAAAAGAACCTGCCGCATCGGGACGAGCAGTTCAAAAATATCGAGCGCCTCAAAGAAGAGTACCGGGTCCAGGGTAATCCGGTGATGAGTATGGACGTTAAAAAAAAGAATTGATCGGTAATTTTTATCGCCCCGGAAAGCTCTATACCACTGAGGTCGTGCGGGTCAATGATCATGATTTTGCATCCTTGGCAGACAGTAAAATTGTGCCTCATGGGCTGTATGACATCCATCGCAAAAGCGGCTATATCGTATTAGGCACGAGCCATGATACCTCTGAATTCGCTTGCACCTGTATCCGGCATGGGTGGTTGAACTATGGTCAACTGGACTATCCAAAGGCGACGAGTATTTTATTGCTCTGCGACTGTGGAGGCAGCAATAATGCACGCCACGCTATCTTTAAAGAGGAGTTACAGAAATTGGCAGATGAATTGGCTATTGAGATTCGTATCGCTCACTATCCCCCGTACACGTCAAAATATAATCCCATAGAGCATCGATTATTTCCTCATATCACCAAAGCTTGTAGTGGAGTTATTTTTACCAGTGTCGAGCGGGTCAAAGCAGTCATGAGTAAAGCAAAAACTTCTCAGGGACTAAAGGTCTTTATCTCAATTATGGATAGGGTATTTGAAACTGGGCGCAAAGTGGCGGATGGCTTTAAAGAAAATATCACCATTGAGTTTGACCCGTTTTTACCGAAATGGAATTATGTTGCTATTCCATCTGCCAGCATAATTTCTGGGGTTATTAAATCCTGATTCCTTAGTAAGAAAATTAGTATTGAACGTTGCCTCAAGCAAATCGATCAATATTACCGCATGGAAACCAGTATGCCCTTTGTCAAGGATCAGCTTCGCCTGGATGCGGTGGCGATGAATTTGCAGCGCGCTGCAGAATTAACGATTGATATAGCCAATCATCTGGTGAAAATTCGTAAACTCGGCTTGCCACGCGATAGCCGCGAATCCTTTACTTTGCTAGCACAAGCCGGGATAATCGATGAGACAATGATGCGTAAACTGCAAGGTATGGTTGGATTCCGAAATATTCTGGTGCATGAATATCAGGAATTAAATATGCAAATCTTGGTTGATGTGATCGAGCATCGTACCCAGGATCTGCTTGAATTTGCTAACCAGGCGCTGCATTGGGCAGATTAAGTCTGATTCGCTTCGGATCGATAGTTTTTATTTTGCTTTAATGTTTCTTGTAATAATCAAATAAATATAAACGAATCGATTACTTTGATATCACTTCATAATCAGGAGAAGTTGCGTATGAATCAAGAAATGCCGCCTTTAGATCCCCATCCGTTAAACAAGTATGTTGCCTGGGTAGGCTCGCGCAACCGCGAACCCATTCTCGGTTTGCTAAAGGAGAAGTTGCCTAAAGATCCTGAACGCATCCTGGAGTTGGCTAGTGGCAGTGGCATGCACATCAATTATTTTGCACCCCATTTTGATCATTTGCATTTTCAGCCATTCGATAAGGATATCGAGGTGTTTGATAATATCAAAAAGCTGACCAGCGAACGCGGCAACAACGATATTGCTGATCCTGTTCATCTGGATTAAACCAAGCCGGAGACCTGGTTTAATCTGAGCCTGGAAAAATCATTTTCCGTAATTTTTTGTATCAATATTTTTCAGGTGGCACCTATTTCCATTGCGGATGGCATAATGAAATGTGCGCAACATTTGCTTAAAGATGATGGACTTTTGTTGATTTACGGTCTTTTCCGCGTGCATGGCTAATTTTCTACCGATTCAAATAGAGAATTTGATGCAACGCTTCGTTCGGCAGGTATTGAAGAATGGAGACTCAAGGATGTGGCTGATTTGAAAAAAGCTGCGGCAAAGTATAGGCTGGAGCTTAAAGAGCAGATTGAGATGCCGAGCAATAACTTTTCGTTGATCTGTGGCAGGATAGGGTGGTGAGTCAAGTAGGTGCAGCCATCGTCGCCGGTGTCGGACCAGTACGCGGGTTAGGCGCAGCACTTGCCATTTGCTTTGCTGAAAAAGGCTTGCATGTCTTTATTGCCGGCCGCAGTGGAGATAAACTCAAAGAAGTAGCGCAGCATATCGAACAAAGAGGAGGGTCAGTTACTCCTGTGGTGGCGGATATCACAGTGGATGAAGATATGAGGCGATTGTTTGAGGTCGTGCGATCACGCGGTGATCCCATCGATATCGCAGCTTATAATGTGGATAGCAACTTTCCCGCTCCCTTTCTGGAAACAGATACCAAGACATTTGCTGTCTTGTGGCGGCAGAATTGCCTGGGCGCTTTTTTGTTTGCCAAGCAAACAATTGGTATCATGCAAGCACAGCAACATGGTACTTTATTTTTTACTGGTGCAACCGCTTCCTTGAGAGCCAGACCTCCTTTTACGGCATTTGCGTCTGCGAAGGCTGCTTTAAGGGCTCTGGCACAAGGGTTGGCAAGAGAGTTTTCTCCTCAAGGCATTCATGTCGTTCATACTATTATTGATGGTGTCATCGATGGTGATCGGGCGCGTAGTCAGTTTCCGCAATATGTGAAAGCAAAGGGCGAGGCAGGCTTATTGCAGCCCGATGCGATTGCACAAACCTATTGGGCAATCCATCAACAGCCACCCAGCGCATGGACGCATGAATTGGATTTGCGGCCCTTTAAAGAACCTTTTTGAGATAACGACTAGAGTCTGTTGACGTTTTGAGGTAAATATCTCGTTTATAGGGCACCTCTAAAAATTCAAGCTATAAAATGAGGCGCGTTAGGAGAAAGTAGTATTTTCTTGATTTGTCCAGGATAACACGTTGTTTCAAATGTATAATAATGAGATTATGCTCCCCGATATGAGTCCTCACCATGCAACTCGGTTTTTTTGACCTTGACAATCGATATGCTCAGCTAAGTAAGTTAAATGATCCGCTTGAAGAGCTGAATCGCATAATCGATTGGAATCTATTCGCTGATCTTCTTGCAGAGACAACGACGAAGCCCCGGAAAAGTGAAGCAGGCCGCAAACCCTTTGATCGGGTGATGCTATTCAAAATGCTGGTATTACAAAGAATGAATAATCTGTCGGATGATCGGCTGGAGTATCAAGTCCGGGACCGGTTGAGTTTCATGCGGTTTTTGGGACTTGGTCTGGCAGGGGTAGTGCCTGACGCAAAGACCATGTGGTCGTTCCGGGAAGAGTTGAAAGAGAACCATCTGATGGATCGTCTGTTTGCAAGATTCGATGAATGTTTACGAGAGTTGGAGGTAGAACTGAAGTCAGGTCAGATCATTGATGCGACCTTTGTGAGTGTGCCTAAACAACGCAATACACGTGAAGAAAACAAGATGATTAAAGAAGATGCCGTTCCGATTGAATGGGGACAGAATCCCCACAAACTGGCGCAAAAAGACATTGATGCGCGTTGGACGAAGAAGAACAGCGAATCGTTTTATGGTTACAAAGATCACGTCAATATGGATCGCGATACCAAGCTGATAACCACATGGGAAGTTACTTCAGCGCAAATTCATGACAGTCAGGTTTTGGAAGAAGTGCTGCAATCCCCTGAAGTGGGAGGCGCAGATATTTATGCGGACTCAGCATACCGCAGCAATGCACAGGAAGAAAGTCTGGTCACCTCAAAATACACGAGTCAGATTCACGAAAAAGGCGCTCGCAATCATCCCCTCACGCAAGCACAAAAATCCAGTAACAAAGAGAAATCACGGGTACGTGCACGAGTCGAGCATGTGTTTGGTTCGATGACGAATGAACTGGGCGGAATCACGATTCGTACCATAGGTTATGGGAGAGCAAAAGTACACATAGGCTTACTCAACCTCGTCTATAACATCAAGCATGTAGCGACGCTGATTCGAAAAGGGTATTTCAGTTTCGATAGGGTTAGTGCGCCCGAAATGGCTTAAAGGGAGCAAAAACGAGAAGATAACAACCCGAATCACCTTGAATTTAGAAAAATTTAATTATTGGACAGAAAAACTTTGAGAATCAAGTGAAATTGCCCTCCTGGTTGAATTGATTTGCTTTTTTTAGGTATTTTTAGCGTAGTAATCCGCTAGAGGCGGCAAGGCGCGCAGAAGAAACAAGCGGCGTCAGAGCTTGAGGAATAAAGTTGGAATGTCGCGCTGGAGAAGACCGACACATCACTGGTGCTAATCCGCCCGTTTTTTAGCGTGGTCATGGGTCACGTCGGCGACATTGGTGAGTCCGTGGCAACGGACATCCCGTTTGAAAGAGTGAGTACAACGACGTACCTGAACCAGCGCGACATTCCAATAGAGATAATGGAGGATGTCATGGCAAAGTTCAAGCGAAGTAAATTGGAGTTAATCCATCCGAATGCAGCGGGGATTGATATTGGCTCTGCGAGCCATTTTGTGGCGGTACCGCCGGATCGAGATAACAAGCCGGTAAGGGAATTCAAGAGTTTCACCGCAGACCTGAATGGTTTAGCGGACTGGTTAGAGGCCTGTGAAATTGACACTGTGGCAATGGAATCGACGGGGGTATACTGGATTCCACTGTATGAACTTTTGGAGTCGCGCGGGCTGACTGTGTATCTAGTAAATGCGCGGCACGTTAGAAATGTTTCTGGCCGGAAGTCGGATGTACTGGACTGCCAATGGTTACAGCAACTGATGAGCTTTGGGTTGTTGTCTGGCGCATTCCGTCCGAAAGATGAGATATGTGCACTACGAGCCATATCTCGTCAACGCGATATGCTGATCCGTTATCAGGCGCGACATGTGCAACATATGCAAAAGGCTCTGGCGCAAATGAACATACAATTGGCGAACGTGATTTCGGATATTGTGGGCGAAACCGGTCAAAAGATCGTTCGTGCCATCATTACTGGTGAGAGAGATGGGCACATCCTGGCGAATCTCAAGAGCAATCGCATCCGGGCTGGCAAAGACGAGATTGAGAAATCGTTAGTCGGGAATTGGCGGGAAGAACACCTGTTTGCACTCAAGCAAGCGATGTCACTCTATGACGCCTACAGCGAACGACTCACCGAATGTGACCGGCAGCTTGAAACCATGCTGGCGGCACTTCAGGTGCACAAGGTAGAGATCTGCCAGAAGAAGCGCCGCTCCAATGTCAAGAACGCTCCCAAATTTGATTTGCGTGCCCATCTGATTGGCATGTGTGGGGTTGATTTGACGCGAATTGACGGCATCGAAGTGACGACTGCGATGAAAGTCCTGAGTGAAGTGGGCGCTGACATGAGCAGGTTCAAGAGTGCGAAGCAGTTTGCCTCGTGGCTTGGGTTGTGTCCTGGAACAAAGATATCGGGCGGAAAAGTGCTATCGGGGGCAAGCAAGCGCACAGCGAACCGTGCGGCTCAGGCACTGCGCATGGCGGCAGTTTCATTGAAATCCAGCCAGTCTGCACTGGGTGCCTATTACAGAAGATTATGTGGCAGACTCGACAAGGCAAAGGCAATCACAGCGACAGCACACAAACTGGCGCGCTTGATCTACACGATGCTAACGAAAGGAACCGAGTACGTCGATAAAGGGCAGGAGTACTATGAGGAGCGATATCGTCAACGCGTGTTGCATCATCTGACTGTTCGCGCTCGGAAGCTGGGGTTTAATCTTACCCCTGTTCCTGAGGCTACTTAATATTTGCTGTAAAACCATTGTGTTACATTTGTTTCTTGAAAGAGGTGCCCTTGAATTGATTCTCCGGCATATGAATAGCATTATCTGGGTCCTGCAGGATAATCCAGATGCTTATGAGCCAATGGTTGATATCAGGTTATATAAGTCACAAGAATATGTTGATGCTGAGATGTGGGCTTATGGCTACATGCGTGGTGTAGAGTTATGCCGTGCACAGTGGCAGCCATTATTTGATGATCCGCATGGGCTGATAGTATTATTCTAAATCCCAATAGAAAAGTAAATAATATTAGATATATTTTTATTTATTTACATAGCGTTATGTGGAATTATAATTTCAGTTTCTATTAAGAATTGGAATTACGTCCTATTCGCTTGCATGTTGCTGGCGATGTCACACCGGAAGAAAAATTGCTGACTCAAACACCAATTCAACGTGAAGAACTTGCTAAGCAAATACTTGCCAGCGTAGCCTGGATTTATCGTTACTGGCTGCCCTATCGACAAGCTACCTCTGAGCGTACGATTGTTACCACATTTCAGCGGGATCATCCTAAAATTGGGCGTAATGATCCATGTCCCTGCGGCAGTGGGAAGAAATACAAGAAGTGCTGTGGGATAACGGGGATATTGCACTAAGAGGAAGTTACCGCGTTTCTTCAGTACCTGGATAGGCTCTTTTCATCATTTTTTGGCGCGGCGGATAACTTACAGAAGGTAAAGCAGCGCTAGATAGGCTAGGCATGCGGCCCATGTTGCGCGCATAGTGGGCCACTGCGCCGTGGTTGCGGAGCAGACATGACTACCTTTATCCGGCTGCATTTCTAGTAGGTCCAGGGAGGCCCTTCTCGTCCGTATCGCCAACTCGACTACACTTAGCTTCCACCTCATTAAGTGAGGCTGTCGGTCGTGTACCCGATGATAATCCGAGGTGTTTCTTCGGTGATGATATAGATTCTTTGTTTGTCATTTCTCCTAGCATTCAAAGCCTGAATCATCCTCCCGGGTTGGGGTTTTATCCAGTGGTATTTTCCCTCGTTGCAAGCAGGAATATATCATTTCAAAAGCAGCAAGAATGAAGCAGTAATAATCTGTTTTCCATTCCAATGGTTGATATACCTTGTAAAAGGCGTTATCCCATTGCCACATCAAAAATGATGCAAAAACGAACCGCAGACAGTATAAAAAATAATACGGCAAGGTAAAGTGGACAAAGTCAGCCTTGATTTAGAAATAGAATTACAGCAAAACAAGTGCCTCATCGGTTCGGTGCTGTAAATGACAAGTTCCTTATTGTAATTTTATTTCTAGGGCAGCCAACTTTGCTGGCGAAATAGTTTTCAGTCAAAAATCTCCCACTCCACAACAGTTTCTTCACATGAGGGAAGCTATGATCATTTCTGGTAGCCGGTCAATTTAAAACAAAGCGATCGAGTCAGTTATTGATGTATGGTATGAGTTTTACTAAATATTTACCTTAAAACTTAGGAGACTTGAATTAAATATGATTTGATTTCCGGCGTGAAAAGATCTCAATAAATATTTACTGAATTTCATCCGTCACTCAAAATGTCAGGGAAGTTTTTTTATCAATCGTTAAAAAGAGTGATAAATGATTCGGTATTTACTGTTCTGCTGTTTTTGACATTCTATCTTCCACTATTTGCTGAGAAGAAACCTTCTTATGAATATTATCATTTAGGGAATCAGGTGGATATTACCTCGACAACCCAACCAGGGATAGTGTTAATGGGTGGTGGTACCGATGTAGAAGCAGCTTTCCAGTGGATGTGTGAATTGAGTGGCAATGGAGACTTTCTGGTAATCCGAGCAACTGGAACAGATGCCCATAACCCGTATATTCAGCAGCTATGCCCAAATAGTAACTCAGTTGCAACGCTCATTATTCCAACTATTGAAGCTGCCAATGATGAATTTGTCGTTAATACTATCAATCAGGCTGAAGCGATATGGATCGCAGGTGGTGATCAATCCAACTATACTAATTATTGGAAGGGAACGCCTGTGCAGGAAGCTCTTAATGATCGCATATTACAAGGTATTCCAATTGGCGGAATGAGTGCAGGGCTGAATGTTCTTACTAGTTTATTTATTCTGCACTTCTTAGCAAGGGCGTGACGTCTAGTCAAGCGCTCGCCGATCCTTTCAGCAAATACATTACTCTTGACCGTGATTTGGTAAATATACCGATTCTTCAAGGAATAATTGGGGATGCACACCTGATAACTCGGGATCCTATGGGTCGTGATATCGCTTTTTTATGTCGTATCTACGGAAACGGATGGTCTGATCAGCCTCGTAGTATTTCGATTGATGAAGAAACAGCGCTACTTATTGGTGCTCACGGTAGCGGTACAGTAGTGGGTAAAAGCAACGCATATTTTCTGCAAGCGCCTGGTGCACCAGAAGTTTGTAAAACAGGGAACCCGTTAACTTATAAAGATATCAACGTATATCGAATCAATGCAGCTGGCGGCAAATACCAATTATGGAACTGGCATGGAATCGGTGGCAGTGAATATCTTGTTTCTGCAGTAGAGGGAGTGTTAATTTCAGACCAAGATAGTCTCTCACCATACTAACCAGTATGGTGGACGTCTGTTGCCCCGGCCCTGCCCGTCGGAATTGCAGGGGGAGGTGGGGCGCAAACTGCCCCCTGGCACGCACATAGTCGGCCGCTGCAGGACAGTTGCGGGGCGAGCATAGGAGGTAGTAGTCATCCCATGCGCACTCGGTGGCCCTAGAGCAGACGATAGTGCAGATCTCGTCCCGCTTAAGCCCAATGTCACTTCGCTTGAGCTTTCGCACTCACCAACCGGGATCATCGTCATCGTTCGTATAAATAGTGATACTCCACAGAGGTTTTTCTTAGCAAGTAAAGACTGAATCATTATTCCTTGAGGAGAGAAGTGTAAATCTCTATATTGGAAAGTAATTTTAGCGGGATGTATTTATAAATAACCCCCGTGTTACTTGGGCGGAGGGAGGATATGAGTTTAATGAATTGCGATCATAAAATGATGCAACGGCTAGAAGCTGAAGCTGTATATGGGACGCTGGATTCTTTTTATCAGACTATCCTGACTACCGCGCAGTACAAAAAACTTATTCTGATCGGCGAAGCTACACATGGCACGATGGAATTCTATCGCATCCGCGCAGAAATTACCAAAAAACTGATCGAACAGGGTCTGTGCGATGCTGTTACAGTCGAAGCGGATTGGCCGGACGCGTACCGTGTTCATCGCTATGTCTGCAATCGTTCCGATGACAAGGAAGGCCAGGAAGCGTTGTCGGATTTCGAACGTTTTCCGTCCTGGATGTGGCGCAATACGGAAGTCTTGGATTTTATCGAATGGCTGCGTGGCTTCAATAAATCTGAGAAATTTGCTCCTCCGTGCGGCTTCTACGGTATGGATCTTTACAGCTTGAACGCTTCGATCCAAGCTGTTATCACCTATCTCGATCAAGTCGACCCAATCGCTGGAAAAGCCGCGCGTGAGCGTTACGCCTGTTTTGGTCAATTCAACAATGATCCGCAATCCTATGGTCTGGCCACGGCTTCAGGCGTTCTCGACCACTGCGAAGAAGAAGCCGTTCAGCAGCTTATGGAAATACAACAGAAAGCGCGGCTTTATCTGGAACGAGACGGCATGTTCGCAGGTGATGATTATTTCTCGGCTCAGCAGAATGCTGAAATCGTGCGTAAGGCCGAAGAATATTATCGCGCTATGTATCGTGGTCATCCTAATACCTGGAATCTGCGGGACTGGCATATGTTTATGACCCTGGAAAAGCTGGAGAATTATCTAGGCCTGAAGGCCAAGCGTGACATGCGCATCGTCGTCTGGGCGCATAATTCGCATCTTGGCAATGCGTCAGCCACGGAAATGGCCCAACGTGGCGAAGTTAATATCGGCCAATTAGCCAAGGAAAAATATGGTGATGAGTGCCTGAATATCGGTTTTTCAACGGCGCGCGGAACTGTTACGGCAGCTTCAGACTGGGATGGACCGCTGGAAACAAAAACAGTGCGTGAACCCTTGCCCGGCAGTTATGAAGAGTTATTCACAAGTCTAAAAACCAGAGAATTCGTTCTCGATCTGCACAAGCCTGAAATCGCAAAGGCCTTGAAAGAAGAACGGCTGCAACGTGCTATCGGCGTGATTTATCGCCCGGAGACAGAACGCTGGAGCTATTACTTTCATGCCGAACTACCCAGGCAATTCGATTTCATGATTCATATCGATGAAACGCATGCACTTGAAGCCTTGCCCACCTTTCCGCACGAACGACCAGGCGCATTGGATGAAACTTACCCTTACGGATTATAAGAAAATTGAAACTCTCTATATATTCAACAATTTCCAAAATGCTAAACAGGGAATTTAGAAGCCGTCTCAAAATAATTTGACCATTGGTTATATAGTTGAAGCTTTATCCTCAACCATTTTGAGTAAGTTATGATAAAGTGAGGCTGTGTTTGGGTTCGGGATAGCATCCCGGGATTTGTCCTTCATCTCTCTCGCGTCGAATAGCGGCGCGACCCTTGAACTTAAGTTAGGATCAAGCTGATAACTCTATCGAATTTCTTGCTAAGTATTTATTGGTTAGTGTGTCAATGTATGTTTTATCGTAAGGAACTCTTAGCTGAAGTAGCATTCCTATAAGTAATTCTTATTGATTATAAGAAGGTTAATTTGAATTTCATTGACTGATAAGGAGGAGTTATGGCAAAAGCAAATCCCATTCAAGTGCAAAAGTATTTATCAGGCATGGATTATCCGGCAGATAAAGACGAAATTATAGATCACGCCAAAGACCAAGGTGCAGATAATGATGTAGTGCAAATACTCCAACAATTACCAGAGCGAGACTACAAAACCGCAGCTGATGTTAGTAAAGCTATTGGTCAAATTGAATAATTGTTTAATTACCCAAACTCATAATCATTGGTGAGATACAGTAGCAAATCCGCTTGCATGCAGCTCAGCTCTTTTGTAAGCGTAGCTTTGCCGGTAAGCGCTTAAGACCAAATAGCGCCGCCCTGATCAGCAAACGTGTATCGCTCAGGCATGGGGCAGGGGCACGATAATGCTGTTACTTTATTGTTTATCCAGCTCACGATAAGGACTGGTCTGAATAAATACCTTGATTGCATTACATACCGAATGCTGCTGTCGCAGCTTTTTGCCGCACTGCTTATATAACTAGCAACGGATTCGCTGAGCTCAGGCAAGCTATAAACAAGCTGACCAGACGAGCAAGAAGAAATCATCTGTTTCCTGGGCGCTGACACTTCTTCCAATGCCAAGCATGATACGCCGCGTAACTCATAGCCTAAGCGTTCCATCACTACCCCGAACCTGGCATGTAACCAAGAGGGTTGAGTGTCGCGTAACGCTTTCACAGTTGTAATCCCAGTTGCATTCAGATGTTGGCTCAATTGTCGTCCGATACTTCATACCTCACCTACTTCGATATTAGATAACCAAGCTTCGAATTGTTCATGTGGCATGGTTGAGAAATCGCACACACCATTAAAAGTGGGTTGTTTCTTGGCAATATGATTTGCTAGCTTTGCCAGCGTTTTAGTAGCGCCAAACCCTACACATACCGGCAAACTTGTCCACTGGCGTATACGATGACGTATTTTATGGCCAATGCTCATGGGTATCGGCCAGAAGTTTGCCAAGCCATGCAGACCGAGAAAACATTCGTCAATGGAGTAGACTTCCACATGTGGGCTGAAATCACGAAGAATCGCCATCACTCGATCTGACATATCGCCGTAAAGGGTATAAGTTGGATGAAAGCGCAACAATGCCATGCTGTTTTGCTAAGTCTTTGAGCCGGAACCATGGCGTGCCCATTTTGGCACCGAGTGCTTTGGCCTCATTGGAACGAGCAACCGCACAGCCATTATTATTGGAGAGCACCACCACTGGCCGATTGATCAGGTTCGGATTGAAGGCACACTCACAGCTGACATAAAAATTATTCACGTCCACCAGAGAGCAAACATCGGCTGACTGATAGTAACGCTGTTTGAGGACATGAGGAGTACTTTAGTACATAATGAGACCGACAGTATAAAGCACTCATTCAGCGAATAATAATGACGATATGCGTGGGCGTTTAGCCTGGGCTTATCCACGTGCCAACCTGATCAAGCGATATCATGCGGTAACGATGCCCGGGATCGAGCCGCGCTATAACATCGCGCCTGCGACCGTAAAGTGGGTCATAATTTAATTGCCGTTGACAATAGCGTTACCTACCCACTGCAGAAATTGCTGCCGCCCTGCCAGTAAATGCTTTTTTTGCTTCCTTGATAATAACTCGTCCTGCATTCAAGCTTTAATTTTAGGCTTATGTATGCTTGCGTACAGATAAAGTCCGCTTCGAAGCGTACGCTAAAGTACTTCTTCGTTTTATAGAACCGGAGATAAAGAGCCCAAACACATTATGGGTGTTTTTAAAATTCCTAAATAAGAGGGCATTATGCCTTTGAATAAAGAAAAGGATGAGGGCACCGCGTAAAGATTAACGCAACCCCGGCGCGGCTGCATATTGATTATTTTTAAGGGCACTTTTGATAGTTTTAATACACGTTTTTTGAGCGCGGAGGATTTATATTTATGAAAGCAGTTGTATTTCACGGCATTGGTGACATCAGGCTCGAAGAGGTGCCGGAGCCGAAGATTGAAGAGCCGACAGATGCGATTGTGCGTTTAACGACCAGCGCGATTTGTGGCACGGATCTGCACTTTATTCGCGGCACTTTTTCAGGAATGCAGACGGGCACTATCTTAGGTCATGAGGGCGTCGGTATCATCGAAGAACTCGGCGCGGATGTGCGCAATTTGAGCGTTGGTGACCGCGTCGTCATTCCTTCGACTATAGCCTGCGGTTACTGCTCATACTGCCGAGCCGGCTATTACGCACAGTGCGACAACGCCAACCCGAACGGCAAGACCGCCGGGACAGCGTTTTTCGGCGGGCCACCGGCAGCGGGCAGTTTTCATGGCTTACAGGCTGAAAAGGCGAGAATTCCCTTCGCCAACGTCGGGCTGGTTAAACTGCCGCCTCAGGTAAGTGATGAGCAAGCCATTTTGCTTTCTGACATTTTCCCTACCGGCTATTTTGGCGCAGAACTGGCAGAAATTGAAGACGGAGATACGGTCGCGGTGTTTGGCTGCGGTCCGGTCGGACAATTCGCCATCGCCAGCGCAAAATTAATGGGCGCGGGAAGGATTTTCGCTGTCGACCGTGAGCCGTCACGACTCGAAATGGCCCGGACGCAGGGTGCCGAAGTCATCAATTTTGACGAGGAACATCCGGTCGAAACGATCCAACGATTGACGGGTGGAATCGGCGTTGACCGCGCCATCGACGCGGTCGGTGTGGACGCGGTGGCGGCGCACGAGGGACCGGCTGCCGAAGAAGCTGCTCAAAATAAAGAACAGTTTGACGAGCAGCTATCGCAGGTCGCGCCCCAAACGAATCCACAAGGTGAGAATTGGATTCCCGGGGACGCTCCTTCCCAAGCTCTGATGTGGGCACTTGAAGCGTTGTGTAAAGCCGGGACGCTCTCAATCATCGGCGTTTACCCGCCCGAGATGCAGAGTTTTCCGATCGGAAAAGCGATGAACAAAAACCTGACCATAAAGATGGGCAACTGCCATCACCGCAAATACATTCCGATGCTCGTCGATATGGTCAAAGCTGGCGAGATCGACCCTGTAGGAATTTTAACGCAAACCGTGCCGATGACAAATGTGATTGACGCTTATAAAGCTTTCGATACGCGCCAACCCGGCTGGGTCAAGGTCGAACTCAAACCTGAGGCGAGCCAAAAAGAAGCTTAAAACTAAAGCAGAATACTCGTTCGACTATTTTGACCAAAAAACAAGGAAGAAATATGGCTAGAACTGCGGCGGATATTCTGGTTGAAAGACTGGCTAATTGGGGTGTGGAAGTAGTATTTGGCTTCCCGGCGACGGCATTAACGGGTAATAGAATCTTTGCGCACAAGGCAAGAGCAAATTCGCTTTATTCAAGTCAGGCATGAAGAAGCCGCTGCGGCTTATGGCTTGCGGTTATGCTAAATCCACAGGAAACTCGGCGTCTGCCTTGCCACATCAGGTCCCGGAGCAGTGTATCTTTTGAACGGGCTTTACGATGCGAAAAGCGATATCGTACCGGTTATCGCCATCACTGGACACACTTATCACGACTTGATCGGAACGTATTACCAGCAGGATATAAATGTCCCAGCGTTGTACGCGGACGTTGCGCTTTATAACAGCCAATTGTGCAGCATGTCACTGCTGTTACTGACATGGCTTGCCGGCTGGCTTTGGCCGAACGAGGTGTCGCGCACATCAATTTTCCGATTGATTTGCAGGAAGCTGCTTTAAAAGACGACGATCCCGATGATGAAAACACAGGAGCACACTTCTGCCGTTTGGATGAAAGCCGTTCTAGCTCCTTCATCAGACGAGATAAAACGCGCGGCTTCGGTTCTGAATGAAGGGAGCAAAACCGCGATTGTGTGCGGCAGGGCGCATTGGACTGCGGCGAACTCATCGAAGAAATCGCCGAAAAATTAGCTGCTCCTGTCATGAAAGCTTTTCTCGGCAGAGCCGTTGTTCCGGATGATTCGCCGTTTACGACCGGCGGGATTGGTCTGTTGGGTACATTACCGTCTGAGCTGGCAATGGAAGAATGCGATTCGCTTTTAATCATCGGTTCGAATATGCTGTATGTGAATTATTATCCGAAAGCCGGACAAGCTAGAGCCGTCCAGATTGATTCCGACCCGTCTCATTTGGGTTGGCGCTACAGATCGAAGCCGGTTTGGTAGGTGACGCCCGCGCTAGGCTAGAAGCTCTTTTGCCGCTGATTGAAAGAAAGAATGATCGCTTGTTATGTCAATGAAGTGATGATCGATAGTTGCACCATCATTAGTAACGCGTTAGACCATAGGTTGGGAAATCGTGAAAATATTACTTGCAGAACCCGAACGTGAGCAGTCCCAAGGGGAAGAGATCGCCAACAGCATCAGCCACGGTATAGGATTGGTCTCAGCACTTGTGGCAACTCCATTTCTTATTATGCATGCAGTGCAGCACCCTGATACGAAATTCATTACCGGTGCGAGCCTCTTCATGGCAACGATGGTGCTGCTTTATCTTGCTTCTACTCTCTATCATGCCCTGCCGCGAGGCAAGGCCAAGCGTGTGTTTAAGATTGTCGAACACTGCGCGATCTTTCTCCTTATCGCCGGCACCTACACGCCGTTCACGCTTGGCGTGCTTCATGGCGCATGGGGCTGGACGCTCCTTGGGATCGTCTGGAGTCTTGCTGCAATTGGGGTGGCACTGAAGGTGTCTGATAAGATGCACAACCCCATCATTTCTACCAGTCTTTATCTGCTTATGGGATGGCTCATTTTGATCGCAATTTATCCGTTGTATACCCGCATACCTGTCTCCGGTCTACTATGGCTGGTTGCAGGAGGCATCGCCTACACTGTTGGCGTGTTCTTTTTCGTGACCGATTCGCGCTTTCGATATGGTCACTTCCTCTGGCATTTATTTGTAATGATGGGTACTGCATGCCATTACTTTGCGGTGCTCTGGTATGCGGCCTCCTAACACAGTGTTGTGATCAAATAGTAGAGTGAGCAGATGATGCGTCTGCTGCTTTTTCACGGTTGTAAGGGGGGCGATAGCGTGGAGCTTATCCCGCTTAAGCCCAACTCTACTTGGCTTGAGCTCTCAATCTCATCAGCCGGGCCACCGACCATGTATCTAGTGATGATTTAGTAACGGCATAGACCTCTGCTCGACGGCTTGTCGTCATTCGCAGGTGTTGCGTGACCGGACTGGTGAGCTTATTCTTTAGCCTTGTACATAAAGTAAGGAGATTTTTATGTCAGAAAGAATCAATCTTGGTAAATCCGCTCCAGCACTCTATCAGGCAGTCATGGGCCTTGAGAAGCTATCGGCTGAAGCCGTTGCTTCTGCAAATATCCCGATTGGCTTTGCACATCTGTTGCGCCTTCGTGCATCCTAACTCAACCAGTGCGCGTTTTGTGTCAGGATGCATACTCGAGATGCCCTATCCAGCGGCGAGTCAAGCGACCGCATAAGTGTCTTGCCAGCTTGGCGGGAAACTGAGTATTTTACCGAAAAGGAACGCTCATCATTGGCACTGGTAGAAGCAATTACCTTGATCTCTGACGGGCAAGTGCCAGATGCCGTCTATGAGCAAGCAGTGGCAAATCTGTCAAAAGATGAAGTATCGGCTATCGAGTGGCTGTCGGTAGTCATCAATGCCTGGAATCGTGTTGCCATTTCCAGCCGTTATCCTGTGAAGGCGTGAGCATGACTGATGCTTCATTCAAGCCGAAGCCGTTGCTCGGTTCGGCTCAGTTCAGGCGTTGAGCATGGCAATTTCAACAACTGCAATAATCAAAATCTTGCTGATAAGAGATATACGATGAACTATTGTCAATAAAACCGGCGAAATCAGACTGCCTGAAAACTATAGGTCGCATTGGAGTTCATTTAGGCTCATGGGTGATTAATAATGCCAAAGCACCAGGTTACGGTTTCCTGATGTTTACACACAGCCGGAGGTAGTCAAGGTATTTCTTGAAACTGGCCAATTTCCCGATGGTATAGTCTTAATAAAGGAAGTCCGCAAGATCATCTCACGCACACTGACCACTGGACCGGCGGTATGGGCAGGCGATACGCCTGTCTGGTTTGTGATGATCAAGGACACAAAAGGCCGTTTCAAAGACAGTGCCAACTGGGAAGAAAGTTGGGGATGGGCGTTGTTTGAAGCCCAAACCGGAACATTAATACACCCAAAGGCTATCTGGAAAATTATCTTCCCTGCCATGTGCCGGCAAAACAAACTGACTGGATATATATCGAAGGCTATCCTACCCTCAGACCACAATAGATATCCTGGAGAACCATTTCATTCAGAAATAATACCAGCAACAACGCCTGGACAATCAACATAAAAGGAGCAAAAATTGAGAGACATGGGGGGCTTTACTATGAGGGCCTTATTTTGCCGAGAGAACCTGGGCTCGATAGGCGAGGGTTACAGCCCCTGTGAAGGGGTGCGCAGGCCGGGCAATGAACTAACAGTGGTGTTCACCAGTCCATGCTTTGTCGAAGAATACGCATTCCGATCCGCGATTAGATTGATGAGGCTGAGGACATCGTGCGGTGATCTGTATCCACTCATTTTTATCAACAAAGGAGAACACCATGTTTACTAGATTTCTGTACGGGGCTGCCTTGGCAGCGCTCTCTGCAAACGCAGCTTCAGTCGATAACTTGCCCACAGATAAATCCAAGGTAACGGTCGTCTTTGATCACGCTCTCCCGAATGTGCCCGGCAAGAGCATGAAAGGCGTGCTAGTCGAATACCAGCCGGGTGGCTCATCGCCAGCACATACCCATCCAAAGTCGGCTTTCATCTATGCAACGGTACTTGAGGGGGAAATTCGTAGCAAAGTCAATGACGGTCCGGAAAAGGTTTATCGCGCTGGCGAGAACTTCGCTGAATTACCTGGCGATCATCATGGCGTCAGCGCAAATAATAGCAAGACTCAACCTGCACGCCTGTTGGCCGTCTTTATCGTCGATACCAACGAAAAAGACCTCGTCACGAATGACAAATAATGAAAGAACGGAGTCTTGCAATCACTACCCTGCCTCTAAAGAGTAAGGCTGGATTGCAGGAGGAAATAAGGTATAAATAGGGCAGTAAAAATGTACCACTGATGGGCGCTAATTTTGCATGAATAGCAAAATAAAAGTACCAGTCTAAAGCCTGTAAGCTAATGCGAGTAGCATCAAGTGAGAGGGAAGATGTATTCAGTGGCTCATAATAGTTCTATTACACATTGGCTGAATAGGCATCCTCTCCTATGTTGATAGAATAGTAAGTCCTACCAAGCTATTCATAACAAAGGAGAAGCCATGAAAATAAGCGAAGATAAAAAATCTATAAGCTTGTCACTCAATGGAACATTGTCTGCACACGAGCTGACAACGCTAATAGCAGAGCTTGCAGTTGTCAGAGCAAACATGCTTCCTGAAGTGCCAAAAACACCGCCAGTTAAAAGTGATGGAAGTATGTCTGTGCAAGACGATCCGCGGCTAGTCATTGTAAAACTCAAAGATGGCAAAATCAGATTCGGGTTCAGGAATGCAGGACTCGGCTGGCTTGTCTTTAACATTCCCAGCAAAAAAGCTTGCACCATCCGTGACTACCTCATTGCCAACACTCAACCAAGCGCTAGTGATCTCTTCATAAATAACAACAGAGACAAAAACACGCTTCAATGATTTAGAAAAGTTGTCGCCAACAATAGTTAATGGATTCCTCCATAATTAATCTTCTCGGTCCCGCTGTAGTATTGAACTTTCCATGATTTCTAATATCCAGATACCCTGTGCTTAGGATTGGTGGCCCGATGCCGATAAAGTACGAAGTTCCACCAGCTATTCAATTAACAAAGGAAAAACTATGGAAAAACCATCTCCCTTCAAAATAGGCATGGTCTGGTACTATCGCGAAGATTACAATGCCATCCTCAGAATTATGACTGATAGTCATAAGCTGCCCGAAAGCTTCGACATATGGCTCGCTGAAGCAGAACAAGATGAGGACAATCTTACGCAGGATGGCTATACCGTCGTGCGCACCCGTATCGATCCCGAAACGTTTCTTGGTTGGTGCCGCTCGCAAGGCCTGAATGCCGATTTCGAGGCACGCATGGGCTTTGCCAACTTCATTGTGAAACAAAGCGCAGGAAGTAACATATTTAACGTGAGTTCGACATAAGAATCATTACATCACGGCTGGAAGAGCTTGAGGGATTCTGATATCAAGTGATGAGGATTTATTCTCATGAAGAAGGATGAAACTCTTCTTCAAAATCAATTTATCATAAGGAGCTCAGACTCCTTTTGCTGCTTTTCTTATCCCGGACTCACGTTAATTAAAAACAGACCATTTGTACTGGTTTAAAATTAAAAGATTCGATCGATTTTCTGCCTGCACTACCCAACATGGAGACCAAGCATGCGAAACATTTTTTTCATCTTTATTTTAAGCTGCATAGTTATATTCAATTGTGCTGGTCAAACTCTTGAAAATGGTAGCGGCTCTGTGCCACTGGTCCAATGTGGTGATGTTACAAGTCGAAAACACCTGAATATCCTATCTATCAATCTCCTTTTCTCTGAAGTTGAAACGCGTAATCAGCGTTTAGATGCTATTGCTGAGTTTGCAGCAAAAACACCTGTCGATGTCATTCTTCTTCAAGAAGTGGTTGATGGTGCCCTAGTTCATACGACTAATAGTGCGCTAGATCTCCAAGAAAAGCTTCGGGCTCAAACGCACAACTATGACTTACATACGGCATTCGAAGTTGGATTGTCAGGCCTACTGGTAGTAGCCAATGCAGTGCTGAGTCGCTGTGAAATTGATTACGAGATATCCAAGCGCTTGCCGCACGCTTCTGAATTGGAATTTCTGGGACATGACATTAAATTGCGTAGAAACGTGATGATGACACGTATTAATATTCCCGGTTCTGGGAAACTGAATATTTATAATACTCATCTTTGTGCAAAGTGTGCTGCGCATGAGCTCAATGCCCAGTTGGATGTTTTACTCCCATTCATTGATGAGATAGAGGGGCTTTTCCCCCAGGGTAATCCTGTGATTCTTGGTGGAGATTTCAATATCGACCATTTCCGCATTGCTCCCTTCGAGGAGCGTCCTTTCTATGAAAGAATTATTAATGCTGGCTTTACCGATGCTTATGCTCAAGATAGACCCTTGGAAGATTTATGTGCAGAAGGTGGTCAGCCTGACATACACTGTACAGTAGGGGTTTCCACCTTGGATGTGGGAGCTGCTGCTAGACGCATTGATTATATTTTTGTCAAGAAGGTAAAGGGCGTACTTGAAAGTCGTGTTGTTTTTAACACTCTTGTTGATCCAAATCAGCCTACTGTATCCGATCATGCTGGTGTCTTTGTTTCAATAGCCTTGCCATAATTAGAAGGGTATACGGCTTTGATATTGAGTTAAAAAATCATCGCGGTAGTTCAATTCTTGAGCTAAAGATTTAAATGGTGTTGAACTCGGTTCAACAGAATCAAGATCAGGCGCTTTTTTAATTCTCACGTTAAAGAAAATACAATTCCCTGCTTATTATGCTGATATCTGGGATAATTGCGGATGAAAAAAACTCTACAGTCAGCCTCTTCATCCGCAACCAACACGGCTGGGCGCCTATTTAACCTGAGTTCGACATAAGAATCATCTCCCTACGATTGGAAGAGCTTGAGAAAACCTAATGTTAAGCGAGGGTTTCTTCTCTCGACACCCTGGGCAATTTTGCGTCTCTTCTGCCAGTTTCGCCGCCCGTGCTCGCCGCCATTGAGTTTCGGGGCGATGCTCAGAAAAGTTCGGAGGGAGCCGCCGTAAGCCGTTGTTTTGCATGAGGGAGAGAGTGCAAGCGCGCCATAATGAATGGTTCAGGTTCAGCCCTGGTTCGGTTTGTTCGCACCGGTTCGGTGCCAGGTAAAAGAACTGCTTTGGATTCTTCGTCTATCTGTAGATATAAACGACTGAGCTCCGGACTGTTAATCCGACGTTCACTGGCATGAGCCCTGATCGGGGAGTCAAGCATGCATAGCCTACTATTATATAACTGTATATGTGGCATACTTGATAAGTATATAAGAAGGCATGCCGGGCTATTAGTTTTGATTTGGATATTGGAGGGCAACTATCTTTTATACTCTCAGGCTTCTCAAATTCTACGTTACCTATTTATTAATGCTGAAAGAATGCTGAAAACGGGAGGCTATCTGAGCAATGTGCGATAACGAACAGAACTCGCTTGCTTTTATGCGTAGAGTCTGAAACTGATGAGAAAGATAGCTTACATATCAAAAACAAACCTGTTTAGGAGGAAATATGGATATTGAAGTTGGTGGTTTTCTTGGTTTTGTCATACTCGTCCTGGATATTTGGGCTATTATAAAAATCACTCAAAGCGCCGCTTCAACCGGAAATAAAGTATTTTGGGTGGTTTTGATCCTGATGCTGCCCGTGGTCGGTTTGATCATTTGGTGGTTTGCAGGACCCAAGGCGATTAACTGATATCTGATTTGTCGACATGGAGATAGAAGCTGTCAGCCAGCGGACGTGCTTTTAGCCTTGATGACAATCAGAACTAAAATCTCTCCCCCTGGTATTTTTATTACCCTAATTCGAATGGGTCATACCGCACCGAACACACGATGCAGCGATCGATCAGGCTGTGTTCGCCGCTGTACGTCCGGACCGTTTCGAATACCATATTCATACTATAACGCTCACGGCAAATCTACGCTACTACTAGGGTCTGTTGACATTTCACATAGGTAGCCACAGATATCCACACGCCATGGCTACCATACTTTCATAATTTCGCTTCAATACGAATTAAGAGCTGAAATAGAAGCCAGTCCATCAATAACGTTAAACTATTGAGGAAGACATCACCCAACCTCAATCAATCAAAGTAATCAATGAACTGGCAAAACCGATTAATAACCATTTATCTCTATGTTTGCAAGCATTATCAGCAAAATCTTTGGATTTATAGTCAGAGAATGAGTAATCACGCGGATTTAAGCTTCAGCGACGAAGAAGTCATTACCCTCTTCCTGTTCGGTGTAATGGACAAGCATAGAGAGATCAAAGGTATTTATGAGTATGCGGATCGCCACTTACGCGATTGGTTTCCACGACTTCCAAGTTATGTGGCTTATGTTCAGCGTCTGAATCGGGTAGCCGATGTGTTTGCCCCCTTATTAGCACTGATTCAGCAAGAACAGGAAACCAGGAATGCCGGGCAGGTTTGGTTGACTGATTCATTTCCGGTCATCCTTGCGAGGCAAGGTCGTCGGTTTAACGCGTGTGTAGCGAAACAGTTGGCGGATTCGGGCTACTGCTCAACCAAGAAGTTGTACTATCATGGTGTGCGGGTCCATATCATAGGGCGCCGCCAACCGGGCTCACTGCCGGTGCCTGAGTATATTGGTGTGGCTGGCGCCAGCGACCATGATGGCAAAATATTTGATCAGATTCGACCACAATTGCACAACAATGAACTGTATGGGGATAAAGCTTATCAACGGCCTGACGCTGAATGCATCAGGCGAGCTCAGAATCTGACCGTCTTGACACCGGTTAAAAAACAAAAAGGGCAGCACCATCTGGAACCACAGGATCAATGGTTATCGACAGCAGTTTCTTGCGTGTGGCAACCGATTGAAGCCTTATTTGCCTGGATTGAAGAAAAAACAGGCATTGAATGTGCCAGCAAAGTGCGTTCTTATAACGGGCTTATGGTACATGTATTCGGAAAGCTGGCTGCGGCTCTGTTTTTCTGGGATTTTTTACGAGTCAGCTCTTAATTCACATTTAAATTATCACAACATAGGAGAGTCAGGTAATGGGCTCGACTAAACACAGCAAGCTTTTAGAAAAAAACGGAGCTTTTCAATAAAATTAGAGACGTGTTCAAAAATAGGTAGGCTGATGTGGAGCAGCTTTATATAATCAGACTAAATATACCAATTAGATACTAACAACCTACTCGGAGGGACTGAAATGTCGACAGCAAATAAGCAGCGGGTCGAATACCGAATATATCCTAGTATCGGGATTGCACGCATCGGTGACAGTAATGATGGGTTTATTGAAGGACCTGAAGCTCCAGGTATCGCTCCGGAAAGTCCCTACCGTGGATCAGACGGTGGGCTCCGGCCTCAAAGCACGCGATTCCGCATCTACAAAGTGGAAATCGATGTCAATGAAAACGAAATTGTGACGGCGGAGATTACGGCTAACAGTAAAACGAAGATTGAATGGAGCGTTGGTTTGGCAAATCGTAAGGCTGCCGGTTTCCGCATTATGGATACGCTAGCGCGAAGCAGTACACCAAGACTAAGAAATGATGGGTATGATCGCCAGAAATTGGTGATTTCAGCTTTGGGCACTATCTCCGAAATTAATCAGCCCCAGACACGCATGAGTGGTTCTATCGAGTTTGCCAAGCCAGGAATACCAAGTCATCATGTGGCGAATATTGAGCTTGCCTCAATAATGACCGATGCTCAAGGTCGCCTGATAGTAATCGGTGGCCCTGGAAAATCCGCTTCACCACTAAATCTCTCTGCTGATCATTTTGCAGATAATGATGGATGGTATGACAGTGTCTCTGATGGGCCTATCGGTGCGACGCTAGAAATTGATGGCACAACTCACCCGGTTGTATCTGCGTGGGTAGTTATAACCGTGCCGCGTTTTGCACCAGAGGTCTACGGCGTAGTAACTTGGTATGATCAGGCCGTGAGCATGGCGAGAATGAATAATGATGGCACATTTGACTCTCCGAGAACAACATCTTTTACTCGAGATATTTATCCAATATTAAAACGTGCTGATATGCTTAGATGGGTACATCGACCAGCCCATGGAAGCACTTTTCCGCGCGCATTGTCTGATGCTACGCGTTTAAGTGAGCTGAAAGACCAGCGCTCTCGTGCTGATTTAATGGCTCGACTGACCAAACTAAATAGCACTGCCAATAGTGCAGAAGAGCTCTCTCCGGTACGTACTATGCCATTACTATACAGCGGGGCGAACCCGGATCCCAACGGTCCCACCTGGGTTTTTCCATCACTCACACGCTATCAACATGCGCATTTTACGAATTGGGTACTTGGTAATTTCGATGCTGATTGGGAAGGCCAGGAACGTGCGCCAACAGCGTTTAGCCAAATAGATATAGCACTACAACCACGTGCGTTGTGTGAGGCAGCACTGGAAACTTGCATTGGTAGCTCTTTCTTTCCAGGCATCGAAGCTACCTATGATATGGCTAGAGCTGAAACGTATCATCCAAGGCCCAACCTGCGCCGCGAGTTTAGAGTGAACCCAGACCATCCAGCCGGATTTCTAACAGAAAAAATGGCGCTTCCATGGCAGGCGGACTTTGCCGATTGTACGGCTTATTGGTGGCCCTCACAGCGCCCCGTGTATGTGAACACTGGTGGGGATCAAGGTACACGCTGGGATCGTGGCATTAACGGAGTTGGATTAAATGGACACCTTAATATGGTAGCAAACTGGGCGAAGCTTGGTCTTATTGTTCGAGATCCCATTACAGGAAAATTGATCGAGACAGATAGGCTTCTGCCTTAATACTTCAAACGCTGTGAAGGATTCTATATTAATTATTGGAGGTGGACCGGCCGGATTGGCGCTAGCAATTGTACTGTCACGAACTGGATTGGATGTATGGGTTACAGAATTAAGCAATTACACCCAGCTGCGGATTGGTGAACACCTGCCCCCAAGTGGTGTGCAAGCACTTAATATGCTCGTGCCGAATAATCTTTTGTTCAATGAAAATCACTTAAACAGTAGTGGTGTCGATGCATACTGGGGTCACTTGGCTCCAAATCGGATGGATTACCTATTTCATCCGATTGGAGTTGGAGTAAATTTATCTCGCCCAGCATTTGACCGAGATCTTGCATTAGGTTGCCGAGAGGCTGGTGCCAATATCGTATTATCCACAGTTCTACTATCTGCAGAATGGAAGCGAACATATTGGTTGGCAACCTTGAAATCACTAAGTGGGATAATTGATTTATACCCTAAGCTCATAGTTGACGCGACTGGACGTCGTGCTCGCTTTGCTCGAATCCAAGGCGCAAGCGTTAAAGCCGACGATCAGCAGTTTGCTGTGATAAATATGCGAACGAATAGAAATGAATTCGTGGATGGAGGTCGGGTGCTTATCGAGGCTACTGAAAATGGTTGGTGGTATCGCGCGCCATTAGCATCGGACCGATCGGTTACCATGTACATGACCGATGCTGATATGTTACCACGAGGAGGCAAAGCGACACTGCATGCGTGGTGGATTAACCAACTTCATAAAACTAATCATGTTGGTGCGAACATGACTAACTGTGTTTCTGGAAGAGGGTTGGTGGTCAGGTGTGCGCGCTCGCAACGTCTCTCATACGCATCGGGAGATGGCTGGCTCGCAGTTGGGGATGCAGCCATTGCTCTTGATCCTTTGGCATCAAGAGGGATTTCCAAGGGTTTGGAAGAAGCATGGCACTCAGCTGATATCGTGTTGCGCTATTTATCGGGCAGTGCGAATGTACTACACGAGTATGCTGATAAGGTTATTCAATCCTATAGTGAATATAAGAAATTACGCCATAGCTACTATCTTACTGAAACACGATGGCCTATGGCGAAATTCTGGCGTCGTCGACAGTACCAAACTTGAATAGTGTATTAGAATTGGATTGAGTTTTTCTATTAATTTTGTCACAAAGCTTTTGTATGATTACTCTTCTCTTTGTGGAAATAAATATAAAGCTCCGAACTGTTAATCCGACGGTCACTGGTTTGAGGCAGGGTAGTAAGAGTTGTCAATGGGTAACACCTTGTTATATTATGACAATTATGAGTTGCGCTCAAGCGTGCGCTCAAGTGAGCGTCGGACTCCGGGTTGTGCTTCCACATAGTGTGATAGAACCAGCCATCGGCTTTCAGTACCACTCATTCCATAGCGCGGAAGCGGACATGAATCCCTCTTAAAAAGGGACGATGATTAGCCCAGGATCATTTTTTCTAAGTGCTGCAGCCGATAGTGGTGAGGTAACTCTTGACTGGCGTCATGGTGACCGTCGCCTCCGTGTCCGCAACAAAGAACACGTGCTCGTAAGGCGCACCCGAAAACGTGATCACGCTCTTCTCGCGAACGAGACTGTGGGAGCCATCGCATCCTGCTGTCCATACTGCCCGAAGCCTGCGGGTGCTGCCGTCAAGTTGCCTGAGCGTGACATCTATGTAGTCGGGATACTGTTCGATCGCTATGGATTCTGTATTCCACTGTATGTCCACGCAAGCTCATGTAGTTACGCACCCATGATCTGTTCGTTGTCGTCCTGGCCTAGAGCGTTAGGATATATGGAAATAGGCTCATGCTTTGACCTATATCTCCGATGAGAATTCGGGCGGTCCACTTCCCGTTTACCCACATATTTGTACCGCCAACAATAGCACCTAATGCGTGTGCTGCTCGTTGAGACCCATCTTCGAATAGATTTCGAGCGTGCGTGCCTGTACTGCCATCGCCCGCGTCTGCTGTGCCGGTCCTGAATGACGATTGATGATCAGAGGACGCATCCCTCGACGTGCCAACTGGTTTGCGAGCATCGATCCGGTCGGGCCCGCTCCGACAATCAGTACTTCCACATCCATTGACGTCTCCTTTGAGTAGCGTGCTGCATTACCCATCTCAGATAATAAATTTTGAACTGCTGTTGATTTAGTATCCCATACAGAGAGAGTATTAGCCTCATATGTCAATATATAGATGCTTATGTGTATTGGCTCAAACTTGATCTGATAGCTTCAATCACGTGATCTCGGGATAATAAAGTCAGCAAAAGGAATATGAATTATGATAAGTGGACTCCGGAAAAGAGTTTCATCATTATTCATGAGAAGACATCCTCTCTTAGTATTAGAGTTTCTCAGGTGTTCTCTCAACCGTAGCGTAATGATTCTTATGTCGAACTCACGCTACAATATGTTTATCCCCCTGGCTGCAGTAACATAACGCCGCGCCGTTAGAATAGCTATAAAAATTGTATACATTTGCATTATTGCTTCCTAGATTTTATTTCCTTAATCTTATGTGTTAACAATAACAGATCGGTTTAATTCATAGTTTCTACTCTGCTTCAAGTGCCAATCTGCTTTATTAGCTGTTATTTTTTTATTCATGAGCAATGAGGGATGATTAGGATGGAGTCGGTTTATCCTTCAATGAGCAGCGTTTTTTAATGCAGCCAAGACGTGCTAACACAGCGGATGGGAGATTATTAATAACAGCGTGAACAGGGTTGTATGCTTTATGGGTGGCATTATCAGCAAATATTATTCCTTACTACTATCAGTTAAAATGTATATTGAAAAAAGAAGATGGATGGATCTGAAAGGACTGACAGTTTCTTTTATTTTAGCTTTGCTAGGCATATTTGCTTCTCTCAGCTTGACTAATACTGCCCAAGCGGAGGAACCTGCTGCGTTTAATAGCTGGGTCAAAACTGCTAGGATTGGTGGTGCCGAGCTATTTACAGAAATGACAGCGCAAGAGATGGGCCAGATCATCTCTAATATGGTGTCCCAGAAGGTCACCGTTATCGAGGCTGATTCTAATCTCTCTAGCTACCTGACCGATGCCCAGTTCGAGCAGGAACTAGCGCTCATGCGCAGCTTCGCGGCCGAGGCCCATAAACGGGGCCTTAGGGTAGTTTGGTATTACCCGAGCCTGGAAGTGTTAACTCCCAATGGCAAAAATCTTGAGCACACTATGTTTAAAGATCACCCGGATTGGGTACAAATTGGCATAGACGGCCAACCTAATGTGTTTTATGGCGGTAGTGGCCGCATTCACTGGGTCGAGAAGGACGCGGAAAGTGCTTGGATGTCGCCTCAGTCACCTTATAAGGATTATTTTCTTGACCGTGTCCGAAAGATAGCAGCCACAGGAATCGATGGTTTATGGTTAGACGTTCCCCTGTTTAACGATATTGGCGTAGACTGGGCCGGCTTTGATCCCTATGCAATTGCAAAGTTTAAAGCTGATACAGGTCTTGATGCACCAGTGGCCGAAAACTGGACGGATCCAACCTGGAGGCGTTGGATTGCTTGGCGCCGCCAAGAGATAGCTTTGTTTTTACGTGATGTGGCGAGCGCAGGCCGGGCTATCAATCCCGAATTCCCTCTAATTGTTGAAACTGTCACTCTAGATTACAACGCGACGACTGCTATTGCGTTAGATGGAGCCGACTTGAAGAATTTGGAAGGAATCACGCACGTCTGGGAAATCGATGCATTGAGCGATGGGAATGGTATGCGCTCTTCTTTAGAAGACGATTGGATATCTCTCATCGCTATGAACAAATTCGGACGAGCGGCCTCAGGTAAAAAGCCATCCTGGGTGTTTACTTATGGTCAGCTTAGCGATGATGCTGAATTGGTGATGGCAGAAGCCTTGGCTACACGCAACAATCCATATGAAACAAAAATCCCGCAAATGACCACGTCTGTAGGCGCCGACTACCGTACCCGTATGTTTGGTTGGGCTCAAGAAAACTCGCCCTATTTATTTGAAACGCAACCTGGTGCGCGAGTTGCAGTTCTTTACTCGTCCGCGAGTCGTGACTATGTTGATCAAGCGGCGGGAGTCGGGCTATATACTGATACGACATCTAACGACCCGCTTTGGTGGACTACCAACCAGCTTGACAGCGCCTACGAACGGCAATATTTAGCTGAGTATCGCGGTATGGTGAAAATGCTGGTGCATCAACATATTCCTTTTGAAATCGTTGTCAATCCAGTTGATTCAGCAGAGCTAAAGCCCTATGAAACAGTAATCTTGCCAGCAGTTCAGGCAATTTCTGATACCGAAGCCGCAATCCTGCAGCAGTATGTCGAAAACGGCGGCAATCTGATTGTAACGGGCGCCAATCCCACCGCTCTGGATGAATATGGAACTGCTCGAGCTGACTATGCTTTAGCCGATCTGCTGGGATTTAGCAAGAGCGACTCGCTTCCTGCCGAGAAGCAAAACACATTTGGTACTGGTAGCGTACTTTTCTTTTCTGCCTCGTTGGGGAAAGACTATTTTGTCTCCAGCGATGCAACAGCACTCGAGAAATTATCTGGTGCCGTTCAGGCAACCAATACAATGCCCTTGACAACCGATGCGGACCGCCGCGTCCATTTCGAGTTATCTCAGCTTGGCAACCAGACGATTCTGCAATTCGTGAATTTTATCGGTGTCAATGGCTCTTTTACAGTAGAGCCAACTACTTTCTCCGTCAATCTTAAGATTCCGGATGGCAAGGAAGTAACTGGTGTAGCATTGACCTCGCCCGACTCGACTAATACACCCGGATTGAGACCGCTTGATTATACGGCATCAAACCAGCAAATTATTTTTAATGTAATGCTAAACCAATATGCACTCGTCGTGGTCTCTTATGATGACACACAAGCGTCTTCCAACAATCATACGCCAATCGCTAGCAAATAAATATAATCTTAATACTGGCATCCATGTATCGGTAAATTTTACGCACGCCATGCTGTTAGCTAATGATGACGACCTTAATGGTGCACGCTAGTTATTAAAACTGTGAATGCTATCAACTCAAGCAGTTTACTTGTAAATTAGGCTGATGGTATAGCATATCACCTATAAATAAATAAGGAATAAATAGTAGCTTGCCATGTTAGATTTCATTTTTTAAAGTAGTGTATTGCGTCATATATGTCTTATATGTTCCCCACGTACTTACACCTCTCAGTTGCGCGGGCGTCCGCTACTATGTCGCTTCATAGCGAAAGTGGCAACACAATATCTTCTGAGTCTTTTTCACTAGTGCTTCGTCCAGCCCCTGACACAAACATGGTGCTGTCATCAGGCGAGCAACTTGGAGATATCGAAATTCATCTGACACTTTCTACAAAGTGGCGTACTGCAAACGAGCTCGACCGAGATCTTACCGATGACGATGTTGGCTTCCTTGCACATACTCAAGGAGAGCGAAGCGAGCCCTTTGTTCACGGTGCAGCACTTCTGCGCGACACCACTGTTGTTGGAGCACTACTTTCCAGGGGGCAGAGGGAAGAGTGAAGCTTGTTCTGCCGTCAGTCCCCATTAAAGAAATAACTGATACTACACCTTTTGTTTGGGGCACAAACCGTCCAAATATGCTGCGCATCAGCCACCTTGAGCTATCTGCCTTTCCAATCAAAGAAACGCAATGTGAGGGCTAATTTCTCCTTTCACCGGATTTGCGCGAAAATCCACTCTAGCCAGTAAATTCCAACTTAAAACATCACATGAATGGGCTCGTAGAGTCAGTTATAGCGGAGACGCAGGATATCTCAAGGACTGAGATTGACGAAGAGCAGGTTCGTGCATTCGACGCTGAGGCTGATTTCATTGGACTTTCAATATCTCTCCTGATTGAGGTCGGATCCTATGTTTGTGTTGTAGGCAATCTGTATCCGGTGAAGACACGAAGTTGGAACAGAGATCAAGCGATTCTCGGTGATGATCTCGTCAGGCTGTACAAACTTATTGACGGCTTGCTCGATCAAACTTGCAAGCATCGTAGAGAAATATCCTTCGTATTAGGGCGGTTGGCATTTGAATGCATTATCAACCTCCGGTACTTGATTGCCTATGCGTCTGAGGAATTATTTTTCTCGTACCGCAGATATTCGCTACAACACGAAAGGCAGCTTCTCGAACGGATCAAGGTAAATATCGAAGTAAGGGGTGGACAGGGGTTAACAATCGAGCGCCGAATGATTAACTCTATCGAATGAAGTTTTCAAGTTTCAGGAAATAATGTTGAAGATGGACCAAAGACAAAAGACCGGAACTGGGGAGCTCATAACATATTCGGAAGAGCGAAGGCGGTCGGGCTCGAGGAGGCATATGTTGCTGCGTTTGGTGGCGTTTCCCATACAATACACGGAAATTGGCAAGATTTGGTCGAATACCACTTGGAAGACATTGATGAGAATTCTTTTCGTGCTGATTTTAAGTGGCATGCGCCGAGACCACTGTTGCTTAATGCGATTACATTGCACGCCACACAGGCAGTGATAGATTTTGCTTGTTATATAGCGCCGGAGGATTCGGACCCTATTGTTGAGGGACTCCGCGAGCTTCAAAAACGTGCTCGACTTCTGTCACGCCTTCACGAGGAGTTCTTAATATTGAAATTGCGTGATATCTAATCAGTGCTTCGAGATGGATGCGTTCTATCGGTGCGCTGCTTAAGCACAGCACTAGTCTAAGAATGCTTGTCTATCTGCACAGTCTGTAAATGAAGATAGGATTTACACCATTCAAATTAAGTTTAAATGAAAAGCTGGCGAATCAAGTAAGTCAGGCTCCGATATTGGCATTGTTGGGGAATCTGCACACTCTGAAAAGATTAGATTGGCATACCTCCATGAGCAAGGCATTCCCTTATGTTGCGGAGATACTGGTGTCCCAGGGTCACCGAATCAAGTCCTACCCGCAAATCTGCTGAATAAAGAATGTAGTATTCAAAATCGACTCATTTCTTCTGATGAGCAGGAGACAGTTAGCCTGATCAATCACAACTTGATCTCTCTGCTTAATGCTTCTAAATACGAGACGGTAAATGATGTCGTCGATGGCGTTATCATTTGGGAATGCGGTTAGTCAGGAAGATGCTGTATAGACGGTGATCAGTGCGCTGGCAGAATGGTAGAGGCAATGCGGCGTGGGAAGGGTGCCGGTCGGCCCCGTCCTGCCCCGGCGGTTTGGTGAGAGTAGGGCACAAACCGGCCCCTCAGGCGCGCATTGATGTGGTTCCCTGTAACTGGACAACCTGAAAGAAAGTTCAGCTCTGATATGTATAGTTAAACAGGTTCAGGCAACCCGATCAATTCTTGGATCACTATAGTAGATTTCATCAGGCGTAAGACGGTCAAGGCTTTGATGAAATCGTTCTTGATTGTACCATTCAAACCATGTGGATAAATTCTGCTTTATCTCCTTCAGATTATTGAATTCTCTGGTATATAAAAGCTCATACTTAACTGTCCGCCAAAGTCGTTCAACAAAAATGTTGTCATAGTAGCACCCCTTGCCATCCATGCTGATCTGAATATGATGATCTTTTAGTATGGAGGTAAATGCTTCGCTGGTAAACTGTACGCCCTGGTCGGTATTCATGATCTGTGGACAGCCATAATCCTGGATGGCTGCCTCCAGCGCCTGAGTACAAAAGTCAGTATCCAAGGTATTGGACAAGCGCCAGCTCAACACCTTACGCGAATGCCAGTCGATGATGGCAACCAGATAGCCAAAGCCTTTCTCCATGGGGACATAGGTTATGTCGGCAGCCCAAACCTGATTGGGTTTATTAATGACAAGTTCTCTAAGCAGATAAGGATAGACCTTATGCTGTTTGCTTGAGATGCTGGTCCTGGGTTTTGGAGCTATGCTGACAATACCGAGTGTCTTCATTAAGGAAGAGGCTTTCTTGCGCCCTAACATGATTCCCTGGCGCTGAAACCAGGTAGCATAACTGCGTGAGCCATATTGTGGCGTCTTTAAGTACTGTTCATCCATCATGCGCAGCAGAACCAGATCAGCATTACTGATTGGTTGCGGTTGATAATAATAAGTTGAGCGCGCCAGATCCAGCAGCTGACATTGACGAGTTTGACTAAGTTTGCCATGGGGCTCAATCATCTCTTTGCGTTCTACAAGACTTAATGATTGAGCTTTCTTGCTAAAAAATCGCGTTCTACCGCCAATTGACCAATAACCCGGTGCAGGTCATCTGTTGTAGGCTGCTCCTTATTGGCGGCAGTATTATTTTTACAAAACAGCTCGGCAGCTTGCTCAATGAGTTGCCGTTTCCAGCTATTGATCTGCGTGGGATGTACATTATAACGCGCTGCTAATTGGGGGACAGTTTCATCACCACGTATCGCTGCCAGCGCTAGTTTTGCTTTGAATTCGCTCGAATATTGTATGCGCTTTTTACTCATTGTTATTAAGCGCCTTTTTAATTCTGCCAGAGCTTAACAACCTGTACAGTTTTTGGGTACCACTTCACATAGTCGGCCGCTGCGGGGCGGGGCATGGGGTAGTCATCCCGTGCGTTGCCGGCGACCCCTGGACGGGCGATAGCGTGGAGCTTACCCCACTTAAGCCCAACTCGACTTGGCTTGAGCTCGCGATTTTATTAACTGGGGCCATTAGTCGTGTATCCGATGAAGGTCTAGAGGAATCTACTCCGCTCCACAAAATTCCATCAATTCGCATCGGTTGCGCCCATTCGCTTTCGCTTGGTAAAGGGCGGTGTCAGCACGGAGGATGACATCGTCAATCTCTTCCTCAGGGCGGTATTGGCTGATTCCGATACTAACCGTGGCGTTGAACGGAAGGGAAATCGTCGTGATGTTCTCCATCTCACTCCGGTAGGCGCTACGGATGCGCTCTGCAACCAGCAATGCTTGTTCGGAAGTAATGCCCGGAAGAAGCGCCAGGAATTCTTCGCCGCCAAAGCGACAGAACACATCCTCGGTACGTAACACCCGCTGGGAAGAAGACACGAAGCGACATAGGAACTCATCGCCGCCTTGGTGACCGAAGTGATCATTGATGGCCTTAAAGTGGTCCAGATCCATCATCAGTACAGACAAGGGTTGTCCATTGCGTCGGCAACGGGCCAGCTCCTTTTCTGCAAACATCAATAAGGCACGACGGTTAAGGGCTCCAGTGAGCGGGTCGTGGCTCGCCTGATGGTCTAGCTCCTTCTGAAGCCGTTCACTTGCCATGAGCACCATGCCGAGCGTCGCGCCCATAGTGAAGCACAGCCACCAGAGCAACATCAACGGGGTTGGCCCATCCGGACTCCAAGGGTCAACGGTTGCGTCACTCGTCGCTACTGCGAAGCTGCGAACAAAGAATAGCGCTGCGCTGATCGCGTAAAGCCAGCCCGAAACACGCATCGTAATTTCCCACGGACGGGCGGCCGATAATAGCTCCTGTGCAACCATGGCCGAAAGCAGCGCTACCCATAAGGCGTTGCTCGACGTGCGAAAACTCAACGACTGCAACACGTTCGAAGCCACGATCAAACCAATTGCAAACACAATAAGGACCATCAGAATTGGACGCGACAACGGAGCGCGGCCTACAAACCGGCGGAAACCATCCCATAGGATAATGAAGCCCATCGCGATGAGCATTTGCGCCAATGATAATGCCAACCATTCGGGAACAACATTGCGCATAGCAATCATCAAAAGTGCCACTGTTCCCAGCACACTGGCCCCCGCCCAATGGCCGAGTCCGGGTATCCCGGGATGAGTGCGCCATAACAGGATGCGAGTCACTGCTGAGAGCATCGTGGCCAGCGCAACCGCGACCAGTAGTGTCTGGACGTCGAAGCTTATTAGAGGTGGAAACATCGGAACACACTAACCTTAAGTGTTGTCAGAGGAAATATTTTTTGCTGTGTTTCGCTAATTGAGATATAGGAAGAATAAATAATCTTTTTTTAAGAAATAAAAGTCATGAAGAAAAGACAAACAATCTTTTTGTATAGGAATATTTACGATATACCACTTTCCCAGCAAATCTCAATGATCAAATAGTGAGAAGAAAGGCGTTCTTCTTCTTTTACTATATACCTTTGGCATATTCTATGCTAATTGCGCATCCATTCCCAGCTTGGCCCTGGCAGCATATATAGTTATATAAGAGGGTATTCGGAAAAAATGAATCCTGGAAATTAAATCGAACGTACTAATAAATTCTTATCATTCTGTACGCAGGGTAGCTAGCAGGTAGGCCTAAAAAGGATTTATCCTCTGCCAATATCTTCATGTCTGTGAGTAAAGCAGCTGCAGAATAATAATTATCAAGGATGCTGTGAACTATATTCTAATTCATTCTTCAAGGAGAGAGTAAATGTTGAAAATCGGGTTTGTATCCCGGATTGGCAGTATCGTCTCAGTATTTGCCTGGCTGTTACCTGCGATTTTATTCGCCGCAGAAACGGTGACTATCGATCAAGGCACAGAGTGGACAGCTGCTACCCGGAACGACTTCTATAGCCGAGATCAAGGATCTCAGATTATGCCGCTTCGATGGATAGTCGCTTTAAAGCAGCCAAATGGCAAGCCATTTATGGATGAAAGCCTTAGTCGTTATGGTTATTTAATCAATGAAGCAAGCCGGCCCGCCGGGTTGCCGGTTGGATTTACTGTTAACAGCGGGGGGAACGGACAGGAAATAGGCATGAGTTGTGCTGCCTGCCATACGCGTCAAATCGAGGTTGCTGGTACTTCATATCGAATCGATGGCGGCCCTGGAATCGTTGATTTCCAAAGTTTCCTTGCTGATCTCGATATTGCGGTGAATACGGTCTTGACGAACCAACAAGCATTCATCGATTTCGCTCATGCCGTACTCGGCTCGTCATCAACTTCGGCAGATAAGGAGAAACTACGAGAGGAAGTAAAAGCCTGGTATCTACCTTACCATACATTGATAGAACGCGCACTCCCCACGCAGCCTTGGGGCCCTGCAAGACTCGATGCTGTATCGATGATCTTCAATCGGCTCGCTGGGCTAGACATCGGTCCTGCCCCTACTTACATGATCCCTGAAAATATCCAGCCAGCTAATGCACCGGTACGTTATCCGTTTCTCTGGAATGCTGCAATTCAGGACAAAACACAATGGCCTGGTTTCGCCAGTAATGGCAACAGCATACTGGCGCTTTCCCGAAATCTCGGAGAAGTTTACGGAGTATTTGCTATTTTTCATCCTAAAAAGGATGTGGACGATATACTCGGTATTGACTATCTAGCCACTAATTCGGCTAATTTCTCGGGATTACTCGCATTGGAAGATTTGATTAAAAAAATTGGTCCTCCCAAATGGCCATGGCAGATAGATCAAACCCTTGCCAACAAAGGTAAAGAAATTTATGAACGCAAGACTCAAGCAGGTGGTTGCGCTGATTGTCATGGTATTGCACCCGGTGAAACCAGGTTTTTCGAGCAAAAAACTTGGAAAACTCCCATTCTGGATGTTGATACGGATTCAAAGGAATATGAAATTCTCGGTCGTACTGTGAAAACAGGTGTGCTTGAAGGTGCAAAAATTCCATTTCTCGCTGCTCCACTCAAGCCAGTTGATACCGCCTTCAACGTTCTGGGAACCGCTGTCCTCGGCTCTATTCTCCAGCATTACATTCCCATTCTATCGAAGATCAAGGATAGGGCACAAGCAGATAGTCTGAAGTCACCTTTTCCACCCGAAACTGAATCTCTCCGAGACGCATTTATTGTACCGGCTGTACCTGAAAAAATAGCCAAACCAGCTAAACCTACTTACGCGTATGAATCAAGAGTTCTTCAAGGAATCTGGGCTGCTGCACCTTACCTTCACAATGGTTCTGTACCCACATTAGCGGAGTTGCTGAAGCCAGCAGCCGAACGAGTCAGTTCATTCAAAGTTGGTCCGGTTTATGATATCGTCAATATCGGAATTTCTGCTGAGCAAACTAAGTTTGATTATACGTTGCAGACAACGGATTGCAGTGACCGAAATTCCGGTAATAGCCGATGCGGTCACGAATTTGGTACCACACTTTCCTCAGACGAGAAAAAAGCTTTGCTTGAGTATCTCAAAACGCTCTAAGTAGAGACATTATCTCTGCGGCATGACTTGCTCCGGGTAAACATCAATTTTCCTGGAGCGAGTCCTATTTCCTCAATATCAGCTTTGTCTTTGGAATACAGTTCCAAAATCGTTTTACTACTCCATCCTCAGGACAATCTTTTCCTTTGTTAGCCATAAGACTGCGCATACAGCTTAACCAGTTAAGAATGATTCAAAACGTATGTGTAATTGGATGAGCATATCTACGGTTGAATCGCCCCGGGAATTCCGGAGACGTGTTTTGTTAAGTCAAGCTGCATCCGTTGACTCCTTCAATTGGCGATAATATGCCATTTCGAATTCAGCCGGTGGAATATTTCCAATCGGCTCCAAAACCGGCGATAGTTGAACCAATCCATCCATTCCAAAGTGGCAAATTCCACTTCATCAATAGTGCGCCAGGGCCCGCAATGCCGTATGACCTCTGTTTGTATAATCCATTAATCGTTTCAGCCAGCACATTGTAGTAAGAAGAGTCACCGACACTACCAACAGAGGCTTCAATATTGGCTTCTTCCAGAAGTTCCGTACAACGGATCGAGAGATATTGACTACCCCTGTCGCTATATCAGTCGTTCAACAGTGTAGCGAGCAGTAACAATGCCTTCTCGTAGCAACTGCCGCCAGATTTTGTTGGTCCCATAAACTTTGAGATTATTCTCCCATACGCGCACTATGTTACTTTCAAACTCCTTATCACGCTTGATGCGATCAGGCAAGCGATCAGAATCTCGTTCGCGTGCTTTGTGTTCATATAACCTGATCAGTTAAGAATGATTCAAAAAATATTCTCCTAGTCCCATTTAACACAAATAAGCGCTGTGCAAAATACTGAGTAAATAACAAAACTAAACCGTCGATATACTCTTCAAATTCTATACATTCTGAATCATTTTCAATTGATTAAGTCATAGTAACTCGACAGGGCAATCTGAATTTGCTCGCAGATCGGCTCGACCCCGTATTGTTCTTTATGCTGATCAACAAATATCACCATCACTTCGGTCGACGGTCGAGCTCCGGCTGGGCGAAATATGCTGATGCCTTACGCAATATCTTGTTTGCTCGTTTAAGTTCACGATGTTCTTGTTCCAGTTGCTTGAGCCGCTCACGATCCAATGAAGACAAACCTCCTCGAATTCCCTGATCGGTTTCTGCCCGTCTTACCCACGCTCGCAGCGTCTCCGATGTACAGCCAATCTTGATGCGATCGATTTGATGGCCGACCACTGCGATTCATGCTCCTTTTGCTGTTCAAATATACCAATCGTACCGCTCGTTCCCGTACTTCCTGTGAATAACTGACTTGATTCTTCATCTTCTCCTCCTCTCAAGTCATTTCATCTCTGAAAAACCCGAGGCGGTTCACATCATAAGGAATTCAAGTTCTTTTTGCTGCTTTTCTTATCCCGAACTCACGTTAGATAACAAAGCCTCGAATTGTTCATGCGACATGGTTGAGAGATCGCATACCCCATTGAAAGACGGGTGCTTCTTGGCAATATGGTTGGCCAGTTTAGCCAGCGTTTGGGTAGTGCCAATGCCAACGCACACTGGCAAGCTGGTCCACAGTTATATTCGGCTATGTATTGACTGACCAATGTCCGTTGGCATCGACCAGAATTTGCTCATACCCTGTAGACCGAGAAAACACTCATCGATCGTATAAACTTCAACTCAGCACTGTGGAACTCACTTCATTCCTTTCGACGCCTGTTTTGGCTGAAGTTGCCATGTGACTCGACCCACTTCTTCACATTTCCAAATTTGCCGCACCGCAATTTGATAGGCCTCCTTGCGGTGCCTCTCGGGAATCTGGACCAGCAACCGGAGCGCCGTGCGTGACTTGATCGGAAACAAAACCTCGCCGAAATGCATGCGCCCGTGCGGATTGACCGGGATAAGCGCAACGGCGCGTTTGCGGTCTATCGATGCCATACCGAGCTGATGGCACTCATGGAGCAGCTCGTAGAAAATCAGCGGTACTTCAAGCACTGCCTTGGCCCCATCCGGGAGTTTCCCTATCACTTCTAGTGCCATATATCGGGCCTTGTCTGGCGTGCCTGGCGCAAGGAACTTGAGCGCCTTAAAACCTTTAGGAACCGTCGGATCTTCCACGTCGGGATCGTTGTTTTCGACGTTGAAGTTCCGCCAAGTGACATTATTATTTTCCCGAATGAAGCGCCGGAAGTTGTCCCAATTTAAGAAATCAGCTGGACCTGGCGCCGGATCTGCGGCGTTGCCGACCAGCCCGACAAAGCAATAGTGCCCGGGGCCAGGTATATCGGCTTGTTGCCAGACGATGGCGTCTGACACGGTCAGTTGCTCGCCAATCGGCACATTCGGAAGGATGGTCGTGCCCACCAGCGTCCACAGGTCCGGTGTCACCAGCGTGGCGACAGGAGACCAAAAAACAGTAGCCTCGACGTTCGCTGCAGGCGAACCGCCTTGGTTCAACACGCGCACATAGATATAGTTATCCTGGCCGATTTCCGCTGTCGATCCTAGCGTCGCAATGTTCTCGGTGCCGCTGTCCACTCCGAACTCGGCCTGCGGGTTTGCGACCGCCGTGGGTCTGAGTATGATGTCAGGGCTCGCAGAAATGGCACCGGTGTGCGGCTCGCCGGTATCGCCAACGAAGTCACGAATGTAGATGTCCGGTGCAGTGTTGAAGACCGTGTCAAAAATGTTGCGTAAATTGGGCATAACCCCGATCTGCGTGGTTTCGGTTATGGAAGATGGTGTCCCTGTCACCGGATTACTCAGTATGGCCCGTATCTGCCGGGGGCTGAAGCGGAAGCCTAACTGCGCTTCCGCGCGACCCTGCACTGCTAATGCTGCGCCGGTGATGATGGGTGAAGCGCCTGACGTACCACCGAAGCCGGCCGTATAGGCAGTGGTCGAGCCGCCTGCGTCAGAGGACAGGGTGTTGATGTTCTGACCCCAGGCATAGCAGTCAATACGCCTGCCGTGGGGCGCATAGGCCAGTCGGGTATGAGGTGCCGTCGAACTCGCAGCGGTAACGATGATCGCCCCCGAGTCTCGAAAATCTGGATTAGCAGCATCGCGGTTGAGGATCGCCTGACCCGCCAAGGTGGTGTATGTGTCCATATCTAGCGGTGGTGTGGAGCCGTTGTCAGTCCCGTTCCCACCTGCTTCGACCACGATGATGCCGAGCGCTGTGCCCAGCCGGATGGCTTCGTACTCGGCATCATATGCCTCAATCGGTCCGAGCAGAGTTGTACCGTTGAGATAGACCTGGGCTTCCAACAACAGAACGTCACCGAAGTTCAGGTTAGTGATGGCGGCGAAGATCGCATCCGGGCGTGTGCTCCCGTTGTAAGACACGACATCCACAGAAGCGATATTTGGGACGATTCCGATACACCCAACCGCATTGTCCACAGCGCAGATTTCGCCCAGGACTGAGGTGCCGTGGGCGCGAGAACTGTCAAGTAACGTGCCATGCAGCAGCGACGCCCCGTGCGCCGTAATATCTTCATGGTTCAGCGTCCAGCCTCGCTCCAGGTCGATGAACCGCTGTCCTGCACCGTCGCCGCCAACAAATGCCCAAGCGTACTCCGCATCGATACCGTCTGGCGAGGGATCGAGGTAGCCCTGATTCACGGAGCGGGGATCATCTGCTGCATTGACGACTGGATCAGGCCCAGCCTGGTCGATATATGCTGCTCGAACGCTGTTCCAGCGCAGGAGCGTCTTGACCAGTTCAACAAGGTCGGTCTCGGGCGGTGCATCAATATAGTAGAATGCGCTGAAGTTGGTAGGTTTGTAAGTCGGATCCATCTCCATCGCGCGGCGCGTCAATTCCTGTAAGTCGCTTCCTTTGAAATGAGTGAAGACTGGGCTTAACTTGAGGCCGGGGAACTCCTCTGTCAACTTCTTCCACGGCCCGATACCCGTATGCTCGATCTGATCTTCCAGGTCAGGTCGGTCAGCTAGCTGAATACCATCACGGAAGCGGATGACTACTCTCGGGCGATCAAACATCGCGTCATTAATCTCATCCTTTGGTTCACGTTGGTTTGCCATCATGTCCTCCTTTACATACTTTGGATTGCGGTGACCGCAGAGACCCGCTCAATCTGGAATCGGGTCGAGGTAACGGACTGTGTCCGAGATGAGCGATCGCGAGCGAGATTAGTGACATCCAGAAAAGCAAGGTGCTGTTTAATTTGATAAGAATGCTAAGTGCTTACAAAAATATAAGCAATAATTCATTTGCATACATTACTTTTACTGATAAGTGACCAAAAATTTCTGAGCTTAGATTATTTGTGCCTTCGTGATAAAAGGCATAAAGAGAAAACTCAGCCCAGTTATGAACTGGGCTAGAGTAGCGTGTTTGGAATCAGATAGCTTCGAAAAGATCCAAAGTTTGTGCTAGTGAAAGAAGTGGCAAACTATGAATTGAGTAAAATCAAGAAAGTTATGCAGTGGGGGGTAAGTGCTAGCTGGCCCGGTCCGAGGCAGTTTTCGGGGTTGGGTGGGGGGCAAACCGGCCCCTCGGGCGCGCATAGTGGGCCGCTGCGGGGCGGGCACATGAGGGTAGTCATACCGTGCGCACCCGGTGCGCCTGGAGGGGCGATAGCGTGGAACTCATCCCGCTTAAGCCGAACTCGGGTTCACTTAGCTCTCATCTTCACTAACCATACCATAAGCCATATAGCCAATGATCATCCAGAGGAGTATCTTCGGTGACGACGGCTTTGCGCGAGTATTTTTAGAGATTAAGCTAAACAGCTTGGTCAGTTATAAACTGAGCGTATAAAATAGTCTGTCCTATAACTATTGAAGTGTCCGTGTTCTCCGATGAGTGAAATAAATCAGCAAGAATTCGATGAGCTTACCAATCGTTATCGAAAACTAATCGCGTCTCAAAAAACCTTATTACTTTCTACCGCTTCGACTGATGGTGTCCCAAATATCAGCTATGCCCCTTTTGTGCGCGATGATACTGGGCTCTATTATATCTATGTCAGTGAACTGGCGAGCCATACAGTCGATTTACTGAATAATCCAAAAGCATCAATAATGTTTATTTGTCCGGAATCAGAATCTCATAATCTGTTTGCACGCGAGCGAGCCGTGTTAAATTGCAGTGTAAAAGAAATAATGCGGGATACTGAGGCATATACGCAGCGGATACAAGCATTGCAAGAAAAATTTGGCAATGTTGTCAGCGTATTATGCGCCTTACCAGATTTTCATCTATTTGCATTACGTCAGGAAAGCGGACGATATGTTGCTGGTTTTGGACAGGCTTTTGCAATCGATGTAGACAATGATAGTTTGAAACGTTGAATTGTTTTTGTAATCTTGGCGAATTTAAGTGCAATTCAACCTGTACTGTCGGTATTTGCAATTGCCAATATGCATTTCCCTCAATTGATCATCCTCGATGCGGCCCTCAAAATAGGCAATAAATACCCGCATGGTATCTTCGTGTGCGACTACCACTAATGTTTTATCCTTGTGTCCTTTTAGCCAGTCGATGAAGCGTAATACACGCAGCTTGTAATCAAGCAACGATTCACTGTCATTTACGCGCTTTCGTAGCGGATCATAAATAATCGCTACAAAATGGTCAAATACTAGTTTGCCCTCAAAGCCAGAGCGGATGTCAGCAAGATCAGGTTGAACCTCAATTGGCACTGAGTGGTAGCAGTTTATTACCTCTGCTTATTACCTCTGCTGTTTATGTGCGTGTTAGTGGAGAAACTACAATACGCTCAAATGCTACATGACGCAGCGTCAGTGCTGCTGAATGCGCCTGTTCCTGTTCCTGTTCTATGCCTACTTTTGTTAAATGGACGTCTCGGTTAGGATCATAGTTGCACAGGCCAAGATCATTATAATTAGTACGCCTATGGCGCATGAGGTAGATATCCATGCAACAAATGATTCTGAAATTAAAATCCAAGTGGGGTACAAAGTTAATACAGATTTAAAAATGTACCAAATAACGAGACAGAAGTGTAGTAGCCAGGTTTATAAAAAAATATGATTCTTTGAAAATGCATTGGCAGAATCAAGGTAGCGATGCAGCGTGAACGGGTGCAGATCAGCCTGCGTCGCCGCCTTTTTTCGGGAGGAGTAGGGCGCAAACTAGCCTCTGGCGCGTACATAGTTGCCTGCTGAGGGGATGGGGGTAGTCATCCCGTGCGCTGCCGGCGGCCCATGGACGGGCGGTAGCGTGGAGTTCACTTTGCCTAAGCCCAATGCTACTACGTTTAAGCTTTTACTCTTACTTACATGGCCTGGTCATGTATTCAGCAATAATCCACAGACGTTCCTCTAGGCGAGCAAAGCCTAAATCATCATTTCGGGTTGGAGTATTATCTATAGGGTATCATTTCTTTTTTCTGCTCAAGCTTAGACCAGAATTCATCGGTAAGCATTAATCTAGCATTACAGACTCTACTATTACTAGTGGTATGCAAGTCTTTCAATATAATGAATTTGCAATTATTTATAAAAATGATCAATAGGCTCTGATCAGATATGACTTTAATTCCGTGGTGGAAAGGTCTCAATAAATATTTACTGAATCTGATCCGTCACATCAAAATGTCGTGGCAGTCTTTTTATCCGCTGTTAAAAGGAGCGATAATTGATGCGTTATATAGCTGTTCTGCTGTTTTTGACATTTTCTCTGCTCCTAATTGCTGAGAAGAAACCCCCTTATGAATATTATCGTTTGGGGAATCAGGCTGATATCACTTCAACCGCTCAATCAGGCATAGTACTAATGGGTGCGGGTATCGATGTAGACGCAGCTTTTCAGTGGATGTGTGAATTGAGTGGCAATGGAGACTTTCTGGTAATCCGAGCAACTGGAACAGATGCCTATAACCCTTATATTCAGCAGCTGTGCCCAAATAGTAACTCAGTTGCAACACTCATCATTCCAACTATAGAAGCTGCCAATGATGAATTTGTCATCAACACTATCAATCAGGCTGAAGCAATATGGATTGCAGGCGGCGATCAATCCGATTACATCAATTATTGGAAGAGAACGCTCGTGCAGGGAGCTCTTAATGAGCGCATATTGCAAGGTGTTCCAATTGGCGGAACGAGTGCAGGACTGAATGTTCTTACCCAGTTTATCTATTCCGCACTTCTTAGCAAAGGCGTGACGTCCAGTGAAGCGCTTGCCGATCCTTTTAATAAGTACATTACGCTTGATCGGGATTTAATGAATTTATCAATTCTTCAAGGCGTAATCGGTGATGCACGCGTAATACCCCGTGATCGCATGGGGCGTAACATCGCATTTTTGTGTCGTATTTATGATAACGGATGGTCTGATCGGCCTCGTGCTATTTCTATCGATGAAGAAACAGCGCTACTTATCGATGCTCTCGGGATCGGTACAGTGGTGGGTAAAAGCAATGCATATTTCCTGCAAGCGCCTGGCGCACCAGAAATCTGTCAAGCAGGAAGTCCGCTAACTTATAAAGACATCAACGTTTATCGAATCAATGCAGCTGGAGGTAAATACCAATTGTTGAACTGGCATGGAATTGACGGTATTGAATATCTTGTTTCTGCAGTAGAGGGAGTGTTAACTTCAGACCAAGATAATCTCTCACCATACTAGCGAATATGGTAGGTGCCGGCCGGCCCCATCCCGCTCATCGGAATTTCGTGGGAAGAATGGGGCGCAAACTTGCCCATCGGACGCGCATAGTGGGCCGCTGCGGGGCAGTCGCCGTGTGGGCATGGAGGTAAAGTCATCCGATGCATGTCCGGCGGCTCCTGGACAGGCGATAGCGTGGGGATTAGTTATTATCCTTTAACATTTAATACCTGCTTCAAGGTATGCTTAATCTTCACCAAATCCCATTGATTTTCCATGACTTGATCAATATCTTTGTAGGCAGCTGGAATCTCATCAATTCTTGTTTCATCTTTAGGGCATTCAATACCTTTAGTCTGCTCCTCCAGATCAGCAACAGTGTAAATTCTCTTTGCCTCATTCCTTCCCAACTTTCTGCCCGCACCATGAGAACACGAGAAAAAGGATTCTTCATTTCCTAATCCTTCAACGATGTAAGATTTCGCACCCATACTGCCTGGAATAATGCCTAAATCACCTTTTCTCGCTCTGATTGCGCCCTTACGTGTAACAAGCACATCTATCCCGAAGTGGTGTTCTCTTGCAACATAATTATGATGACAGTTTATAGCTTCATCAGTAGTGGTGAATGATGATAAAAATTTACTCATACACTGCAACACAATATCCATCATGATCCGCCTGTTAAGTTCAGCAAACTCCTGTGCCCATGACACAGCATTAACATAGTCATCGTATATCTCGGTATGCTCAACCAAGTAGGCTAAATCTTTGTTGGGCAGATTATCCAGGATAAAATACCGTTCCATTTCTTCCTTGGCTTTCTCAATGAAATATGATCCTATTCTGTTGCCGACTCCCCTTGAGCCCGAGTGAAGCATTGCCCAGACGTAATCTGATTCATCTATGCATATCTCAGTAAAATGATTCCCGGTACCAAGGGTGCCCAAGTGGCTAATAGTGTTATATCCTTTGGCTTTAGGGTGTTTAGTAATGGTTTCTTCATATTCATCAGAAAGAAACGTATTCCAGTAGTGCGAAACACACTTAATTGGATTACCCCACGCTCCCCTGTCCGCACTCCCCCCGTTGTTGGTTCTTCCATGAGGTATTCTTTTCTCAATCTCTGAACGCAATTCATAAAGATTATCAGGCAGCATTGAAGCTTTTAACGATGTTTTAACCGCAGACATACCGCAACCAATATCCACACCTATAGCCGCTGGAATGATTGCGCCTTTGGTGGGAATAACTGATCCAATAGTTGATCCAATGCCAGCATGAACGTCAGGCATTACAGCAATATGCTTATGGATGAATGGAAGCTCTGATAGATCAGATAGTTGGTCTAATGTGCATTGATCAACTTCATCAGTCCAGACTTTTACAGGAGCCCTATTACTTAAGGGCACCTCTAAAAATACCTAAAAAAAGCAAATCAATTCAACCAGGAGGGCAATTTCACTTGATTCTCAAAGTTTTTCTGTCCAATAATTAAATTTTTCTAAATTCAAGGTGATTCGGGTTGTTATCTTCTCGTTTTTGCTCCCTTTAAGCCATTTCGGGCGCACTAACCCTATCGAAACTGAAATACCCTTTTCGAATCAGCGTCGCTACACGCTTGATGTTATAGACGAGGTTGAGTAAGCCTATGTGTACTTTTGCTCTCCCATAACCTATGGTACGAATCGTGATTCCGCCCAGTTCATTCGTCATCGAACCAAACACATGCTCGACTCGTGCACGTACCCGTGATTTCTCTTTGTTACTGGATTTTTGTGCTTGCGTGAGGGGATGATTGCGAGCGCCTTTTTCGTGAATCTGACTCGTGTATTTTGAGGTGACCAGACTTTCTTCCTGTGCATTGCTGCGGTATGCTGAGTCCGCATAAATATCTGCGCCTCCCACTTCAGGGGATTGCAGCACTTCTTCCAAAACCTGACTGTCATGAATTTGCGCTGAAGTAACTTCCCATGTGGTTATCAGCTTGGTATCGCGATCCATATTGACGTGATCTTTGTAACCATAAAATGATTCGCTGTTCTTCTTCGTCCAACGCGCATCAATGTCTTTTTGCGCCAGTTTGTGGGGATTCTGTCCCCATTCAATCGGAACGGCATCTTCTTTAATCATCTTGTTTTCTTCACGTGTATTGCGTTGTTTAGGCACACTCACAAAGGTCGCATCAATGATCTGACCTGACTTCAGTTCTACCTCCAACTCTCGTAAACATTCATCGAATCTTGCAAACAGACGATCCATCAGATGGTTCTCTTTCAACTCTTCCCGGAACGACCACATGGTCTTTGCGTCAGGCACTACCCCTGCCAGACCAAGTCCCAAAAACCGCATGAAACTCAACCGGTCCCGGACTTGATACTCCAGCCGATCATCCGACAGATTATTCATTCTTTGTAATACCAGCATTTTGAATAGCATCACCCGATCAAAGGGTTTGCGGCCTGCTTCACTTTTCCGGGGCTTCGTCGTTGTCTCTGCAAGAAGATCAGCGAATAGATTCCAATCGATTATGCGATTCAGCTCTTCAAGCGGATCATTTAACTTACTTAGCTGAGCATATCGATTGTCAAGGTCAAAAAAACCGAGTTGCATGGTGAGGACTCATATCGGGGAGCATAATCTCATTATTATACATTTGAAACAACGTGTTATCCTGGACAAATCAAGAAAATACTACTTTCTCCTAACGCGCCTCATTTTATAGCTTGAATTTTTAGAGGTGCCCTTAATACTTTCTTTATGGTCATTCTTTTTCACCAGTTTAAATTTAGGATGTTGACCAACTTTCAGTAAAAATAATTCCAGCATTAAGATAATATTTGGGTCTTTCCTTGGGTTAACTACTATTTATCAGTCTTATCTTGTAATTCCCCTATAAGCTGATAGCTTTCCAATATCAGTAACTTTGAACTCATCTTTTGTTATTTATCTATCTCTCGTCTCGATAGTATATGCGCTTCAAATGGGTCGCTTTCACGGATAACACAATCAGACTTAAGCGCAATATCTCATTCTAAGTCATCAGTCCAGTACATAGCATCTAGGTGATCTTATGCTATTTAATGTTGACCAGAATGCTGACCACGCTATTCAAAAATATGACCAAATATGCCTAAATTTGGTCTACCACAAATCAGAATTCTATTGATTTATAAATATTAAAACGAATGCAGCGTAGGCCGGGCCCGGGCGCATGCATAGCGCCCACTGTGTAGCCTCTCCGGAATAGGAATGGTTTACCCCTCCATCCGGTTCCTTTGGGTCTCACCCTAGGCGATTTTAGTTCGTTTCTGCCGATTTCACTGCCGGTACTCGCCACCATTGGGTTTCGGAACGATGCTCAGAAAAAGCTCGGAGGAAGCTGCTGCAAACCGTTGTTTTGCATGAGGGAGAGAGTGCAAGCGCGCTATAATAAATGGTTCAGGTTCGGCCCCGGTTCGGTTTGTGCACACCGGTTCGGTGCCAGGTAGAAAACTACTTTGGATTCTTCATCTATTTGTAAGCATATGCGACTGATACCCGGACTGTTAATCCGACGATCACTGGCATGAGAGAAGAGGTGGGAATCATCAATGTGTAAAATATTATTATATAATGTGATTACTTGGTTGCGCTGAAGAATGCGCCGGAGTGACCGCCGGATTTCGACTCCTTCTTACACATAACGTACATTTTTCTTGCATCTCGCATGTCGGTAGGTTGTTGATTTGCCCAGATGATCATTCTGCTCCTCCTTAAAAAATCAAAAATAGGATCATCATTCACCGGTAGCCAATTCATTAAACATGCCGTTTTTTGCTTCTCCACCCATACTTCTGTAAAGGTGACACATGACTTCAGAAGAGATAGTGAGTAGAAAAATCTGCAAGTAACATGGCACATAAAGTGCGCCTCCGTGATTAGGCGCTGTTCATAAAATACCATCAGAGATAAAGGCGATAGTCTTACTAGGAAAACAAATGTATGGCTGCAATCTTTACTTTCGACGCATCATCGATTGAAAGCTTGGCAAACGTAGAACTCTCTATGTATAACAATTGGTGTTGTGACGCTGAAAATACCTAACCTGGATGGCACCACGCATATCTTTATGTCACCACTGGAATTCATGCAACAGCTGGCTGTGCCGGTTCTCCAGCCAAGGCTCAATCTCATTCGCTATCATGATGTACTCGCGCCGAATGCCAAACTGTACCCTGAGATTATTCCTGACAGCAAGAAAAAACAAAAATAACCGATTTGATACGGATGATGATGCGCCACATTCTCCGGCTTCTGTGTGCATCAGTTGGGCACGCCTGTTAAAACGGGTATTCGATATTGACATCGAGCATTGCGGTGGAACCTTGAAAATATCGCTGCCATTCTGGAATCCGGTGCAATCACTAAAATTCTTGACCATCTCGGCTCGTCCTCCCGAGCGCCACCACGTTCACCTGTGCAGGTCCAGGGTCTTTTTGATCCCGTCTGATTCGTGGCCCATCTTTTTTAGCACACTTCATGATTAAGCTGACCATTCCGTCTGGGCGTCTTTCGCGTAATTAACAAAAAACGATCAAAAGTCAAACTATTTGCTGGTGATCTGACACAAATTTTGTGAATTTCTGATTAATTGCCGGTATGGTTGACAACCATACCGTTCTTGAGTAGATTCAGATTCAATGGAAAATGGCGTTTATTTTTCCTATACACCGCTTACGGTCGGCTTATGCGGAACGATCTGAATTGGACCCATCTTCCGGATTTCTCCACCGTGTCCTTCCACGTAGGCTTTCAGGGCATTGTGAGGATCAGCCAGCAGCTTCTCCCGATTCGCTGCCTTTACAGAGCTTTGGATGACATACTACACTCCGCGGGAATTGCTCGTGATGTATAATACAACGCACAGTCCCTGGCGCGAGATTCCAAGCTGAGGCAAAGTCGCAGCTCAGACGTAAGACAACACAAAGGAACTGCGCTTGAACCGCAAACTTCATCTGGAAAACCTCACTAAGGGACCATTACCGAGCCCGCGCTCGCTGCCTGGGGGTCGATTTGGCTGACTTAACGGCTTAATGTAAAGCAAGCGATCAATCTGTTGCGATGACCCAGTTGTTCTTGAGGTGAAGAGTGAACGATTTTTTCAGACGATATCTGCTGCCCGGGTTCGTGTTCGAATCCGCAGTGATCGCCGGGGGCTACGCCACCGGACGCGAGCTGGTGGAGTTTTTTCTGCCAGCCGGACCCTGGGGCGGTCTGCTGGGCATGGTGGTGGGCATGCTCGTCTGGAGCGCGGTGCTGATGGTCAGTTTCGAACTGGCTCGCGTCGCGCGCGCGTATGATTACCGTTCTTTCTTCAAGCTTCTACTCGGGCGTGGCTGGTTTCTGTTCGAGATTGCGTACCTCCTACTGATCATCATCATTATGGCGGTCATGGGGGCGGCGGCTGGTGAAATCACCCATAGCCTGTTCGGCTCACCGAAACTGATTGGCTCGCTGAGCATGATCGCTGCCACTGGTCTGCTGCTGTTCTACAGCAGTGCGACCATCGAGAAATTTCTGACCCTGTCCGTCGGCTATCTCTATCTCGTTTACGTCGTTTTTGTCATCTGGAGCTGCATCGCGTTCGGCGATCGCATTGAAGCCAGCTTCGCGGCGGCACCGCTTGGAGACAACTGGTTCAAGGCCGGCCTCACCTACGCCGGCTATAACGTCGCCACGATTCCCGCGGTTCTGTTTTGTATTCGTCATCTGAGCCGTCGTCGCGAAGCCATCGTCGCCGGAGCGCTCGCCGGTCCGCTCGGCATGCTGCCAGGCGTGCTGTTCTACATCGTGATGATGGGTTTTTACGACGAGATCGGCGCGGTGGTGCTGCCCTCGGCCTTTCTGCTGGCCAAGTTGCAGGCGCCGTGGTTCGAGTGGGCGTTCCAGATCGCGGTGCTGCTGACATTAGTAGATACCGGCGTGGCGATGCTCCATGCGATCAACGAGCGCGTAGCGAAGATCTACGAGGAGCGACACCGGCTCATGCCTCAGATGCTTCGTCCGGCGCTCTCCGTAGCGCTGATGGTCGTCTCGGTGTACGCGGCAGCAGGTGTCGGTCTGGTCGACCTGATTGCGCAGGGCTATGGCCTGCTCACCTACGCCTTCATCGTGATCTTGATCGTGCCGGTGCTCACTATCGGCATCTGGAAGCTTCATCAGCCGACACGGATTCAAAGTTCGATCACGTTGCAGTCGGAGATTTAGTCTTCTTATCGCGATTGTGGAGCCCGACCTCGCGCGCAGGAGACGCGATCGGCACAAGACTCTGCTCTGGGTGGCCTAACGTCTCGAGGCAAGCCAATCGAGCATGCGATTGAACGTGTCGGGATGCTCGACCATGGGGATGTGCCGCGCGTTTGCGATCATCGTGGCGAATTTTCCCGTACTTGATGACTTCACGTGATGACATTCGTGCACGGCCTATTTTTCCTTCGCGTGGCCATTGACCAAGCAGGATCACCTTGAACATCATCAGCACGTCAAGCGGTTCCTGGCCTCCACCATTCGATAGTTTGCGCTTGTATAGCATGTCTCCTATAAATTGATTATAATTTACAGATGACCTATCCGATATTATTTCGCCGTAAAGTATTATCCGTTCGTGAAAAGGAGAACCTCTCAATTACGCAAGTGGCCAAGCGTTTTTGCGTAGGTGTGGCCAGCGTGATGCGTTGGATCAATACTCCTGATCCCCCAAGACAACCCGCAACAAACCTGCAATGCAACCAGGATCGACATGGAGATGTTCGCAGGACGTCATAGGTTATCCGGACGCGTATCAGTACGAGCGCATCAAACGGCTGGGAGTCAGCACTTGCGTGATCGTCATAGACAAGGCGATGTTCCACAAGCGACAGGATATCCAAATCGCCTTTGCCAATGCCGGGCATACGCTTGAATACTACCGTCTTATTCTCCAGACTTTAATGGCATTGAACCCAAATGGGCCCAGGCCAAAGCCATCAGAAAAAGGGAAGGTTGTTCCATCGAGCAGCTCTTTGCCGCTTATGAAATTTAAATCATTTTATATGGGATCTGCTATATTCATATGTTAAAACATAAAATAATACACGAGATTATTCCTCATAAATATCACGTTTGACATTGGTAATGAAAATCTCCCAGGCGTATGAAGCGGTAAAATCACTACAGATTTCAATGAAAGAAATATTTGAGTCTTCAGAAATTGATTTTCCGTTTATAAGTAGGCTTGCAATGGGAGGTAAGATTGGAAACTCAATCCGTGGCATTCTGATCTCAGGTGATGGAATTGGGTCAAAAAGTGGAATATATCTAATAGCCACACCTGAAGAAGATATTCTCTATATTGGAAAAGCTACCAAAAATAACTTGCACCATAGAGTGTGGAGTCATCTTCAAACTCCACAAGAATTAGAAAATGGTAACTGGTCATTTCCAAACAATGCATTCGAGTCTTTTGGGCCTCATAATGAATACGTTCAAATAATAAGAAACGGATATGCAAGACTTGGTGTAATCACGATTTCAAATTCCAATTTAGTTTCGCTTGTGGAAGTTTATCTGCATACTCTACACCATCAAAAATATGGCTCGCTTCCATTCTTTAATAAGCAGATTGGATAAGCATGTCTTTGACGTTGCACTTCTTTCACCGGCGCTACCTTAATAACGCAGGTAGTCAAGCTGATGGATGGATGAGTTTTTTGCTATCGCTTAAGATTCATGCCGCCGCGGTACTGAGGGCATGGAGAGGAAGTTAAGAAAGTATTGTTCCTCCTTCAAACAGAGAATTAATTGTAATCAGATTAGTACTCCAGTGCCAAGGTAGTCAAATTGGAAGCGGAAAGAGGAGAAGTCGTCTTATACTTTTATAGCTAATAATGTCATGATCTCCATAACTATATATCCATCCATATAGTATGCTATAAAGTTAGCAAACATGAAAAACGTATTTATATTATTGCTGTTAATGCCAGAATTATAGAAGATAAAATGTGAATTAAGAGCTGACTCGTAAAAAATTCCAGAAAAACAGAGCCGCAGCCAGCTTTCCGAATACATGTACCATAAGCCCGTTATAAGAACGCACTTTGCTGGCACATTCAATGCCTGTTTTTTCTTCAATCCAGGCAAATAAGGCTTCAATCGGTTGCCACACGCGAGAAACTGCTGTCGATAACCATTGATCCTGTGGTTCCAGATGGTGCTGCCCTTTTTGTTTTTTAACCGGTGTCAAGACGGTCAGATTCTGAGCTCGCCTGATGCATTCAGCGTCAGGCCGTTGATAAGCTTTATCCCCATACAGCTCATTGTTGTACAATTGTGGTCGAATCTGATCAAATATTTTGCCATCATGGTCGCTGGCGCCAGTCACACCAATATACTCAGGAATCGGCAGTGAGCCTGGTTGGCGGCGCCCTATGATATGGACCCGCACACCATGATAGTACAACTTCTTGGTAGAGCAGTAGCCTGAATCCGCCAACTGTTTCGCTACACACGCGTTAAACCGACGACCTTGCCTCGCAAGGATGACCGGAAATGAATCAGTCAACCAAACCTGCCCGGCATTCTTGGTTTCCTGTTCTTGCTGAATCAGTGCTAATAAGGGTGCAAACACATCGGCTACCCGATTCAGACGCTGAACATAAGCCACATAACTTGGAAGTCGTGGAAACCAATCGCGTAAGTAGCGATCCGCATACTCATAAATACCTTTGATCTCTCTATGCTTGTCCATTACACCGAACAGGAAGAGGGTAATGACTTCTTCGTCGCTGAAGCTTAAATCCGCGTGATTACTCATTCTCTGACTATAAATCCAAAGATTTTGCTGATAATGCTTGCAAACATAGAGATAAATGGTTATTAATCGGTTTTGCCAGTTCATTGATTACTTTGATTGATTGAGGTTGGGTGATGTCTTCCTCAATAGTTTAACGTTATTGATGGACTGGCTTCTATTTCAGCTCTTAATTCGCATTCAAATACGCCAAACACGGATTGCTTTGTTGTTCCTCGACCTCGCTTGCGCTTGCCATGATAACTGCGTTGTCGTTTTGCTCCAAATTAGCTTTCATCAATCTCAACTCTACCTACTAATTTGTCTTTTAAAGCGGTCTAATAACAATATATTATTTGTCTAAATAACCCATATCAGCGGTTTATCGTGTTACGATTTTTCCTAGTAGCAGAGCAGCTTTGGCTTACAGGAATATCAATGCAAAAGCATTTAATTATTTTTTCGATGTAATAGTTGCGTAATTTAATGTTTCTTAACATCTTACTAAACTAACAGATCATTTCTGCTAGTCTAGAGCCTTCAATAATACAAGCTACATGTGCGTACTTGTTTTACGTACTAAGTCAGCAAATCTAGGAGGAAATATGGATGGCTGGTTCCGTTTCGTTAATGGCCTGTCATGAATGCGATTTACTGTTGCGCGTGGATCATTCGTTTGCAAAGGGAGTAGTGAAATGTCCTCGCTGCGCTGCTGTTCTGCTTAAGCATAAACGACACAGCCTAGATTTAACCCTGGCATATACGATTACCGGTTTGATTTTGTTCGTGATTTCCAATTCCTTTCCGATTATTGACTTCCAATTTGAAAGGCAGAGCACAGAAACTATCTTGCTTTCAGGAGTCTGGGAGCTGCTCGATCAGGACATGTACTTGCTTGCAGGTCTCGTATTTGTTACCACCATCCTTGCACCTTTCACCCAGCTTGCCACTTTGCTCTATGTATTTTTACCATTAAAGTTCAACCGTATTGCGCCATATACATCTGAGGTATTTCGCTTTGCATCAGCGCTTAGGTCCTGGAGCATGATGGAAGTCTTCATGCTTGGTATTCTGGTTTCCACGGTCAAGTTGGCTTCCATGGGAACGATTGTTCCTGGCATTGCCCTGTGGTCCTTTGGTATTCTAATCTTTGTACTAGCGGCGGCCACATCCAGCCTCGACCCGGATCTGGTATGGGAAAAGCTGGGAGTTAGCCAGTGAACGATCAAACTAACACTTGGATTACTGCAGCTGCAGTCGGTCTAATAAATTGCCACAGCTGCGGCCTGCTGCATAAAGCGACCCCGGTGCATAGTTATTGCCACCGTTGCGGTGCATCTTTGCATTTACGCAAACCCGATAGTCTGTCACGGACCTGGGCTTATTTGCTTGCCGCCTATATTTTGTACATCCCGGCCAATGTATTGCCAATTATGACAACTACCAGTCTGGGGTCGGTCCAGTCGAATACGATTTTAAGCGGCGTTAATTATCTTCTGGTCTCAGGTTCGTGGTTAGTCGCCTTGATCATATTTATAGCCAGCATTTTTGTACCTGTACTGAAATTGATGATTCTCAGTTACCTGGCGATTTCTGTTCAAGTGCGTTCTTCATGGCACCCTCGGGAACGAGCACGACTCTATCGTCTGGCGGAAATCATGGGGCGATGGTCCATGGTCGATATCTATGTGGTGACATTGATGGTGGCTTTGGTCAAAATTCAAGGATTGGCTGATATCGATGCAGACATCGGCACTGCTGCCTTTGGGGCGGTTGTAGTCTTGACGATGCTGGCGGCCATGTCATTCGATCCCAGGCTGGTCTGGGATAACGCAGAGAGAAATAATGAATGAGCAAAGCTTAAATGAAAAACAAGCCAGCGACCTGCCAGTAGCGCGAGTGGAAGCCCGTAGTGGAATATCCATAGTCTGGCTGATTCCACTGGTAGCATTGCTTGTCGGTGCATGGCTGGCTTATAAAGCGTGGTCTGAAACTGGCCCCACCATTACGATAAGCTTCAAAACTGCAGAAGGATTGGAAGCGGGTAAAACTAAAATCAAATACAAAAACGTCGAGATTGGCCAGATTCGGTCAATCGAACTGAGCGATGATCTGTCGCATGTTATTGTCACCGCTGAATTGGTTAGGAATGCCAAGCATTATCTGACAAAAAGTACGCGTTTTTGGGTGGTTCGCGCACGCATTGCGGCAGATGAGGTTTCCGGACTGAGTACGCTTTTATCTGGCGCTTATATCGGCATAGATCCCGGAAAAGAAGGTAATAGTGTGAGGCATTTCGTCGGGCTGGAAACCCCGCCAGTGTTAACAGATGACACACCTGGAAGTCATTTTTTTCTTCGTGCTGACAATTTAAGTTCTTTGGATGTCGGGTCGCCGGTATATTACCGTATGATCAAAGTGGGTCAGGTGATCGGCTATCGCTTCGCTGAGGATGGCCAGTCGGTCGAGATTGATGTATTCATCCATTCACCCCATGACAAACAGGTCAATTCCAATACTCGTTTTTGGAATGCGAGCGGCCTGGAAATATCTTTAGATGCGAATGGTATAAAGGTAAGTGCTGAATCATTGGTCACTGTCATGATGGGCGGCATCGCTTTTGAGACTCCAAGAAAGCTGAGTCAGGTAGAGACCGTTACCAAGGACCGTGAATTTGTTCTGTTCAAAAACCGTGAAGCTACTATTCTGGAAAATCCTACACTTAAGATTGAATATGTATTGCATTTTTCCGGTTCGGTGCGTGGTTTAAGTTTGGGTGCGCCGGTAGAGTTCAGGGGAATCCCGGTCGGCGAAGTGATTGATATCGACATGGAATTCAATGCGGAATCCAACGAGATCATGATTCCAGTGACAATAGAATTTATACCTGAAAGCATAATATTCAAAGGCGTTCCCAACCAAAAAGAGTTTATCCGCAGCCATCACAAAACAGTTATGAATGCCTTCGTCAAACGAGGAATGCGCGCCCAGTTAAAAACTGGAAATTATATGACAGGTCAGTTGTTTATCGATCTGGATTTTATCCCTGATACACCTATCGCAAGCATTAATTGGGAAAAGACACCTCCCGTGTTTCCCACTACGCCAACACCCTTTGAGGAAATCAGCACCACGCTTACTAGCTTGATCAAAAAACTGAAGAATCTTCCATTGGATAAAATTGGAAGTCAGTTTCAGGACACAGTTATCAAATTGACGTCGACCATGCAGAAGACAGAGCAATTAGTTCACGCTCTGAATACTTCTGTTACGCCGTCGATCATTGCGACATTAGATCAGACTCAGAAGATGCTTTCCACTGTGGAGCAAACAATTCAAAGCGACTCGTCCACGCAACGTGACCTGCAAGATGTGTTCGATGAATTGTCAAAAGCCGCACGATCCATCCGTATCATGGCCGATTATCTGGAACGACATCCTGAGGCACTCATTCACGGCAAACGAGAAAATTAATGATACCTCCATCCCTTGTATTCCATTGTCTGGTCATCTTGGTGGCGTTATTGGTGACTGGATGTGCAAGTACGCCTACTTATACGTTTTATACGTTAAGTGCTATGCAGGCCGTAGATGAAAAACTTCCAACAGTTTACCGCAGCAATAATGCCACTATTTCAGTGAATCTCGTTTCGTTTCCATCCTACTTAGATCGCCCGCAAATCGTTACTCGACCTACGGCACATACGTTAGTAATCCATGAATTTCAGCGCTGGGGTGGATCGCTGGAAGACGATTTTATGCGGGTACTTGGCGAAAACTTATCAATCTTATTGAATACTCAACATATTTTTTTGCCACGGCAAAATGCGTCGTTTACTATCGATTACCGCGTTGCTATCGATGTTAAACGATTTGATGGAAATCTGGGCGAGCAAATCGTCCTTGATGTCGACTGGATGATTATCACCCAAGAAAATAAAGAGCGCGCAGTGATCAGAAAATCAGTGATACGTGAAGCTGTTGACTCGAGCGATTATGAGCCTCTGGTATCGGCTAAAAGTAAGGCTGTAGAAAAATTAAGCCATGAAATTGCTGATCTAATCTGGAAAATCCAGAATAATTAATCCCTATGCTCTGGTAGGTAGCCACAGATATCCACATGCTATAGCTACCATACTCTCGTAATTTCGCTTCAGTTTGTCGTATCGTGTTGCTATTGCCCGATACTGCTTTAGCCGGGCAAAAGCATTCTCCACCAAATGCCGGTATTGATATAAACCCCAATCCATATCTGCATTACCCTTCAACGAGTTGCGCTTTCCCGGTATCACAGCCCGAGCTCCCTTCTTCGTTATCTGTTCCCGTAACCATTCGCTGTCATAGCCCTTGTCCGCACTCATTGCTTTTGCGTCAGGCAACCTGGCAATCAAATCAGGTGCGGCAGAACAGTCATTGACTTCTCCACCGGTGATTTCAAACTCAACTGGCAAACCATAACCATCGACCGCTAAATGGATCCTGATGGTATTGCCTGCACGGCTTTTGCCGATAGCCTGCGATTCTTGACTCGCTGCTCCCGCACTATGTTGATGCGCTTTAACATAACTGCCATCCATAAATCTCCATTCCCAATCGGGATCAACAGCCAATGCTTTGAAAATATTGAGCCATTTCCTGCTCAATGACCATGCATTGAATCTTTTATAGATGGAATTCCAGCAGCCGAACACCCTGGGCAGGTCGCGCCACGGACAGCCAACCCGCATTCGATACAGTATGCCTTCTACCATCATGCGCAGATTGCGCTTGTTATCAATCGATTCTTGAAGCAGAATCTTCTCCAGCTTCGACCAGCACTCATCATTGAGCATCATTCGGGGCATCGCAAACTCGTTTTGTTGGTGGTATGGGAGCTCCAATATTACGAGTTTGTTTCTATCAATGAAATACTTATCTTAAAACGTCAACAGACCCTAGCCAGATTCAATAACCCAGCAGCTGACGCTCTAAATGTGAGCAATCAGTCGCTATAATTTGGAAGTGCCGTTTACAGAATCAGGCGTGGATAATTGCCCAGAACAATAAATATGATGTCCAAACAAGAATAGGAGTTTAATGATGCCTGTCGAACCAGCCAATTCAACCGTTAAGCCTGAATGGATGACACTTATTGAGAGCCGCAAGCAGCGGGCCGACTACTTCTTTCAAACCGTGCTGGAAAACCAACGCGAATGGTATTCCAAAAAGGCCGGGATACACAAGAAGCGGCATCTGTTTTTTGCCATGTCGGTTATAGTGATGGGTGCGCTTATTTCCTTCTTGCAAGTGATGGATACTGAGATTTGGATCCGCTACCTCACTGCCGCGTTGGGTGCCGTGGTTTCGGTTCTCCGCGCCACCGATATGCTGCTGCGCCCTGGCGAAACCTGGCAAGGTTACCGCAAAGCATCCGAAAACATGAAGCGAGAATGCCGACTTTATCTCAATAATGCAGATGTTTATGCGGATGCTGGAAATGAAGATGCAGCCTACCACTTGCTGGTGGAGAGGGTGGAAGTTATTATTGCTGAGGAACAGCAATTGTACTGGCAATTTCACGCCAAGAGCACCGTACCAACGCAGGAATCGAAATCTAAAAATGAGGGAGCCAAGTAAATTCTAGGTCGATTACAGATAAAGTTTAAGCAAGAAATCCAGTGAAAATGCCTCTTTTACATTATAGCAAAATCAAGCATAATCGATTATTTGGCTTTTTATAACGGTCGCCGATCACACTCGGCATTAGGCTACAAAGCCCCGATCAAATTCGAACGGGAATTTTTTAACAACGCTGCCTAAATAGGTGTCCGGCTTTTGTTGACCATTACATTATGACGTGGTCAAGTAAAATCGGACACCTCAGTTAAATGTGAATTAAGAGCTGACTCGTAAAAAATTCCAGAAAAACAGAGCCGCAGCCAGCTTTCCGAATACATGTACCATAAGCCCGTTATAAGAACGCACTTTGCTGGCACATTCAATGCCTGTTTTTTCTTCAATCCAGGCAAATAAGGCTTCAATCGGTTGCCGCACGCGAGAAACTGCTGTCGATAACCATTGATCCTGTGGTTCCAGATGGTGCTGCCCTTTTTGTTTTTTAACCGGTGTCAGGACAGTCAGATTCTGGGCTTGCCTGACCTCTTCGGCGTCTGGCCGTTGATAAGCTTTATCCCCATACAGTTCGTTGTTGTGCAATTGTGGCCGAATCTGATCAAATATCTTGCCATCATGGTCGCTAGCGCCGGTTACACCAATGTACTCAGGGATCGGCAATGAGCCTGGTTGGCTGCGCCCAATAATATGGACCCGCACGCCATAATAGTATAACTTCTTTGTGGAGCAGTAGCCTGAATCAGCCAACTGTTTCGCTACACACGCGTTAAACCGACGACCTTGCCTCGCAAGGATGACCGGAAATGAATCAGTCAACCAAACCTGCCCGGCATTCCTGGTTGCCTGTTCTTGCTGAATCAGTGCTAATAAGGGTGCAAACACATCGGCTACCCGATTCAGACGCTGAACATAAGCCACATAACCTGGAAGTCGTGGAAACCAATCGCGTAAGTGGCGATCCGCATACTCATAAATACCTTTGATCTCTCTATGCTTGTCCATTACACCGAACAGGAAGAGGGTAATGACTTCTTCGTCGCTAAAACTTAAATCCGCGTGGTTGCTCATTCTTTGACTATAAATCCAAAGATTTTGCTGATAATGCTTGCAAACATAGAGATAAATGGTTATTAATCGGTTTTGCCAGTTCATTGATTACTTTGATTGATTGAGGTTGGGTGATGTCTTCCTCAATAGTTTAACGTTATTGATGGACTGGCTTCTATTTCAGCTCTTAATTCGCATTTAAGCTGCTTTTATCGATTCTGCTGCTTCTGCTTCATATTGATTCGGACTTTTGTAATCCAGGTATGAATGCAGTCTTTGGTTGTTATAAAACACGGCGATATACTGCAAAATATCCTGCTGTGCTGCATGGCGGGTTTGGTAATGCCGCCATTGGCAGCGTTCCTGCTTGAGGCTGCCAAAGAAACTTTCCGCAACCGCATTATCCCAACAATTTCCCAGACGACTCATGCTGCCAATAAAACCGTATGCTTTCAGTAGATTGCGGTATGCTTTACTAGCATACTGCGACCCACGATCCGAATGCACGATCAGGCCAGGCGGTGGCCGGCGTAGCCAGATCGCCATTCGTAATGCATCACAAACCAGTGTTGCTTTCATCCGTGAGCTCATACTCCAGCCCACCACCTTTCGGGAGAACAAATCGATAACAATCGCCAGATACAGCCAGCCTTCCTGAGTCCAAATGCAGGTAATGTCGCAAACATAGACTTGATCCGGTCTGGCAACCGTAAATTGCCGATTCAATTGGTTCTCAAACACTGGCAACGGGTGATTGCTGTCCGTCGTCACCTTGTATTTCTTCCGGTGTTTCACTTGTATCCCGGCTTCTTGCATTAGTCTTCTCGCCTTCCAGCGACCAACCCGATAGCCCAAGGCACTTAGCGCTCGCTTCATCCTGCGACTGCCATAGGTATAATCGCATGATTTTGCAATATTCTGCACAGCATTAAGTAGTTGCCTGTGGTGTAGATCATCCGGGCAATTGCAGCAGCGTTGTTCATAGTCATGAGTCAAGCACTGCGACTGACACCCAATAGCCGGCACATGAGGCCGACCGGGTAGGTCTTTTTCTTTTGGGTGATGAACGAATACTTCACTTCGTTTCTTTCGCGAAAAAGACCGCCGCCTCCTTTAGTATTTGCCGCTCAAGCTTTAATTGCTTGTTTTCTAGTTTAAGCCGCCGGATTTCTTCCTGCTCCGGTGTCAGTTTCCCATTACCGCGGAATGCCTGACCATTAGTATCCGCCTGGCTTTCCCTGATCCATCGCCCAAGCATGTTAGCCCTGATTTCCAGGTTTCTGGCAGCTTCTGCTATCGTTAATCCCTGATCCAGTACCAAGCTGATTGCATCCAGCTTGAATTCCTTTGTATAGTGTTTCCTAGGTTCCATTTCATCCTCCAATTAAGACTATTTTCTCTTAACTGGAGTGTCCGGGTCTATTAGACCATATCAATTGAGTATCAAAAACCTTTAAGATATATTGATACTGTAAAATTATCCAGCATGATTTTATTCTGCGCTGTGGTGGAATAGGCATTTTGGGTTATTTCGAGGACCAAATCTCAACTAGTTCCTAAAATAAGGAGGAATGTGATGAAAAAGTCAGTGATAGTACTGTCGATTCTCGCGTTATTTCTCGTTGGCTGCGCAACTTCATTTACAGGTAGCTCAAAAATTAGTGGTGGCCCCGAACAATGTGTAGAAATATGTTCAAAATGGAAGATGGAACTTGTTGGGATGGTTGCACTAGGTGAATATACTGATGGTTGTATTTGTAAAGTTAAAGAAGCCAAAATATCAACGAGCGATATAGGAAAAGCTGTAATTCTCTCGTCTGCAAGTGGAGCAGGTATTGTTGGGGTTTGGCAAAAAGCAAATGACTAGATTCTTGTTGACATTTTAGCGAAGCCAAATTAATGCTGAGGCAAACTGTATAAACTGTATAAACTGTATTAGCTAAAACTTGATCTGACAGCTTTAATAACGTGATCTAGAGATAATAAAATCAGCGAAAGGAATCTGAATTGCTTATGATAATGAATTTCGGAAAAGAGTCTCATCATTATTCGTAAGGAGAAACCCTCGCTTAATATCAGACTTCCCCAAGCTCCTTCAGCCGTAGTGTAATGATTCTTATGTAGAACTCACGCTACTATACACAGCATCGCCGTGTACCGACAAAGCCGTAGCGCGGCGAATTATCTTGGCTCTATATGAATTTTAGTGGGTATGGCATTATTGAATAATGAATAATGGAACCTTGTTTAGTCTGGCTTTAGGCCTTCAGTCTCCTTGGGAAGTTAAAGAAATAAAGTTTGTTCATGCTGAATCAAAGCGAAAAGAGTTACACCTACAGATTGGTTTTGCAGTAGGGGCACGATTTGCAGATGAGGCAGGAAATCTTTGTGGTGTTTATGACACAGTGGAGCTGACATGGCAGCACCTTAACTTCTTTGAGCATACTTCTTATCTGCACTGTGCCGTTCCCCGCATCAAGACATCGGCAGGTAAGGTAATTAATGTAGCGGTACCGTGGGCATGCGCCAACAGTGGTTTTACCTTGCTGTTTGAAGCCCTGGTTTTGGCCATGATTGAACGAGAAATGCCGGTTGATCGTGTTGCTGAGCTAATGCAAGTCAATCCACAATGCATCTGGACGATATTCAACCATTGGGTAGGCAAAGCGCTGATGCAGACGATTCTGCTGCTGTTAGCCAGCTGGGTGTCGATAAACTTCCACGCGCAAAGGGCACAACTATGTCACGGTGGGAGTTGATATGGAAAGTGAACGTGTGATTTATGTGAATGAAGGAAAAGGCAAACAAGCCGTTCAAGCTATTGGCGAGCATTTGCAAGCAAAAGGGGCACAGGCAGAGCAAATTCAGCAGGTCAGCATGGATTTATCGCCTGCTTTCATTGCCGGCGTCAAAGATGCTTTCCCCTGTGCACAGATTACCTTCGATCGTTTCCATATCGTCAAACTGCTCAATCAAGCAATGGATGCAGTGCGCAAAGCTGAACGCAAGGAACACGATGCGCTTAAAGGCCACCAATACACTCTTCTAAAAAACCGCGAATCACTCTCAGAAACACAACAGCAACAATTAACTGACATACTTCGCCTCTACCCTACCTTGGGAGAGGCCTACCGCCTCAAAATACTGTTCAATGATCGATGGAGCATGCCGGATAAGACCAGTGCCCACGCTTTTCTCACGCAGTGGTGCAATGAGGTTAAGCAAGCCGGCATTCCAGCTTTCCAGGCTTTTGCTAATACGGTCACTTCTCACTGGAACGGGATTATTCACTTTGTTGAATCCCGTCTGACCAACGGCATTCTTGAGGGCATCAATAACAAGATTCAGCTTGCCAAACGGCGCGCCAGAGGCTATCGGAATATTAACAACTTCATCAATATGATTTATTTCTTATGTGGAAAACTTCGGTTTACTTACCCACGGTATTTCACATAGAACCGAAAATAATAACTCTCTGTTGAAAAATATACGTTAAGTTGAACATACAGTCAAACTTATAGGAGGAAAGACTGAAAAGAATAAATAGGTTATGAGCAATTATGCTAATACGGAAAAAAGCAGCATTTGCTTTGAACTCTCCAGAAAGTATATTCTTTACCCAAACCGATCTTCAGCCTCTTAATGCTGTTTTGTGATTTATTGTCTTGCTATTTTAATTATATATAAATATAGGAACTTTGGAGCAGGACGTGAAGAATCATTTTTCATCCGCGTATCAGTACGAGCGTATCAGACGGGCTTGGAGTTACAACCTAGTGCATCAATCATGCTTTAAGGCGTCTGGTGTTATTTATAGCTTAAATGCGAATTAAGAGCTGAAATAGAAGCCAGTTCATCGATAACGTTAAACTATTGAGGAAGATATCACCCAACCTCAATAAATCAAGATAACGAATGAACTGGCAAGACCGATTAATAGCGATTTATCTCTATGTTTGCAAGCATTATCAGCAAAACCTTTGGATTTATAGTCAAAGAATGAGCAACCACGCGGATTTAAGCTTTAGCGACGAAGAAGTCATTACTCTCTTCCTGTTCGGTGTAATGGACAAGCATAGAGAGATCAAAGGTATTTATGAGTATGCGGATCGCCACTTACGCGATTGGTTTCCACGACTTCCAGGTTATGTGGCTTATGTACAACGCCTGAATCGGGTAGCCGATGTGTTTGCCCCCTTATTAGCACTGATTCAGCAAGAACAGGCAACCAGGAATGCCGGGCAGGTTTGGTTGACTGATTCATTTCCGGTCATCCTTGCGAGGCAAGGTCATCGGTTTAACGCATGTGTAGCGAAACAGTTGGCTGATTCAGGCTACTGCTCCACAAAGAAGTTATACTATTATGGCGTGCGGGTCCATATTATTGGGCGCAGCCAACCAGGCTCATTGCCGATCCCTGAGTACATTGGTGTAACCGGCGCTAGCGACCATGATGGCAAGATATTTGATCAGATTCGGCCACAATTGCACAACAACGAACTGTATGGGGATAAAGCTTATCAACGGCCAGACGCCGAAGAGGTCAGGCAAGCCCAGAATCTGACTGTCCTGACACCGGTTAAAAAACAAACAGGGCAACACCATCTGGAACCACAGGATCAATGGTTGCCTACAGCGGTTTCTCGCGTGCGGCAACCGATTGAAGCCTTATTTGCCTGGATTGAAGAAAGAACAGGTATTGAATGTGCCAGCAAAGTTCGTTCTTATAAGGGGTTAATGGTGCATGTATTCGGAAAGCTGGCTGCGGCTCTATTTTTCTGGAATTTTTTACGAGTTAGCTCTTAATTCGCATTTAACCAATTAACAATAAATTTTAATATATAACCGACATTCCGTACCCCATTCGCAATTATCTGAATTTTCTTGAGATATTTTTTCATACCCATTTTTTCGGAAAAATTAATGAAGAATTATCAGTGAGTTATGAAAAGGGTGCAGAATATCGGATATAAGATTTAAAGCACATATTGAAAGTTTGGCTTTGTTTTTTACGCAGCGCTTCATTTTGATAGCGTTTTAGTAACTAAACGGTAATTTATACTTTATGCCCGGTACTACCTCGACACAGAGGGAAGAGAAGAGGGTTCAAACTAGTGCTTAGTTTCATTAAAACATATACATATTTAACAGTATGAGCCATAATCCTCCTGTTCGATAATAACGGGAGAGCAAACATGGCAAGAAAAAGTGGGCGAGGAAAACTGGCACTATCGGTAGAAGAGCGTGAGCGATTGAGACAGCTATCAGGTTCGCGCAGGCACCCAAGCGAGAAGTAGAACGGGCACAAATGCTATTACGCTACGCGGATGGAGCAGATATTGCGGGGATTGCCAGGGAAATAAAGGTTACACGTGCCACAGTTTACAAATGCATCGATAAGGCCTTGGCTGCGGGGGTGGAAACAGGACTAAGGATTTAGCTAAAAATAACTTCCCGAAATCAGATTGTTTGTGGGACTGCCCGGTAGTTCCAGCGAGGAAGATAGTCATCAAAGATGATCCTCATATTTTCAAGAAAATTCTCTGCACACTTTTTTCCTGTAACGTAAACCCCGGTCAATATATCCACGGTTACTTTTAAACCCTTGCAGGTTTTAGTCTTCTCCATAAATTGTTTGGCAATGGCGACCGAATGAAACACCACACCCTGGCAGGCACGCGTAATGTGCGAAAACAACCGGTGTTCAATAGGGTTGTACTTTGAGCAGTAAGGCGGATAGTGGGCAACACGAATTTCCAGTCCCAGCCGTTTGGCAAGCACCTGCAAAGCTTCCTTGAACACATGTCGATTGGCGGCGTTACTGCCGCCACCATCACAGAGAAGCAACAACCGCCGGGCCTTGGGATAGTGCTGGCAACCCTGCTGTTTCCACCAATGCGCAATACTGTCGCAACAAAATTCACTGGTATCGTGGCTGGTATTTAGGTTCATATGCCCTTCGTTTCGCGCCAGATCATAGATGCCATGCGGAATCAATTTGCCTTCACCGGCACTGGGAAAATCATGATCCAAAGCATCTACAGGCGTCTGTGTATAGGTGTAACCTTCTCGACTGAAATTGCCAATCAATTCCTTCTTTTTGGAATCAATACTGATCACAGGCTCTTCCTTGGCCATATACGCTGCCTTAAGTCTGGCAATGTTTTGAAACTGGGCATCCCGATCAGGATGGGCTCCCAGCGTTTTTTTCTTACGCGTTTTACGCTGTCCTAAACCATGTTTCTTTAATAATTTACGTACCGTGTACCGACTTGCTGATGTGCCCATTTCAGCCAGGCGGCGACTAATTTCGCAACGTGATAGATTGGTCCATAAGACACCTTCGCGCATCGGATCGCCGGCGGTAAATTCCGCAAGTAGCCTGAGGAAATTTTCTTCCAGGGTAGGCTTGTGAACCATTGCATTTTTACGTCCCGCACCTTTTTTTTCTGATCCGGCTCGGCGCAGGATCCTCACTCACTTCCAGTTCTACCAGACCACGTCGCACCGTCTTGGGATCCATATCAAATAACCCAGACACATACTCAATACCGCCGTGCCCTAGCTTGGCCGCTTCAATCCCCGCATACCGCCGCCGATCCTTTTCTGATAGCAGCAGAAACAACCGCTGCATCTTCAGTTCAATGCTTTTATCGTAAACAGCCACAATTTGTCATTCACCAATTATAAATTGGCTTTATTATCCATAATCCTGCATGAACATTCTAATCCAATTTCTGGAAGTTATTTTTGACGACATACTAAAAGACAAATACCATCGGCCCAAGGAAGCTCATATTACACCGGAGGCGGCTGGCTGGGTAGTGAATTTGGCCTGTACTAAACCAAAAGATCACGCATTGGCTGCAGAGTTGTGGACACTTTCTGCTTTGGCGCAGTTTGTGCGGTCAGGTGCTGTAGCAGCTGGGCACCCGTGCTTGCAGCGAGCTGCAAAGGCGACAGTATGGCGTATCCTCAATGCTCACGATATCAAACCGCATCGTATTCGCTATTATCTGGAAAAACGCGATGCTGGATTTGAGCAGAAGATGCATGAGGTATTGGTGGTCTATCGAGAAATTGCCATGGCGCAGGATGCTGAAAATGAGATGCCAGATCAACGGCCGATATACACGGTTAGCGTAGATGAAAAACTCGGTGTTCAAGCGCTGACCAATACTGCACGGGACTTGCCTCCCATTGCTGGCGAGCAATCATGTGTGGCTCGCGATCATGAGTACGTTCGAAAGGGTACGGTGTCGATCATTGCCGGAATCGATTTGCACAATGGACACATCATCGCGCAGGTGCACGATCGTCACCGCAGTCGGGAATTCATTGGCTTCTTGAAAGAGCTGGATGCGTACTATCCCCAGGGATCGGTCATTCGGTTGATTCTCGACCATCATTCTGCCCACATCTCGCAAGAAACCATGGCTTACCTAGCTGAGCATCCGGAGCGTTTCAGTTACGTTCACACACCTAAGCATGGCTCGTGGCTAAATCTGATTGAGTCGGTATGCTCGAAAATGGCAAGAACCTTTTTGCGTCCTATCCGAGTCGCTTTAAGGGATGAGCTAAAGGACAGAATTATGAAAGGCATTGCAGAGATGAATGCTGCACCAGTAATCTATCGGTGGCGCAACTTCGATTTTGCCGCATAATGTATCTATTTTTGTGAAACGATATACTAGCCCCTCAGGCGCGCATATTTGGGCGCTGCGGGGCAGTCGCGGGGGGCGGGCATGGGGTAGTTATCCCGTGCTCTCCTGACGGCGCCTGGACGGGTAATAGCGTGGCGTTCATCCCGCTTAAGCCAAACTCGACTACGCTTTAGCTTTCATTCGCACTAACCGGGACCACTGATCGTGTATACAGTAGCCCAGAGGATTTCTTTGGTGACAGTATAGGCTTTCTGTTAATTGTTTCACTCGGCAAGCTGCGCATCCATTTCGAGCGCAGGTTCGATGTCTACTTTGCGCTGATCTCTTTAGCTGCAGCCGTCATCTTCTCACGTTTCGTAGATGACTTGTGTTAGCGGCTCTAAGTGTTAACTGCTAACCCACGTTGCTTGGGTGACGGGGTCATCAACAGAAAAAGTAATGCCGACTAAGCGTATATCATGATCAAGCATACCTAAGTATGAACCAACACTTCCATCATCCCAGCTGATCTTAAAGTCAGCAAAGGATCCAAAACTGGTTCCGGTCACTATTCCATTCAATAGTCCAACATCTTCATCTTCATTAATGACAGTTCCAGTAAGCTCGTCACCCTCTAATGTAGATTGAATGAATAATGTATCCTCATTACTCTGAAAAATTTGCCAGTTAGTGAAATCGGTTGACATGGCTTTTACTCCTATAATGTGCTAGCTCAGGTCAAATCGTACAGTTACTGATATGATTGAGCACCTGTGTCAGATTAGACTTGGTCCAGGTTTTTACTATTCAGAATCACTCTCACACAAAACAGAGCTATGGAAGCTTTCTCTTTGCATATCTTGCGCTCATGAGCTCTTTCGCATAATGGATGCTAAGGAATGGCAAATAGGCGGTCAATAATGCATTTGTATACTTTTTATTCCTTCAGCTTCTTTTATGGTCTAATTCCATTTCCAGATCAAAAATTAATTATTATATATAGCAAGTTATTGAAATTACATCAATAAATAATTTAATAAATATCCTTTAGATTTAAAAATGGAATAACAAGTTAGAATGGTTCTGAATGTACTGGATTTGAAGAACATATCCACGGTCAGGTTTTGTTATTTACGGGGAACCTTGTTTTTAGTAATTCAGCGGTAATTTATACTCTGTGGTCGGTACGATCTCGGTACCGGTGAGAGAGTTGGGTACAAACTGGCCCCCAGGCGCGCATAATTGGCCGCTGTGGGGCAGAGCAGTCGCGGGGCGGGCATGGGGAATACATGGGGAATACCCAGCCGGCGTGCGCATCCGGCGGCCCGTGGAGGTGCTTTCGATATGCGCTTGCTAAGCTTTTTCAAAGCCACGTATTTCTGTCCATTATCTACTTAAACTTTTGCACCCCATATTGATGTTTTAAGTTTAAGTATCCTACAATTTTACTGTATCTCATAGAGAAACAATAAATTTCCTTTTTTAGCACTTATTTTTTGTGCTTTAAGTCGATATTATGCAAACATACAAAACTAATAATGGTTTGGTAAGAGGGTTAATGTATTAAAAACCATAATCTTATTATGAGTAATGAGCGCAGTTATAGATGTTGGGGATGAGAGAGAAATATCCTGAGTAAAAGATAGATTATATAAGATGTATCCCGTAAAGAGCGTATTCTCAGCATAGCTATTTTCAAAGTAAGACATGATCAAAATGTTTTAGCAAATGAAGGAGCAAAGTTAAGTTGTTTTATAGAGATGCTATGATGAGAACGAATATTTTCTGGATAGGTATATTGGCGCTTGGTTTTTTGTCTGGGTGTGCCCAAATGAGTCCATTAGCGAGCAATCACAGCAATGAAATTCGTAATGTTGAATTGGGTTCCATTGACCCTAATGATCACAGGACTGTTGCTAAACATTACGAAGATGTGGTCAAAGAGATGAAAGCAAAGCTGGAAGTACAGCAAGAGTTGCTTCAGAAATATGAGGGACATACTTACTATTACGGACGAAAAGGGCAAGACCTTGAGGCCCATACTTTAGCTAATATCAGATATTTAGAACATTCTATCAAAGAGAATATGAATGAAGCTGCTATTCATCATAGAATGGCACAGGATCAACAAAAACGAGATCTCAGTTTATTAACCGAATAGTTCGTATATCCTCAATTCAATTAGCCAATATTTAGAATAAAAACATCTAAATTCCAGAAAACAAGGAATCCTGAAAAAGCCGCGATATCAATTACAGATACGCGGCTTTTCTTTTATATATCTGCTTTTATTTTGTACGTTAGCACTATGTTTGGTTGGTGCTGCCGGTATTAATCTTAAAAGCCTAGAAAAAATAACTTGAACACATCATGCTATATTCACGGATACTCGCGGCTTAATTTTGTAATTCCATTCACTGTGAAAACCCTCTCTTTCAATAGCCAGTTCGGCAAGCTCCTAGTCCGACACCTTGATGCCTGCCTGATAAGTGTTTTCATCAAGTTCAGCCTGAATCCGCAAGCTCCCCGCTTTAGTCGTGTTGCCGATCAGGTTCACCACGATTTTCCGGCTAAGCAGTGGACGTCCACGCTAATTCTGGGTGATGTGACAAAACATGCGATGCTCAATCTTGTTCCATTTGCTGGTTCCAGGTGGAAAATGGCAAACCTGAATGGTCATCCCCAGTTCATCTGCCAGTTTCTGCAACTGTACACGCCACAAGCGCATCCGGTAGCCACTGCTGCTTCCACAGTCGGCTGTAAATCAGCAGGCGTTTGGTCTTGGGATAAAGCGGTTGCCCCATCTCCGGCACCACGGCGGATGCTTTCGACGGCAAATTCAGCGGTGTCGTGATCAATGCCGACACTCACCCAACCCTGGTTGGCGGTCAGGTCGTAGACCCCGTACGGCGCCACCTTGCCCAAGTCAGGGTCGATGAAATCGTAAACGCGAACCTCTTCAGGCTTTCCTTTGGCCGCCATTCCTGACCACTGTTCGTGCAATCGCCGATCAAGTTCTTTTGCCTTGGTATCCACCGAAATCACCGGATCGCCAGCAGCCTGACACTGCGCGACTTGACTGGCAATATGCTGAAATTGGTCCTCGCGGTCAGGATGATTACCGTCCTCTCGCGTCTTGCGTGTCGATTGCAGGCCGTAACCCATTTGCGCCAGCAGGTCACACACCGTCCGCTGACTGACCGCATGACCTTGCGCCTGCAACTCTTTTGCCAGTCTTGGGGTGCTCTTGCACGTCCAGCGCAACGCTACCATTGGGTCTGCGCGAGAAGTCGGATCGACCAAGGCATCCAAATCCCGCAATAACGTCGGATCTTTACGGGTAAGTTTCTTTTGTCCGCCTCCCTGGGTGCGTACCCGTTGATTGGGCGCAGCCAGGGTAGTCAGGGTGGTATGATCCAATTCCGCAAGGCCCGCGTAAATCGTTGTGCGGGAAATTCCCACTGCTTTGGCCACAGTACTCACGCCACCGTCACCCAGATCACGAGCCTCGATGTCAGCCCACAACCGCATAAATGTTCAAGTTATTTTTTCTAGGCCCTTATTGATGCGAAAGGTTGCAACTATTACTAAATTGTTACTTGTCCACAATTTTTGTGGATAACTTTGTGGGTAATCTGTAAATACTGTTGCTAAGATGGTTATTTGTAACAATATTTACTGGATCGATTAAATTTTATACAGATAATAATCTCATTTATAATCAAAATATTATCCTTATATTGTTTAGCTCTATAGTTTTGATTTAAGCAGGATATTTTATAAAAAGCAATGTGGATTATTTTGAGGATGTCAAGAAAATCCTCAATTCTATTGCATGCATTCTAGGCCACCATACTCTACGTCTATTTGTCGGCCAGGCGCTGTAGGAGGCGGCTAACAGCGTGTCGGACAGGATCCAGGAGGAGGCGGCGAAAGACAAGCTAGGCGGTAGGCGGGTGCGGCGGATAGTGCAGGTCGGCCCTGCCGCGTTCCGGGGAATAGTAGGGCAAACTGGCCCCTCACGCGTGTATAGTGGGGCGCTGCGGGGCGGTTGCGGGGCCGAGCATGGGGGTAATTCATCCCGTGCCCGCTCATGGCTCCTGGATGGGCGATGATGTGGAACTCCACTTTGCCTAAGCCCAACGCGACTTCGTTTTATCGTTCACTCTCACCAACCAGGGCTATTGATCGCGTATCCAAGGGTATTTAAGTGGAGTCTATACATGCGGACGCTACCGTTACCTGGAACTCATTAAGTTATGAATGTAAAGAGCAACACAGCCGTTTTCTGTTTAAATCAAGGTTATTTCTTCTTTTTCTTTGTTGTAGCTACTGCTGTCTTGAAAATGGATTTAGCCGTGAATTTTGGCACTGTGGTTGCAGCGATCTTCAACGCTGCACCGGTCTTCGGGTATTTGCCGGTGCGAGCGGCACGCTTGGTAGACTTGAAAGTACCAAAGCCAGGAAGTATGACGTATCACCCCTGGCGACGGTTGCCACTACACTATCGATCAGGGCTTTCAAGGCCTTGGTTGCGGTGGTTTTGGGTATCTCTGTTTGTGCTGCAATCTGTTCTACCAGTTCCGTTTTGTATATGTTGGAAATGCTCCTTTTGGTTAAAAAGCTAGCAGTATAAATATTCAGACGTTGCTGGCATATCATCATGTCATCCACATTAAGTCTGTGTTCCCATATAGGGCACCTCTAAAAATTCAAGCTATAAAATGAGGCGCGTTAGGAGAAAGTAGTATTTTCTTGATTTGTCCAGGATAACACGTTGTTTCAAATGTATAATAATGAGATTATGCTCCCCGATATGAGTCCTTACCATGCAACTCGGTTTTTTTGACCTTGACAATCGATATGCTCAGCTAAGTAAGTTAAATGATCCGCTTGAAGAGCTGAATCGCATAATCGATTGGAATCTATTCGCTGATCTTCTTGCAGAGACAACGACGAAGCCCCGGAAAAGTGAAGCAGGCCGCAAACCCTTTGATCGGGTGATGCTATTCAAAATGCTGGTATTACAAAGAATGAATAATCTATCAGATGATCGGCTGGAGTATCAAGTCCGGGACCGGTTGAGTTTCATGCGGTTTTTGGGACTTGGTCTGGCAGGGGTAGTGCCTGACGCAAAGACCATGTGGTCGTTCCGGGAAGAGTTAAAAGAGAACCATCTGATGGATCGTCTGTTTGCAAGATTCGATGAATGTTTACGAGAGTTGGAGGTAGAACTGAAGTCAGGTCAGATCATTGATGCGACCTTTGTGAGTGTGCCTAAACAACGCAGTACACGTGAAGAAAACAAGATGATTAAAGAAGATGCCGTTCCGATTGAATGGGGACAGAATCCCCACAAACTGGCGCAAAAAGACATTGATGCGCGTTGGACGAAGAAGAACAGCGAATCATTTTATGGTTACAAAGATCACGTCAATATGGATCGCGATACCAAGCTGATAACCACATGGGAAGTTACTTCAGCGCAAATTCATGACAGTCAGGTTTTGGAAGAAGTGCTGCAATCCCCTGAAGTGGGAGGCGCAGATATTTATGCGGACTCAGCATACCGCAGCAATGCACAGGAAGAAAGTCTGGTCACCTCAAAATACACGAGTCAGATTCACGAAAAAGGCGCTCGCAATCATCCCCTCACGCAAGCACAAAAATCCAGTAACAAAGAGAAATCACGGGTGCGTGCACGAGTCGAGCATGTGTTTGGTTCGATGACGAATGAACTGGGCGGAATCACGATTCGTACCATAGGTTATGGGAGAGCAAAAGTACACATAGGCTTACTCAACCTCGTCTATAACATCAAGCGTGTAGCGACGCTGATTCGAAAAGGGTATTTCAGTTTCGATAGGGTTAGTGCGCCCGAAATGGCTTAAAGGGAGCAAAAACGAGAAGATAACAACCCGAATCACCTTGAATTTAGAAAAATTTAATTATTGGACAGAAAAACTTTGAGAATCAAGTGAAATTGCCCTCCTGGTTGAATTGATTTGCTTTTTTTAGGTATTTTTAGAGGTGCCCTATAGTCAATGAGATGGTTAAACGGCATCACGATCTTGGATAGCAGGTTATAAGTAACTGTGATCCGATGTCTTGTGCTGCAAACATGTAAATTGTGATCAGCACTTAAAGAAAGAATAATCCAGAAGAAATAGAGGTGTTAATATAATTTAAAATAAGCTACCAAGTTAACAAAGAAAAATTCTCATTAGTTGTATAAAGTATATATGAATATCAACTTTAACAACCTTTCTGACAACTTTCTACTTTCTCTTTTATCATCAGATGAGCAAGCAACCATAAGCTCGGCAGTTAAATTAGTTCCCGTTAATATTGGCGATATTATTTGTGAGTCAGAAGCGAAATTGGAATATGTTTATTTCCCTATTAGTGGAATGTTTTTACTGCTGTATATCTTAGAAAATGGAGGATCTGCAGAAATTAGCGATATTGGTAAAGAAGGATTTGTGGGAGTACCTATTTTATTGGGAGGTGAAACAATGCCTCACCAAGTAATTATACAAGGTTCAGGAGAAGCATTCCGCATGCCCGTTTACCATCTAACAAAACTTTTCACTCAATCAATTTCCTTTAGAAATATTTTATTACACTATATGCAAGCTTTAATGACTCAAATTTCTCAAACTGCAGTATGTAATAGTCATCAAAAATTGATCAAAGACTTTGCCGATGGCTTCTCCTTTCATTAGATCGATTATCCGGTAATGAATTATGTATGACTCAAGAGCTGATATCTATTATGTTGGGTGTACGTAGAGAAGGGATAACATCGGCTGCTTCTAATCTCCAAAAAGAAAAAATTATTGATTACAGTCGAGGAACTATTTGTGTTCTGGATAGGCACAGACTGGAAGAAAGATGCTGTGAATGTTACGAGGTGGTAAAAAAAGAATATTCGCGATTATTTTCTGATATTTGTTGATCAGCATAAAGAACAATACGGGGTCGAGCCGATTTGCGAGCAAATTCAGATTGCCCCGTCGAGTTACTATGAACACAAAGCACGCGAACGAGATCCTGATCGATTGCCTTGCCTGATCGTATCAAACGGGATAAGGAGCTTGAAAGTGACATACCGCGCGTATGGAAGAATAATTTCAAAGTTTATGGAGCCAACAAAGTCTGGCGGTAGTTGCTACGAGAAGGCATTGTTACTGCTCGCTGTACTGTTGAACGGCTGATGAAGAAGCTTGGATTGCAAGGTGTCAGACGTGGTAGACGATGTTGGACAACGATTACAGATGACTTACTTGCCCGGCGAATAGATAAAGTTAACCGGCAATTCGCGGCAATCCGGCCAAATCAGTAGTGTGCCGCAGCAAGCGGCGTAAGAGATGAGGGTATGGCCCCTCGCAATCGGCTTGCAGGAGCGGGTTGCAAACCACCTTAAGCGACTTTGGCCAAAAGCCTGGGTCGTGAGCGTTATGGAAAAGGTGCCTCGAGGCATCAGGTTTGGATCAAGGAAGACGAACAACCGTGAGCTGCCGTTCAAGTGTCGAAAGCACTCAGATGACATCAAAACTGGAGGGCGATGTTACTCCAGGAGCAGTCTGGCCGTTACCTGCTTACGGGCCAGGCGGTGTCCGGCATAGAGGCAGCGTCAGCATGATCCGGGCTCTTACGCTGAACTGCGGGAACCTTCGGTGTCGATGGCAAGCGAAAGGCACAAGCCAAACGGGCGAGGCCGACAGTAGCGATGCGCCACCAAGGGACGGAGCAACTCGTAGTAGCGATGAAGCTGCTGTAATGGTGGTGGAGCAAAGGAGTTGCGTCATTCCGGCATGGGATTGCGCCAACTGCGCAAGCAGGAGGAGCGTAGCCCCATGACCAAGTCGTACCATATTCCCAAGAAACTTATCTGGGAAGACTATCAATGTGTTAAGGCAAACGCAGGCGCAGCGGGCATAGATGGTGAATCAATCGAAGAATTCGAGCGCTGTTTGAGTAACAACCTGTACAAGTTCTGGAACCGCATGTGTTCCGGTAGTTATTTTCCGCCGCCGATCAAAGGCGCCGATCCCCAAGAAATCAGGGGGCGTGCGCATGTTAGGCATACCGACAGTTGCTGACAACATAGCGCAAACAGCAGTTAAGCGAATGCTTGAACCCGTTCTGGACCCCTTGTTTCATTGCAACTCCTATGGTTATCGACCTGCATGCTCAGCGCTCGATGCGATCGCCATAGTGAGGCGGCGAAGCTGGGAATATGACTGGGTGATCGAATTCGACATCAACGAGCTCTTCAATAATATTGAGCACGATTTATTGATGCGTGCCCTCAGGAAGACTGCGGATATCATGGGTGCTGCTTGCTGTGTATTGGACGGTGGTTAACAGCACCCATCAAGCTGCGGAAGGTACATTGCTGCAGCGAACACGTGGCACGCCACCAGGCGGTGTCGTGAGCCCGTTGCTGGCCAATCTATTTTTGCACTATGCATTTGACGTATGGATCACTCGGAGCAACTGCCCAGCGTGCGCTTTTGCCGTTACGCTGATGACGCAGTGGTTCATTGCAAGAGCCTGGCGCAAGCGCACTATACGTTGCAAAAGATTGACGAGCGTTTTCGGCAGTGTGGGCTTGAATTGCATCCTGAGAAAACGCACATTATGTACTGCAAAGACATCAATCGGCAGGGTGATTTCCCTCACGTGCAATTTACATTTTTTGGCTATACCTTTCGACCACGCAAAGCGGTGGATAAGTATGGAAGAGTCTATGTAAATTTTGCACCGGCAGTCAGTCGCGATGCCTTGCGCGCCATACGGCAAACTATCCGGGGATGGCATCTGCAATTGAAATGCGACAAGGAGCTCAGCGATCTCTCGAGTAGGTTCAATCCGGTGCTGCGGGGCTGGCAGAGCTATTATGGACGTTTTCATGGCTCGGCAATGTCAGCAATCTGGAAGCACATGAATGATTACTTGACGCGCTGGCTAAGACGTAAGCACAAGCCCCTCGCCCGGCACAAAATCCGCGCGAGACGCACGAATGCATGCTTGAATGAACGTGCAAGCATGCATTCGTGCATTGGGAACTGGGATACCCCTACGACTGAATAATGAGAGCCGGATGAGCTGAGAGGCTCACGTCCGGTTATGCGTCCAGCGAAGGCTGGCGTGTTCAGCAGGAGACAGACCTGCCGGGGAAAGAGTCAGAAGCCCCGTAGCTTGGATAGCGGGAAGGCGGGTAACCAATATCCTGAAGCCTATCGACAAGACTTTCCTTGGTGAAGTGCGAGTCACCGGGCCGTAACGAAAGTAAACGCAAAAGTAGCCTCGAAAGTGAGAAGATCCGAAGGCCGAGCTCATAACCGTACGGCGAAGGCAGCATGGGTAGTCGAAAACTGGCCGATACGACTATTCCACTTTGGCGGGGTAGTAGCGACAGCACAGTGATAAAGACACGCTAAGCAACTGGAGAGACCCTACTCGCCCCGATGCGAAATCGTCTGAGCAAGGTAGATCCTATAACCGGCGAACCCGGGAAGTGGATCGAAGGCGAGAGGGAGTCGGATAGGCTCGTAGTGGCGATGAAACGGCGTAACGGCTGTGGATACGAAGGAGCCCTACCGTTTGTAATTTCTCTAACGATATGAAAGGCAAGGACGACATGATAAAAGCGTTCAGTAGTTTGCAGGATCTGAGGAGGAGAATATACGTCAAGGCGAAGGCTGAACCGTCCTGGCGTTTTTGGGGTTTATACGTCCATATTGGTAAGATAGAAACGCTGCATATGGCGTATGAGATGGCCAAGAAAAATAACGGCGTGCCAGGCACTGACGGCGTCACGTTTGATGACATCGAGACGCAGGATGTAGCGACATTTCTTGCGCAGATACAGGAAGAACTGATTGGGCGCATATATGTGCCGCTACCAGTGCGAAATAAGGGAATACCGAAGGGTGAGAGTAAATTCAGAACCCTATCGATTCTGGCAATTCGAGATCGGGTGGTGCAAGGTGTGCTCAAGCTAATAATAGAGCCGATCTTCGAGGCGAATTTTCAACCGGGGTCATTTGGCTACCGTCCAAAGCGCACGGCACATGAAGCGGTGAAACGAGTGGCACAAGCAATTGTTCAGAACAAGACACGCGTGATTGATCTTGATCTGCGCGCCTATTTTTTACACGGTTCGACATGAACTGCTGTTGAAGAAAGTCGCGCAACGAATCAATGATGATGACGTAATGCACTTGTTGAAAGTAATGCTAAAAGCTTCTGGTAAACAAGGCGTACCGCAAGTGCGCTGTAGACGCGCAACAAACGCAAAATTATTTGCGTAAAGCTGAGCTTAAGCTCTATAGATGATGGAGGAATCGACCCTCCGATATCGGCGTTCAGGTGCTGGTATCAAACCACTTCAAGCGGCTGCTGTAAAAGGCGGTGGTCGTGAGCGTTGAAGAAAGTCAGAGGATAAAATCTGGCGAGGTATGGACTAGAGAGACGAATGAAACTGAATCTCTGTTGAAGCATCGTAAAGCCCTTATGACATCAAAACTGCAGCTATTTGTGGGGCGGCGGGATAAATCCACAAGCAACCTGATTACTGGGTGGGTGGTGTCCGGTGTGCAGGAGGCGTGAGTCTAGTTCAGGCATTTATAGGGAACTACAGGAAGCAGTCGCTTGGATGAAAAGGGAAAAATTCAAGGAAGTGACCTTCCAAGAATGAGCGTACCAAGGCCAAGAACTGTGGCGGGACTACTCGTAGTAGTGATGAAGTTTCTGTAATGGAAATGGAGCGAAGGGGTAGTGTTAAACAAGCTTAATTTATTATTCAACTTGCAGAAGGATGAAATAATGAAGGCAGCAAAACCATTTGATATTCCCAAGGCATTAGTGTGGGAAGCGTTCAAATTAGTCAAAGCCAATCAAGGGTCTGCTGGTATAGACCAGGAGTCACTTGAGGATTTTGAACAGAACTTATCGGGAAACTTATATAAACTTTGGAATAGATTATCATCAGGTGCTTACTTTCCTCCGGCCGTTAAGGGGGTAGCGATACCCAAGAAACAAGGAGGAGAAAGAGTGTTAGGCATTCCAACGGTCTCGGATCGAATAGCCCAAATGACAATTAAACTGGCGTTTGAGCCATGCGTTGAACCTCACTTTTTGGACGACTCCTACGGATATAGACCAAATAAGTCTGCACTAGACGCGGTGGGAGTCACGCGGCAAAGATGTTGGCAGTTCAATTGGCTATTGGAGTTTGATATCAAAGGCCTGTTTGACCATATCGACCATAATTATTGATGAAGGCGGTGAGGAAACACACCAATAATCGGTGGATAATACTGTACATAGAACGATGGTTGAAAGCTCCTATGCAGATGCCAGATGGAAAGCTCGTCAAGCGGGCGCTAGGTACGCGCCTCAGGGCGGTGTGATAAGCCCCGTGTTGAGTAATTTATTTATGCACTATGCGTTTGATGTGTGGATGACACGTAATCATCAAGAAAAACCATGGTGTCGGTATGCCGATGATGGGATAGCCCATTGCAGAACAAAATGGTCGGCAGAAAAGTTGTTAGCTGAGCTTAATCAACGTCTTGTCGAGTGTGGTTTAGAACTGCATTCTGAAAAGACAAAAATAGTCTACTGTCAAGATGGCGCACGAAAAGGGTACCATCAAAGCACAAAGTTTAAATTCTTAGGTTATGAATTTCGCCGAAGAATGGTGAAAGGCTTCGAAGGCAGAATGTTTTTGAGCTTTACGCCGGCGATAAGTAAAGAAGCCAAGAAATCAATAAATAGAACGATAAGAAGAACGGGGGTGCGAAACAGAAGCGATTTGAGTTTAGAAGAAGTAGCTCTTTGGCTCAATCCTATGCTTAATGGATGGATCAACTATTATGGGAGGTTCAATAAATCAGCATTGAAACCTGTTATGCGTCAAATAAATTTCACACTTATAAAATGGTGCATGCGCAAATACAAGCGGTTCAGATACAGTAAGGCCAGAGCGTGTCAATATCTGATAAAGACTTTTGAGACGCGGCCTTACCTATTTGCGCACTGGAAAAGGGGAATACAAGGTTCATTTGTTTAATGGGAGCCGGATGAAGCGAGAGCTTCACGTCCGGTTCTAAGGAACGAGGATTCAATAACTCCAGAGCTTTGAGTTGTAAATTAAGTTGCCGCGGATAGAGTATTTCGGTTATGTTCTGACAATGAAGATAACCACCTATGCCCCGGAAGTCGAAGCGCAAATGCGCAATTTTTATCACAGCTTATCGGAAAAAGACCGCCGCCGCTATGCTGCCGTTGAGGCGGCAAAGCTGGGTCACGGAGGGATCACCTACCTTTGTCAGGTATTACACTGCGATGAAGGCACCGTTAGCCGTGGCCTGAAAGAGTTAAAGATGCCGTTGCTTGAAAAGGAGGAACGTATTCGGCAAGCAGGGGGTGGGCGAAAGTCAGTTGTGGAGACGATGGCAGGGCTGGATGAAGCTTTTTTAGCGTAGTAATCCGCTAGAGGCGGCAAGGCGCGCAGAAGAAACAAGCGGCGTCAGAGCTTGAGGAGTAAAGTTGGAATGTCGCGCTGGAGAAGACCGACCCATCACTGGTGCTAATCCGCCCGTTTTTTAGCGTGGTCATGGGTCACGTCGGCGACATTGGTGAGTCCGTGGCAACGGACATCCCGTTTGAAAGAGTGAGTACAACGACGTACCTGAACCAGCGCGACATTCCAATAGAGATAATGGAGGATGTCATGGCAAAGTTCAAGCGAAGTAAATTGGAGTTAATCCATCCGAATGCAGCGGGGATTGATATTGGCTCTGCGAGCCATTTTGTGGCGGTACCGCCGGATCGAGATAACAAGCCGGTAAGGGAATTCAAGAGTTTCACCGCAGACCTGAATGGTTTAGCGGACTGGTTAGAGGCCTGTGAAATTGACACTGTGGCAATGGAATCGACGGGGGTATACTGGATTCCACTGTATGAACTTTTGGAGTCGCGCGGGCTGACTGTGTATCTAGTAAATGCGCGGCACGTTAGAAATGTTTCTGGCCGGAAGTCGGATGTACTGGACTGCCAATGGTTACAGCAACTGATGAGCTTTGGGTTGATGTCTGGCGCATTCCGTCCGAAAGATGAGATATGTGCACTACGAGCCATATCTCATCAACGCGATATGCTGATCCGTTATCAGGCGCGACATGTGCAACATATGCAAAAGGCTCTGGCGCAAATGAACATACAATTGGCGAACGTGATTTCGGATATTGTGGGCGAAACCGGTCAAAAGATCGTTCGTGCCATCATTACTGGTGAGAGAGATGGGCACATCCTGGCGAATCTCAAGAGCAATCGCATCCGGGCTGGCAAAGACGAGATTGAGAAATCGTTAGTCGGGAATTGGCGGGAAGAACACCTGTTTGCACTCAAGCAAGCGATGTCACTCTATGACGCCTACAGCGAACGACTCACCGAATGTGACCGGCAGCTTGAAACCATGCTGGCGGTACTTCAGGTGCACAAGGTAGAGATCTGCCAGAAGAAGCGCCGCTCCAATGTCAAGAACGCTCCCAAATTTGATTTGCGTGCCCATCTGATTGGCATGTGTGGGGTTGATTTGACGCGAATTGACGGCATCGAAGTGATGACTGCGATGAAAGTCCTGAGTGAAGTGGGCGCTGACATGAGCAGGTTCAAGAGTGCGAAGCAGTTTGCCTCGTGGCTTGGGTTGTGTCCTGGAACAAAGATATCGGGCGGAAAAGTGCTATCGGGGGCAAGCAAGCGCACAGCGAACCGTGCGGCTCAGGCACTGCGCATGGCGGCAGTTTCATTGAAATCCAGCCAGTCTGCACTGGGTGCCTATTACAGAAGATTATGTGGCAGACTCGACAAGGCAAAGGCAATCACAGCGACAGCACACAAACTGGCGCGCTTGATCTACACGATGCTAACGAAAGGAACCGAGTACGTCGATAAAGGGCAGGAGTACTATGAGGAGCGATATCGTCAACGCGTGTTGCATCATCTGACTGTTCGCGCTCGGAAGCTGGGGTTTAATCTTACCCCTGTTCCTGAGGCTACTTAATATTTGCTGTAAAACCATTGTGTTACATTTGTTTCTTGAAAGAGATGTTAAAAAATCATACTGCCGGCTCACCAATGGATGAATCCGTAAAGTGGTCAAATTTGAGCCGCAACGAAATGGCTGAGAAGCTAAAACAGTGCGGATTTAGCGTGAGTGTGACCGTTATTGATCAATTGCTCGACAAACATCATTTTCGCCGCCGTCAAGCCTTCAAGGTTGAAGCCGGGAAAAAGAACCTGCCGCATCGGGACGAGCAGTTCAAAAATATCGAGCGCCTCAAAGAAGAGTACCGGGTCCAGGGTAATCCGGTGATGAGTATGGACGTTAAAAAAAAGAATTGATCGGTAATTTTTATCGCCCCGGAAAGCTCTATACCACTGAGGTCGTGCGGATCAATGATCATGATTTTGCATCCCTGGCAGACAGTAAAATTGTGCCTCATGGGCTGTATGACATCCATCGCAAAAGCGGCTATATCGTATTAGGCACGAGCCATGATACCTCTGAATTTGCTTGCGCCTGTATCCGGCATGGGTGGTTGAACTATGGTCAACTGGACTATCCAAAGGCGACGAGTATTTTATTGCTCTGCGACTGTGGAGGCAGCAATAATGCACGCCACGCTATCTTTAAAGAGGAGTTACAGAAATTGGCAGATGAATTGGCTATTGAGATTCGTATCGCTCACTATCCCCCGTACACGTCAAAATATAATCCCATAGAGCATCGATTATTTCCTCATATCACCAAAGCTTGTAGTGGAGTTATTTTTACCAGTGTCGAGCGGGTCAAAGCAGTCATGAGTAAAGCAAAAACTTCTCAGGGACTAAAGGTCTTTATCTCAATTATGGATAGAGTGTTTGAAACTGGGCGCAAAGTGGCGGATGGCTTTAAAGAAAATATCACCATTGAGTTTGACCCGTTTTTACCGAAATGGAATTATGTTGCTATTCCATCTGCCAGCATAATTTCTGGGATTATTAAATCCTGATTCCTAAGAGCGGCTGAGGGGAAAGTACTCTCGGCCGACTCACCGGTGGCGTGATTTCGCCGGTACTTAGCAATCTTTATCTCAACGAGGTAGATCGGATGCTGGAACGGGCGAAGGAAGTCACGCGTTATGGCAAGTACACCTATGTCGAGTATGCAAGATTTGCTGACGATATGGTGATCTTGGTCGATGCGCATCAGAGGAATAACTGGCTGAGGAAGGCGGTGGAGAAGCGACTGCGGGAAGAATTTGCCAAACTACAGGTTGAGGTCAATGAAGAGAAGAGCAGTATCAGAGACCTGAGTCGCGGAGAGAATTTCGGATTTCTTGGGTTTGATTTTCTACGCATCCGTAGTCTCCGAGGCGTATGGAGACCGTATTATGTGCCGAAGCAGAAAAAGCGCACGGCGCTATTGCAAAAGCTTAAGGAAGTGTTCCGAAGGTATCAGTCACAACCGGTTGATCGAGTAATACATTTGATTAATCCGATTTTGCGTGGCTGGGTTAACTACTTTGCGATTGGGCACTCGAGTCGGTGCTTCAACTACATACAAGACTGGATAGAAAAGAAAGTGAGGCGACATTTGATGCGATCCCGGAAACGACGGGGCTTCGGCTGGCGAAGGTGGAATAGGCAGTGGTTATATGGCAAACTGGGGCTGTTTCATGGCTACCGGATGTTAAAACCAGAGCCGAAAGCTACGCCAGCAGGATAGGTCTCATAAACCTTGATGTGAAACATGCGGGGGAGCGCAGTGCGGGAAATCCGCATGCTGCGTTCGACGTGGAGGGTGCTGGAAACGTGACAAGGGGTGGTTGGTACCTATTGCCCGAGTTAACGCGCCAGTACTCGACCCTACCTGCGAGGGGCTGGGGGGTGCAATTCCCCTGGTCTACTCACCCCTTTGTTGCAACGTGGACGGGATTTGTTTATGTGGCGTTTATTATTGATGTTTTTGCGAGATACATTGTCAGCTGGCAGGTCAGCCGATCCTTGCATACCGATATAATACTCGATGCATTGGAACAGGTATTATGGGCACGGCGGGAAACCAAGGGACTAATCCATCATAGCGACAGGGGTAGTCAATATCTCTCGATCCGTTGTGCGGAACGTCTGGCAGAAGCCAATACTGAAGCCTCTGTTGGTAGTGTCGGTGACTCTTACTACAATGCGCTGGCTGAAACGATTAATGGATTATACAAAACAGAGGCCATACGGCATCGCGGGCCCTGGCCCACTATCGATGAAGTGGAATTTGCTACTTTGGAATGGGTGGATTGGTTCAACCATCGCCGGTTATTGGAGCCGATTGGAAATATTCCACCGGCTGAATTCGAAATGGCATATTATCGCCAATTTAAGGAGTCAACGGATGTAGCTTGACTCAACAAAACAAATCTCCGGAATTCCCGGGGCGATTCAGTACCGGTTTGTTGAATCTAGTGTGCATTGATGTGACGTGCAATGGCGAATATGTCGCAACGATCTACCAGAAACGGTGAAAAATTGAAGAATTTCATAAGTCTCTGAAATCCATTGCGGGATTGGCAAAATTGCGAACCCGCACGGTAACTATGCAGAATAATCATGTTTTCATGGCCATCTATGCCTTGTTGAAGCTGAAATGCTTGAAGATCAAATATAAGGCCAATCATTTTGCATTGCGAGCGAAATTTTTCATTAAAGCCGATCAGCATAGCCTATGCTCAATTACAAGAAATGAAGATCGCGTAACATCAGTGATTACGGTTCAAATATCCATTTGGGTACTCGCGTATATTTCAACTTCAACTGCAATCGGGGCGGGTAGTGTTGTAACGCGTGACGTTCAGGAAGGCGTACTTGCGGTCGGTAATCTATGTCGAGTGGTTCATAATGGTTCGGAATAGATGTTATGGCGATTGCTTAGGTACTTTATGAGGGAAGTTTCTATATCGATTCTCATCAATGATGGTGACCGCCTCGATGGTGTCCTTTCCAATGCCTATGACTATGCCCTCTATGGCCTCCACCTCGGTGTGCGTTGTCGAAATGTCTATGTCCACCATGGATATGTCTATGTCCTCGAAAGTGCTTTTGATTAAGGTAAATTGATGGACGATATCTGTACCCAAATGAAACTCCTCCATAATATCTCGGTCCTCCGTAATAGCCTGCACCTGGATAATAGCCTGCTGCTCTAGAGTATCCTGTTCCTCCGTAATAAGAAGGAGTTACACATCCGCTGAGAAGAAAAATGAAAATCACGACTAAAAATGAGATAAATTTTTTTGCATTCATGATGCACTCCTAATAAATATTTCAAATGAAATTCATCAATAAATTTGATGTGATTAAAATTTCATTGGTTATAAATATTGTATGGACTTAACCCTGAACAGTATCTGAACGCAAAATAATCACCAATCAGCACTGAAGTAGCTTATGTTATTGCCACAAGTAGTGTTAAATAGCGTGTCAATGTGTTGTGATTTAATAAAGACGGATACCTTGTAAGGTAGTGAGACAATTAATTAACGAAGTGAAGGATGAAAGAGACAAGCAAGCGAAGGCTTTATAGTGAGTTTCATTAATTTTAAAAGAGTTTTATCCTGGTATTACTTTACCTTGTGTTGCCGTTATTTGCAGTGACTCAGGATTATACTGGGCGCATGATCGGCGTATCGGATGGTAGCACGGTAACTATCCTTGATGATCGCAAACAGTAAATCAAAGTACGGCTGGCTGAGATCGATACCCCATAATCTGCACAACCCTATGGATCGCGTGCCAAGCAGGAGCTATCCAGATCTCCGACAAGTAATCCAAACTCACAAATTTGTTTCCGGTTGGTAGTAAACAGTGCTGAATTTGGATATTTTTTAATCTTTCTGGCACCAAGCGCTCAGGGAAAAGGTTCAGTTCAACTATGAAGAATGAGGCTATCCAGGGAACTCGCACAACCACACGCGCCCAATTAGCCATTGTCTCGAAAGGCCGGGTACAGGGTCATTCCACCATCGACATACAAAGTTGTGCCGATCACGTAATCCGAATCGTCGGACGCTAGCCAGACAGCGGCACGCCCAATGTCCGCAGGCTCGCCTATCCGTCCATATGGGATGAGGGTAAGTAAATCGGCTTTTGCTTGTCGTGTTTGCCAGGCGGCACGGTTGATCGGTGTTTGAATAGCACCGGGTGAAATAGCATTCACCCTGATTTTCTGATGAGCCACTTCCTGCGCCAAGCTCTTCATGAACATGAGCAGTCCCCCTTTGGAAGCAGCATAATTCACGTGTCCGGCCCAGGGAATGATGTCATGCACCGAAGAAATGAAAATAATCTTTCCGCAAGCGCAAGATAATTCCGGTCTCACGCCGCGTTGCAGGAATATTTTGACGGCTTCTCTCGCACAAAGGAATTGACCGGTAAGATTGACCGAGAGCACCTTTTCCCATTGTGCCAAGGTCATTTCAGTAAATGGTGCATCTTGCTGGATACCCGCATTGGCCACCAGAATATCGAGGCTGCCCCATTTTTCAACGACTGCTTGGAACAGGGCACAGACCTGTGCTTCTTGACTGATATCCGCGTTGATGGTTAGAGCTTCTCCGCCACCCTCTCGGATCTCATCGGCAAGTATTTCCGCGTCTGGGCTATTTGACAAATAATTGATCGCCACTCGCGCGCCTGCCTTTGCCATTGCGCGTACAATAGCTGCACCGATCCCAGAATTTCCGCCGGTGATTAAGACACGTTGACCAGCCAGTATTTTTTCACTTATCAATGGCATGATAATCCCCCGCCTCAATGATTGTGTGGTTTCTCTTTCTATATTTTCTAGAATACTTTTTGCCTGTCAGCGTAGACTTTGCTATGGCAAGCCAGCACCCGGAATGGCTACTCTGGCTATCTCAATGCGGCCTGATTGCATGACGCGAGCCTGGGCCGCATCATCGGTCTCAGAAGTTGTAATAAACAATGTGCGACGATCGGGTCCACCGAGCATGCAAGCATAAGGTGCCCCGACCGGTTGAATGCGCGCTAACACGGTTCCGGCATGATCGACTCGCAGAAGCTCAGACGTTCCTGGGCTGGCAACCCACAGCGCGCCTTCTGCATCAAGGCAAATACCGTCCGGCGTGGCATTTTTCAAATCAGCCCATAACCGTGGTGTATATAGCAAGCCATCTTCACCCAGCGTAAAGGCAGTCAAACGGGAGGCAAATGTCTCCGCCACAATGAGCGTACTGCCGTCAGGAGTAATTACGCTGCCATTCGGAAATATCAAGGCACTTGCGGTGATACTGCAATGACCATCTGGCTCGACCAGCACCAGACAGGTTGCAACGGGTGATTCACCACCATGCAGATCATAGCCAAAATTACCTACATAAGCTCGGCCATTAGCCGCCACCACCATGTCGTTACAGTGAAATGGCGCCAAACTGGAAAGATCAGCATGTAGTACCGGCCCCTGTTCAGTCAGGCGATAAACCTTGCGCTCGGTCATGGCAACCAGCAACAACGTACCATCAGGCAGCCAGCCAAGTCCTCCAGGTAAATCTTCGGTTTCCAACTGACATTCCATTTTCCCATCTAGGGTCACCGTAAGCACTTGTCGTGCATGCTGGTCGGTGAACCACAGGCGGTTCTCTCGCCAACGCGGCGATTCAGGGAAAGTCAATCCAGCTAAAAGTATTTCGGTGTCTGAATTCATGAGCGGCTAGGTTCCCTCATAAAGCTGAATCGATGGATAATTGAGTCTACAATCTTGGCTACGGGCTGGTCAATACTAAGGATGAATTCATTATCGGGCAGTTCTAATGCATCAAGCTGGCTTTGCAGCAAATCGGCTGGCATAAAGTGATCGGATCGCTGCGACAGCCGTTGAGACAGGAGAGGCCGATCCCCGGTAAGAAACACAAAATGCACGCGCCCGGGATTGATGCAAAGCATGGCCCGATAACTTGCCTTCAAGGCAGAACAGGCCAGAACGACGCGGTTTCCTCGGGCAATGTGCGCGCTGAGTTCCGCTCGCAGACGATATAGCCAAGGCTTACGATCGGCATCTTGCAGGGGTTCCCCCCGTTGCATCTTTGCTATATTCTCTGGAGGGTGGAAGTCGTCTCCCTCAAGAAAATCCCAATGCAACCGTTGCGCGAGTGCCTTACCTACCGTTGTTTTTCCTGATCCCGAGACGCCACATATGATCACTACCTGTCCTTCGCTCACCGGTACTGATTCTGCCCGATGGTCACGGGCTGCTGGCTTAACAGTCATGGTCAATAAGGGGAATTGCCAGCAGGAGATAGGCCCAACCGGATGGATCGAAGCAGTATTCATTAATCGAAACTTGCTTGATCCAGGAGAGCTTGCCAGTGCCCATCCCATCCCGCCAAGCTTGAATTTTTCCAATTCTTAAAGCTGCAAAAATCACTTTAGATGCAAGCTCACGAGAGCGAGATAGCTTTTCTTTTACCATATGCGATTTATCCAAGGATTAATTTAAATTGAGCCATAAATTTCTAGAATTCGTATTCTAGCAGTATGCTGCCAAAATCGTGGAGTCGATGCCGCGCAAGGTGGATACCGGTCGATTCGCACCGTCACGCGGTTCCGTGAGTGGATAGGACGCAAACCGGCCCCTCGGGCGCGCATAGTCGGCCGCTGCGGGGCTGTTGCGGGGCGGGCATGGGGGTTTATAGCAGGTAGTCATCCCATACGCGCTCGGTGACCCTTGGACGGGCGGTAGCGTGGGAATTATTCCGCTTAAGCTAAACTCGACTTCGCTTTACTTCGCTTTAGCTTTTGGTCGTGTATCTAGTGATAATCCATAAGCGTTTCTCTCAGTGAGCAAAGCCTGATTCATCATTTCGGATTAGAGCATTATCCAATTTAGTTATCGAGTTGCAAGCAGTAACCCATTATAAAATTCAACGTCAACCGCATATAAGTCCACAGATACTCACGCTCTTTGGTGTGCATGCGCTAGGTGATGCCTTCCTACAGATTGATGCACTTGCAACACCCTATATTTTGTTACTTCCAGTATCTTGGTTGCGCTCCCGTCTGTTCGCCAAGTCTATACATCGCAGGCTCACAACTGGAAGCTCGTCATGACCAATTCATTTTAAATTGAGAGGGAAGCAAAAATCTCAATCTCCCATATTCACTATTTATTATCAATTGGTACTTTTATAAATAGCAAATAAGTAGCATGCCCATTGGATTAAGTAATTGTGAATTTATAGCTTATAACTCTTTTTTCTTTGTTGAGAGCCGATATAGAAAATTACTAGCGAGACTTTCTTCATAGGATATATTTGGCATGAGCATAAAACACTTGTTTTTCCTTTCTGCAGTTTATTTGTCAGTGGCATTCAGCGCGAATATTTACGCCACTAATCTTTTTGTTCCAGCCTATTTCCATCCATCGGATTCCCCGACTCTGGATTACTGGGGTGGCCTGGCTGCAGCAGCTCAAATAGTACCTACGACCGCAATTCTTAATCCAGACAATGGGTTCGGAACAAGCGTTGATCCCGATTATGTTAAAGCTATTGATCAGGTTCATGCATCTGGAGGAAAGGTAATTGCATATGTATTCACCAGTTACGGAGATCGCCCACTGATCGACATTGCTATCGAAATTGATAATTACATAGCCTTCTATACGATAGACGGTTTTTTTATCGATGAGATGGCTTCAGACGGAACTGATGAAAACCTCATGTACTATGAGCAAATATATAACTACATCAAGAATAAAAGTAGCCATTATTCAGTAACGGGAGCTCCAGGAGTAGTACCTGACGAAATTTATCTAAGCAAACCAGTTGCTGATAATTTGGTGGTATTTGAGGATAGCATGAGAAATTACATAAACTTTAAGCCAGCACAGTGGCAACAAAATTACCCGAAGGACCGGTTTATTCACATTGTTTATAACGCAACATGGTATCAAATGATACAGGCGTTCAGTCAGACCGACAAAAACTACGTTGGAAGTCTGTACATAACCGATGATAATTTTCCCAATCCTTATGACAGTCTTCCGCAGTATAGAGAATTGGAAGTCGAGATGGCGATCGTGCCGCCTAATAAAGAGCAAAAGATATTTATTTATGCCGAACAATTGTTTCCTCAATATTTTTCTCTTGCAAATGAAGATAATCAGCAGCTTGATGGGTTCATCTATCGCTATTATTCAACCACCAATGCATACATAGGAATCAAGAATGGCGATGTATTCGTACTCGGTGATTCCTTTGGCCCAAGCATTCGGCGTATCGATACGATTGAAAATACACTCCAACTCTTGGAAAGTGCAGCGGGCTCCTAAGATCTATTAACAGGAGAAGAGAGTGGGGCGCAGGTCGGTACCTGGCGGACGCATAGCTGGTCGCTGCGGAGCCGTTTCTGGGCGGGGATAGCCTCTACCCCATTCCATTTCCTCGGGGCTTATCCTGGGTAGCTCTGGGTCGCTCTACCAGTTTTTCCCACCGGCACTAGCCGTTTTAAGTTCCGGGACAATGCTCAGAATAAGTTTGGAGGAAACCGCCGCAAAGCTTTGTTTTGTATGAGAGAGGAGGGCGGAGGCACGTCATAAATAGATGGCTCAGGTTTGGCCTCGGTTCGGTTTGTGCGGATCGGTTCGGTGTCAGGTAAAAACCTACTTTGGACTTTTCATCTATCTGTAGGCATAAGCGACTGAGCCCCGGACTGTTAATCCGAAGATCACTAACATGCGGAAGGGAAAGATAGTCGCCAGCCGTTCGAAACGCGTCTCATTGAAAATCAGGTAGGCTCGTTCGATCAGCTTCTTGGTGGCCGGGCCTGATAAAGTACCGTGCAGCATATCCATCTCAGCCAGAAGAATCGTATCAGTTAAATTAAAGCGGCGGCAGAATCCATTCTTGGGGCACTGTACTTTTTGATTACTCGACCTGATTTACCGTACTGCTCAACTAATCATGTTACCTGCTGCCGTGACAGGCCCGTCATGCGTTTGAGATAGCGTAACACTACACCTGTCGCACCGAGACAATCGAGTATAACCGAACCGTTTCAATAACTTCTTGATAAATCTATATTGTTCCGCCTTGGGAATCTTGAGCGCAATATCATGCGTTCCTTCCAGAAACAGCTTAACCTGTGCCACCGTTTGTAGCTTTGCTTCATCCATGTTGATCACCATGCCTCACATAATGACCAATTCAGAATCTACTTGCTCAGACTCATTTTTCGCCGGAAATACGCACTCCCTTCAGACTCATTTCATATTGGAAGAAGCTATTGCTTCTCATTGTAAGAAGCTTGCGTTAGAGTCTGAGATAGTTTCTAGAGAAATCATTTATCCATATAATTATTATGGTCAAGATTGGGTGCAACTGATATGTAAATTTTAACCGTTTGTGAACAAGAGGGGGGTATGGCAGAGCATTTTACCAAGTCCGCAGCACGTAATATTTTCTATGGCGGTTCAATTTTCTTTCTGGTGGTTTTCGCGCTTTTAACTGTTCACAGCCATTTCTATATCAAAAATGTTTCAACGGATGAATCCACTCTGACCGAGGCCGTTGCCAGAGGAAAGCATGTGTGGGAGCGTCATTCCTGTATTAATTGTCATGCGCTACTGGGTGAGGGTGCTTACTTTGCCCCGGAACTAGGAAATGTATGGGTCCGCTACGGAGGGCGGGAAAACGCGGAAGGCGCGCGCATGGGCTTAAAAGCCTGGATGCGCGCACAGCCTACAGGTGTAGCGGGGCGGCGGCAAATGCCGCAGTTCAATCTGACAGAACAGGAACTGGATGATTTAATTGATTTTCTTGAATGGACGAGTCGTATCGATACATTGGGCTGGCCCCCAAATGATGCTGGCTGATTGTATGTGCGATTTACTTAAGGAGATTCATGATGAAATATCAGACCCAGAAACTTGCTTATCCCTATTTTGTAGCGGCGCTGGCCTTATTCCTGGTTCAGGTATTAGCCGGTGTGCTGGCTGGCACTATTTACGTTTTTCCAAATTTTCTGTCGGAAGCCGTTCCTTTTCATATTGTTCGAATGATACATACCAACGCTCTTCTGGTATGGCTGCTGCTAGGCTATTTTGGAGCCAGTTATTTTCTGATACCAGAAGAAAGTGAATGTGAAATCCATAGCCCCAAGCTAGCCTCGCTGCAGCTTGGGATCTTTGTATTTGCTGCCTTGGCTGCCGTTGTCGGTTATCTTTTCGGGATCCATGAAGGGCGCGAATTACTGGAGCAGCCTTTTTGGATCAAGGTTCTGATGGTGATTGCTTTTTTATTGTTTATTTACAATGTAACAATGACGGTTCTTAAAGGGCGGAAAACCGTTGTTTCCATTGTTTTGCTGCTGGGTCTCTGGGGCGCTGCAATATTCTTCCTTTTTGCTTTTTACAATCCAGACAACCTGGCCTTGGATAAGCTGTACTGGTGGTGGGTTGTGCATGTCTGGGTTGAAAGGGTATGGGAATTGATTATGGCGGCCATGCTGGCCTTCTTATTGATTAAACTAACCGGAGTCGATCGTGAAGTGATAGAAAAGTGGCTTTACGTCATCGTTGGTTTCTCTCTGTTTAGTGGCTTGCTGGGAACCGGCCACCACTATTACTGGATAGGTACGCCGGAATACTGGCACTGGATTGGTGCAGTATTCTCAATTCTGGAAGTCGTGCCTTTTTTCGCTATGATCCTGTGGGCTTTTTATCTGGTTTATCAAAGCGGGCGCAACCATCCCAATAAAGCGGCAACACTCTGGAGCCTGGGCTGCCCGGTCATGGCTTTTTTTGGGGCAGGAATATTAGGTCTCATGCATAGTTTTCCATCGATCAATTACTATACCCATGGCACTCAGTTGACAGCGGCGCATGGGCACCTGGCTTTTTATGGCGCCTATGTGATGTTGAATCTGGCTTTCTTTACCTATGCCTTGCCTGCCTTACGGGGATTGCAGCCATTCAACCAGATTCTGAATATGTGGAGTTTCTGGTTCATGACGGGCGCCATGGTATTCATGACGCTTACGCTTGCGTTTGCGGGTATCCTGCAGACCCATCTTCAGCGTGTGCTGGCCATGGGTTTCATGCAAATCCAGTCACAAATTGAATTGTTCTACTGGTTCCGGCTAGGGGCAGGTTTATGTTTCCTGATTGGGGCGGTGCTCTTTATTTATTCAGCGCTGGGTCCTGTCCGGGAGCAGGTGACGATTTCAAGGTATTCACAATCACCCTCACAATAACAGCCATTGATCATGAGTCATTTCCAGCTTCAACAGGCATCACACGAACCAGTCGTGCTGCAGGAAGTCCCGTTTTATAAGCCAGCCGGTAATGAATGTACATTATTTGAAGTGGCTTATCGGCAGCAACTGCCGCTACTGATCAAGGGACCAACGGGCTGTGGCAAAACCCGGTTTATTGCCCATATGGCAGCTCGGCTGGGGCGCCCGCTTTATACGGTTTCCTGTCACGATGACATGACCGCGGCCGATTTGACGGGGCGCTATCTTCTCAAAGGAGGCGAGACGGTATGGGTAGATGGCCCGTTGACACAGGCCGTGCGCACAGGCGGCATCTGTTATCTGGACGAAATCGTGGAGGCGCGCAAAGATGTCACCGTGGTGCTTCATCCACTGACAGATGATCGCCGGATTCTGCCGCTGGAACGTACCGGTGAGATCCTGAAAGCGCCTGACGGATTTATGCTGGTGGTATCCTATAATCCGGGTTATCAGAATATCCTGAAATCATTAAAACCGAGTACGCGCCAACGCTTTGTTTCCATCAGTTTTGATTTTGCCCCGCTGGAAGCAGAAGTCGAAATCGTATCCAGTGAAAGCGGCTTGCCTGTGGCGCAGTGCGTACCCTTGGTGAATCTCGGGAAACGGTTACGGGCGCTGAAGGAGGTTGATCTGGAAGAAGTCGTGTCCACCCGCTTGCTCGTTTATTGTGCCATTCTGATTAAAAATGGATTGGATCCTTTCCAGGCGGCTGAAACTGCCCTGGTGGAACCGCTTTGTGATGATCTTGACGTCAAGGAAGGTTTGCTGGAACTGATACGTGCGACTTACGGCTAAAGTATGTGGCAATTCTTCGAGCTGGAAGAGCAAATTGGCCGCTATTGGCACCATCTCGTAGGCAAGGCGGATAGTTATCCCTCTTATCCAGAAGCCGCTGTCACGCTGGATTCGCTGCGTTCTGCACTGAGTGTTTTTTTAGAGGCCTGGGTGGCGCGCCAGGAATAGTTTTAGCAGCAGGGATGCCGCAATCGTCATGGCATCGCCTGAAACTGCGACAACGCCTGGGCATGGATCAGGAATTCCTGCCCCGGATAGAGTGTAATGCCGAGCGGATGTTACTGCCTGCAACCATTGCGTGTTTTCCATCAGCCGCATTAAACCGGCGACTTTATTTCTGGCTGGCTGCTTATTTTTCCGCCGCTGAAGATTCTACCGTTGAAACACCAAATGATCCATTGCAAGCTGATCTCGCTTTTCTGCATAGCGCCTACTGGAACTGTTTAAAAGTAGTTGAACATTACCCCGGGCTTGCCCGGGATTATCAGAAACTCTGCAAAGCGCTGTATGAACAGCGACCGTATCGACTGCTTTCCGGCCAAGAACAGGCCATCGAAGTCGTTATACAGGCATTATTAGGAAAGCCTGGTTCAAATGCGCTCGGTGAAGCATTTTTACAGGCCATCATGCAGCCTGAGCCTGATTTTCAACGCTGGCAAGCCGAGAAGAACTACCATACTTTCCTGCCCATTCCTTTGTGGGGAGAAATCCATTCAGGTAAAATTTCATCAAACGCGATGACGGAGCCTTCAGATCAGGATGACGGCGGCAGTAGCCATCAGGAAAATGAGGATCATCGCAAGAAAAAGGGCCGAAGGGAAAAATACGCACAAAGCGAACGGGATGATCCGCTGTTGCTGAATCGCTTTGAGAAACTCATGAGCTGGTCCGAAATGGTCAATGTTAATCGCGCTGTGCAGGATGACGATGAAGATGCCGCTAAGGAAGTCGCCGAGACGATCGAAGAAATCACGTTGAGTCCACATCAGCGCCAGGCCGCGACCAAGCTCAAATTTGATCTTGATCTTGCGCCAGACGACGTCAATCCAGCTGTTCTGATTTCCGAATTGACTTATCCTGAATGGGATTATCGACGCAAAGCTTATCATGCGCAACAATGTCGGGTACTTTTTCAGAATGCTGAGGAAGGGAATGAGATGGGTACCTAATCTTGAGACCAGGCGCCGTTTTCGTAAAATCCAGCGACAATTTGAAACATTAAGGCCCCGTCGTGAGATTTTACGTAGCCAGCTGGACGGCGCTGAGTTGGATATGGATGCGCTGGTGCGTGCACATTGTGATTTCTTTGCTCAGGGAAATGGTTCTGACCAAGTCTATCTAAAGGCTCGTCAACAGGCTCGTGATCTGGCTGTAGCCATACTGGTGGATGTGTCACTATCTACGGATAGCTGGATTGACGGTCGGCGTATTCTTGATATTGAGAAAGAAGCTTTGATTACACTGGCTTCCGGTCTTGCCGTTTGTAGAGATGCTTTTGCAGTCTATACCTTTACTTCACGCAAAAGACACTATGTCCGTGTGGCTGCCGTAAAAGATTTTGATGAAGCTTTCAATAGCCAGGTATTGCGTCGTATTGCCGCCTTGCATCCTGGTTACTATACTCGCATGGGTACGGCTTTACGCCATGTCCGGCAGCTACTGAGCAAACGAACTGAACGTAACCGTCTTGTTCTCTTGTTAAGCGATGGCAAACCCAACGATCTGGATTATTATGAAGGCCGTTAAGGTATTGAAGATACCCGACAGGCAATTTTGGAGGCCCGGAGAGCAGGTCTTGCAGTTTTCGGCATTACGATAGATCGCAAGGCGCAGGATTATTTCCCTTATCTATTCGGTAAGGGGGGTTACGCTATTGTGGGCCGGCCTGATCGCCTTTCGCATGTTCTGCCTATTATTTACCAGCAATTGGTAGGGTGACCAGTTGACCTATAAAAGCATTGGGTCGCGAATCAAGAAAAATAAGAGCGACGATTGGGGTTATTGTTTGCAAGAATAAGGACGCTTAGTTCTGTACCTGACTCTGAGTTGCTGTGTGACTCAGTAAAAGTTACGAGTATCTCACGTGCACTGATGAAATCCAGTGCTTAATTACATTATTTAGCGATAAGGTACATGCTATCTTCCAGGGAAGAAGCATAGGCACCTATTAAATTACGATGAACGGGCACGGAAAACATTGGAGCGGCGGGCGAATAGCCAAACAGAGCCCCACAAAGCGGTGTTTCGAGCACGGATTATTTTGGAATGTTTAGATGAGTAAGGCATTATGGCTGTATCGCGGACAGCTCAAAAATACTATTGTTAATTTACGCAATTAAGCACTAGTCCACTCGGATAATTTCTTGCAAGCTGCTTCCAAGAGTATCTGCGAAACGCTTCCAGATGCTATAAGTTGCCAGTCATCTAGATCCTCCTTCTGCTGTGCCCTCGTTGTGATGACATAGACTGTATTAGTCACTTCTACAGCTGGAGGATGGAAGGATTTATTATTTAGATTTCCTTTACTCACGGACCTCGTTTGGCTAACAATAAAAATTGATTGCGCAGTATGTCGCTTTCGCAGCATACTGCTCTGCTTCACGCAAGAGGAGGACGCTACTTAATCATTAATGAAGATTTCTTTCCCATTCGCCAACTTGCTTTTCCGCTTCTTCCTTACTGATTCCATATGATTTCTGAATTCTGCCAATCAGCTGATCGCGTTGCCCATCGATCGTGTCGCAATCATCGTCGGTGAGTTGGCCCCATTGTTCTTTGATTTTACCTTTGAATTGTCTCCAGTTACCTTGTATTTGATCCCAGTTCATTTGCAGCTCCTTTTTAAGTTTGAATTGAGTTTCTACTGCTTGATGCTTATTCATCGAACTTCGATAAATGCACCAATATTGGTTCGCGTACTAAGGCTACACGTATTAATTCATATGTAGTCAAATATATTGTAATGCGGATATAACTATGCTTCTGTGCGCCAACTAACATAGTGTCAGCCCGAAAACTCTCTATCCATAGTGGAAAAAATGAGTTGCGCTTAATTTTGGAGATGAAGATTTCTAAAAACTAAGTCTAAGTGACATTATTAGATGATTTTGGCGCATTTTTATGCAAAATAACCACAAACTTCGCTTGAAATGGGCAAATATTGTCTTCAAAAATTAAACTTTGCTGGAGTGGGATTCAAATAAGCGCAGTGCAAAATACCCAGATGGAATTAGGCGAAATTGACGTCTCCCACATCAAATTTGATTTGAGATCACCAGATGACATCCCGAAACGAAATGGTTAACCAGCATAAAATCTTGCGCGCAATGTTGGGGCATAGTCTGTATGACGAAGACAAAAAGTATGCTTATCAAACTTTAGTGGATAACGTCAGCCTGCTCACGCCAGAACTGCTGGACAAATTAAACCAGTTCATTGTTGAGGGAGGGCATGTTCTCGTAAAAAAAGGCGAAAGCGCCCTGCGCGGGCGGTGCGGCTCCTTTGTGGTTGAAACATATGTGCATTTCCCAACCGACCTCAACTTATTGGGGGATGCTATGTGCCAAGCAATTACGCTGACGGCGCGCTGGTGCGAAAGTCAGCAATTAAGCAACTGGCGGCAATATCGCTACAACCTGCACCGATTAAAACGACTAATGCATCATGCGCAGAACAAAAAGCGCAGCAAAGCTAAAACGGAAGCCCACCGGAATAAAATCCACGCACAAATGATTCAAGCGCATCAGGTCTATATTGACCAGGCGCAACGCCACTTGGACAAAATTCAGACTACCTTAACCAGGCTGCTCGCCACTGCTCCTGGCGAGCAGCTGCAGCAGCTTGAAATTGAAGGCTACCTCCAACACGCCCAGCGCCAAATTGATCAAATCGAACGTCGTGTCATCAAAGGCGAAACCATTCCTCACGCAGAAAAAGTATTCTCTATTTTTGAGCCACACACCGGATGGATTAGCAAAGGTAAAGCCGGCGTGCCTGTTGAGCTGGGTGTCAAAGTGTGCATTCTGGAAGACCAATATCAATTCATCTTGCACCATCACGTAATGGAAAAACAAACCGATGATCAGATTGCGGTAACCACGATCACGGAAGCGAAGAAACGCTTTTCCACCCTCAACGCCTGCAGCTTCGATAAAGGCTTTCATTCACCTGCCAATCAGGCTGAATTGACCCTGCAGCTCGAGCAGGTTACGCTCCCTAAAAAAGGCAGCCTATCCAAAAAGCGGCAAGCGGTAGAACAAACTGAGGCATTTGTTCAAGCTCGGCGTGCCCACTCAGCGGTAGAGTCGGCCATCAATGCGCGGGAGGTCATGGCCTAGACAAATGCCCAGACCATGGCATCGAAGGATTTAAACGTTATGTTGCATTAGCTATTGTCAGCAGAAATATCCGCCGAATCGGTGACATGTTGTGGCAGCAAGAGGTGGAACGTAAGCGCAGAACAATAAAACGTAATTTAAAGCACCAACAAGCAGCTAAGCTATCCAGCTAATGCAAAAAAACTGCCTGATTGCGAGCAATCAGCGGCTGGTGCTGGGTAAAAATCGTGTTTTTTATACCATACTTCTCAAAAAAATATAATCAGGGACTTTTTGAGATGCATAGTTTCATTGCATCTTTATAAAGGTGCTTGAAAATTAGGCAGCTTGTTGGTGAAAAAATGGGGTTTTCAGGCTGGCACTAACATAGTACTCAATGTAATATAACGTGAGTTCGACATAAGAATCATCACATCACAATTAGAAGAGTTTGAGGGAGTCTGATATTAAGCGAGGGTTTCTTCTCGCGAGAGGTATAAGCTACCAATCCGGCTATCAGATTAACAAAAAAGTTAACTGGGCTGTGATAACGGGAATGCTCAATTTGCGAACTATTTTGCCTGCCGTGATTTTGACTGCCAGCAATTCCCCCTAGTCATTGATGACCAGGTGCAACTTGAATCCATAAAACCAATCCACACTGGTCTTTCCCCAGGCAGAAAACTCTGCCATTACTTTATGCGACCTCATACGGTGATTATGGCACACATTGATCTTAGTCGAATCAATGAAACTGATTCCACTGCATTGCCCAAAGCGGCTGGTTAGAAAACAGCATAAAGGCACCAGGCAACCTTGAAGTGGTACCCAAAAACTGCTCAGTCTGTTCGGGCGTAAGCTTCTCGCCGTATTTCCGGCTTCGCCCCCGCTGGCTCTCCAGCCTCGGCGCAGGTACATCGTATAGACGGGTATCCCTTCTGACCTGACCAATTACATCAAAGCCGCGATTGAGCATCGTGCTGATAACATATTGCCGCATATACCAGCTATCCATCAATACACGCACCCTCAAACCTCGCAACAAGCTCTGCACAGCACGCACCAGCGTATTAGCTGCCACCAGTTTGCCGGTGTTGCTACCAGCTGGCATCAAGCGGGAAAGTAACGGCAGCGCTACCGGCTCCTTGCTGGCTCGACGAGTGATGATTGCCAGATTGACCCAGCATTGGCCTTGCACAAATCCAGCATTGGCCTTGCACAAATGCAGGCAGATTGATCTTGTTGCCATGCTGGTGGTGAATCCGGCTGCCTGGCGCTTTTTTTGAAGTACGCAACGTTACTGTATCATCAATCGCCAGATGGACCACATCGTGTGTCACGCTCGCTAACACCAGCCGCATAAATTGCCGTGCCAGCGCCAACCAGGACCATTTTCCCTGTTGCAACCATTTGTAATAACTCGTCCAGTGATTGCGCATCGTCAGCATCAAATACGCATCCGTGACAAATCCTGTCGGCGTCAACATCGCCCCGATCAACAGCTCAATAAAGGTGCCTGTTGATCTTAGGGGTAGCACTTTGGCTAAAAATGTTATCCAATTACACAGTTCGCCAGGGATACCAGCCTGTCCTTTTGCGTTCATCGCGGCCTCCAGAAGTAAAATGACATTTCTTTCTAGAGGCCGCCTTTCTAAATAACTTTTAAAAACAAAGCTATTTAGAAAGGCGGCAACGATTTTTTCGTTGCTTTGTCAAGTTTTTTGCTACTCTTTTATCTTTGGGTAATTTTTTCCTTTAAGGGTGAAACTCTAAATTCTAGTTATTTAAATCAAATTATTATTTGTTCACAATTTCTGTGGATAACTTTGTGGGTAATTTGTAAATACTGTTGCTAAGATGGCTATTTGTAATAATCTTTTTTAGATCGGTTAAATTTTAGACACATAAAAATATAATTTATAATCAATAAATTATATTTTTACTCTTTATTTCTGCGGTTTTGATTGATGCAAGATGCTTTTTAAAAAATGATGTGGATTAATCCATAATGTCAAGAAAATCTTCGATTTAATTGCATGGATTCCTATTTGAAATGTTGAGATTTTAGATTCTCCAAAGAGGAAATTTGAAGCTCTTCAACAAGATGATTAAGCTTATCTTATGCTTAATGATTGGGTGGTGAGTTGGTAAATGAGCGTTACCCTTCTTCTATGTTTAATAAGAGATCAGGTTTAAATAAATGAAAAAGAATTGTGCTTCTACGATATTAGTATTTTGTTTAATTTTTATACCTAATCTTGTATTAGCAAGCAGAGGATCTGTGGAAAATAGGAATACAGATATAAATATTGTTCTGGCGCATGGATTTTTTGGATTACGCACAGTGGGTTCCGATAATTATTTTAATGGTGTTGAGAAACATCTTAAACATCATTACGATGCCAAAGTATTAGTTACGAATGTAAGCCCAATAGGTAGCATTAGAGAACGAGGCAATCAATTAAGACAACAAATAATTAATGCAATTAAAAATCCTGATGAATACCCCTTTTTTAATCCCAAAGCTCCAATTCATATTATCGCTCATAGCATGGGTGGATTAGATGGCCGTTTTATTCTATCGCCAGCGAACCCTGATAATATCGCCAATTTGATCACCTCCTTAACTACTATCGGAACTCCACATAAAGGATCACCATTAGCAGATTTATTCTTCCTCGGCTTTAATCCTTTGGTCGAGCTTTTGAATCTTTGGTTTAATGTAGATGAGTTTATGGAATCTCTTTCTGAATTAGGAATAACAAGAAACGGAATACACGACCTAACTACAGTCGCAATGCGTATTTTCAATCAAGAATATGAAGATGATCCAAATGTAAGTTATTTTTGGGTTGCCGGGATTGGACGGGGTGGAAGTTTGAATAAAACCAGTTATGACTTATCATTAACTCACACATACATTCAGATGGTCACTCAAGAAGATAATGACGGTGCAGTAACCTTATCTTCCGCCATGCATGGTGAAGCTATTGGAGAGCCTTGGCTTGCAGATCATCTGGACGAAGTAGGACATGATTTAGATTACCCACCAACTGGCATACCAAAAAATTTCAATTATTTAGCTAAGTATGATGAAATAATTCTAAGAATAAGATCAGTTCAATCAGACTAATTACGTACCTCTGCATTCGGATTGCTAAAGGAACATCCTATGTATACTATTGTATACATGATTGATGGTCTCGGTTGGTAGAGGTGTCCCTTTAAATTTATTTTTCTTAAGGTAATCTGCAACTGTTAATCCGAGTATCACTGGTATGAGGTAGGGGAGGGGATCATCTATGCTTAACACATCGTTAAATAATGAAATCTATCAAATGCGCTGATGCGTGTGCCAAGGTGAGTGTCAGACGCTGAGTTAGGTTTCCAGCAATATTTTACCATTTGTCATCAGCACATCAATCTCGGGTAACAGATTTACTCTACCTTCAGCTTTAAATCGTTTCCCTGATATTGTCCTTTCTAGTCTCCTTTATTAAGTATTGAGTTTAAATTCCTCTTAATTCGTAGCAAAAAATGATCTGTTAATTTTGCTTGAAGGGTGAAAAATGGGCCAGAACCACAATATTTTGCTGCTGATCAAAGGAAAATTTTGTGAATTCTGCATGACTTTCCGGTCAGGTTGACGACCAAACTGTTTCTTGGTACATTCGGCTCTCATAAAGGGCATTTTTGTTCATATGCGCAGTTATGCCTTATTCGAAAAGCATCTAGATTGCTACAGTTCGTCAATAGATCGCTTGCGCGTAAATTGATTTATCCAGCAGTGAAAATCTTTTTCAGCTACGCCTCAGAAGATCGCGAACAGGCTCGGGCAATATATCATGCGTTGCGCGACCAGGGACACACGGTATTTTTTGACCGCACTGATTTACCTGCGGGCGAGGAATTTCACAATCACATTCGCACAGCGATCGAAGCTTCGCACTTATTCATCTTTCTGCTTACCATTAAAGCAATCGATGCTGGCAGCTATACGTTGACGGAACTCGAGATCGCGCAGAAGTCCGGAATACGAGTTTTGCCTATTGTGCCAGATGCGATCGATTTCGCTTTAATACCCACCGCACTTAAATCCGTCACATTTCTCCAGCCCGACGGCAATGTTGCGGCAAGCGTCGCGGCCGAAACCGCCCGGATCGCACGCGCATGGCGCCGTCGTCGTGTCAAACAGATTGTCACGGGTGTGACGCTTGTGGCGGCGTTTTCGATCGGACTGTTTTATGGGCAAAAATTTTTTACCAAACGGGGATTTATCGGCAATGATGGCGCGCCCACTGTACTGGTTCCCGCGGGAACGTTTGTCATGGGAGATGACGATCAATCGCCGCGACGGGAAATCTTCCTCAATGCGTTTTATATTGATGTATTTGAAGTGACGTTGGCGCGCTACGCAAATTTTCTAAAGGCGACAGGAAATATGCGTGCTCCGGAAAACTGGCCGAATGGCGAGGTTGCTCGCAACGGCGATCTACCAGTGGTCGGTGTCGATTGGTACGATGCTGAAGCCTACTGCCATTGGGCAGGAAAACGATTATTGACTGATGCTGAATGGGAGAAGGCAGCGCGCGGCAGCGATGAGCGAACATATCCATGGGGAAACGACGAGCCCACGCCAGATCGCGCGCGTTTCGGCCTTCCATATGAGCGACTGGCATACCAAAACGGTGTTGCCGCTGTCGGCACCCATCCCAAAGGCACGAGCATTTTCGGCGTTCAAGACCTCGCCGGTAATGTCTCAGAATGGGTCAATGATTGGTTTGCAGAGAGTTTCCCATTGAGCGAGCGGCGCAATCCCAAAGGGCCAAAAATAGGTACCGACAAAGTGATCCGTGGCGGCGGTTGGTTCGACCCGGCATCGTACATCACTGCGGCGCGGCGCATGTACGCTAATCCGGATAATCGTGCCGACGACGTCGGATTTCGTTGTGCCGCAGATGCACGCTGATAACATGCTAATTCTAATTCGTGGAAGACACCTCTCCCTTACAGGGAGAAACTCAACAGTAGCGCGTGCGCATACTGCACGTGTATCTAATAGAATGTCCAATAGACTTTGCTGTTTGCGCTATCTCTATGCCCAACTCCAATGGCAGTAATACTGCTTGCGCCGATCTCTACTACTCTGCTGTTTTTAGCTGCTCTGAATCATTACCGTCCTGGTACTAATTGATCTATTCCGCTCGCTTTTCTAACCATAATTCTTTTCTTCATAATACGTGGCTATATTGTTTTCATTATTTAATGGGAATTGGAATTAGGCTACAAAGAAAGCCCTCGATCGAATTCGAGCGAGATTTTTTAACCACGCTGCCTATTATAGGTAAGCGTCCAGTTTTTGTTAGCCATTACAAGACGCGCTGAAAGAGGAGACCAGTTGTCCCATCCTGCGTAATCCTTTCAATGATTGTCAAGCATGTGTTTTAATAATGAATACTCTTGTCGTCGCGTCCTAGTCATGATGTCTTTAATTATCATTTTTACTTTTACGTTCAGCTTGGTATTGCTGGCTTGGTTTGCTGCTCTGGCCCTGGTGTGCCGTAGCTTTTATGCTCCGCGCCAGCTTGAACAGAGCAGCCCTGCCGAGCTCGGACCCGTCTATCATGAAATACGCATTCCCACTGTTCGCGGCAAGAAGTGCATTCCCACTGTTCGCGGCAAGAAGTTATTCTGCTGGCTGATCCCGGCTTCATTATCCAGACCTAAACCGGTAGTAGCCGTGCTGCACGGTAGGGGTGGCAACGCCGAGGACATGTTGCCCTTTGCTCCACTGCTGCATCGCACTGGCCTGGATGTGTTGCTGATAGATGCGCACAATCACGGTCGGTTTGAAATTCTGCCGAGATTGGATCTCCTTCCCGGAGATAATCCGACAGTGAAGCGACGATGGTAGATTTCAAAGGCAACCAATCCGAGCGGAGTACCATCTTTGAAGCGCCCGTTGGTATGGGGCTTATCCGTTCCAGCTATTGGCAATTAGAAGAAATCATGCAGGAATATGTCGTTACAGTTGGTCTCGCATCAAAAGACGGTAATTCAGTAATTAATTATGTTGAGAATATCAAGCCATATATCTATATCCTTGACTGAGATTGAAATTCAGGCGATACGCGCCCAGGGCTCGGGTGGGCAGAATGTAAATAAAGTAGCTACTGCAGTTCATTTGCGATTCGATATAAAGGCTTCATCACTCCCAGAAATATATAAAGAAAGATTATTGAATTTAAAAGATAGCCGAATCACTAGCGAAGGCATTATCATCATAAAGGCTCAGCGGTATAACAGTCAGATTAAGAACAAAGAAGATGCACTCAATCGATTACGAGAGATTATTCAAAGCGTCACTGTCCAGATAAAACCACGAAAACCTACTAAACCAACCAAAGCTTCCGAGACCAAGCGTTTGGAACGTAAAGCAATCCAAAGTCAAAGAAAGTCGTTACGCAGGAAGATTGATGAGGAGAAATAAATAAGAATAAATGTAATTGTAGTGGCTCAGATTTATGTTGAGATTTTTGTAGCATGACTTTAATACAGTTCGGCAGCCTGCTTACGACCGGGGCTGTGTAAAAATTCATCCCCAAACTTGTCAGATATGGAAATTGCCCCCTGAGTAGCTAAAGATCAATCAATACTCAATAATTGATTCCATAGTGCCTGGTATTTGATTCCATATTTGGCATGGCCAAACCATTGGCGTTTCAATCTTGTGTTTTTACACAACTTGGACACAAACCAGGCTCGGACTGACCATAGGTTTGCATATTTCCTTCTTGATTCTTATGCAGTGTCATTGTGAAATGCTGTATTGAGTGCTTTTAAAGGTTTTTATTTTCTCAATATTGAACAACTCGGAACGAGAAAGATTGCTGTTGCTAAGATCACGGTAGCAGTTATCATAACTTCCTGATGTCATCTTGTTCATAGTGGAGCTGCCAAAAACCAAAATATCAAATTGGCGTAATGGATAAACCTCCACGCAATCTAAAGAAACCCATTTTTCGAAAACATCAGAGTCATATTGGCCGTTCTCTACCGTTATAGCATATCCCCTATAGATTGATTATAATTTACAGATGACCTATCCGATATTATTTCGCCGTAAAGTATTATCCGTTCGTGAGAAGGAGAACCTCTTAATCGCGCAAGTGGCCAAGCGTTTTGGTGTAGGGGTCGCCAGCGTGATGCGTTGGATCAAAACTCCCGATCCCAAGACCACCCGCAACAAATCTGCCACCAGGATCAACATGGAAATGCTGGCGCAGGACGTCAAGAATTATCCGGACGCGTATCAGTACGAGCGCGTTCGAGCGTACCAGGCGGCTGGGAGTCAGCAAGCAAGGCATTAACCATGCTTTAAAGCGTCTGGGCGTGACTTATAAAAAAAGCCTGCGTCACCCCAAAGCCAGCGAAGAAGAGCGGCGTATTTTTCAGCAAAAAATTGAAGGCTATGAGCGCGAAGGCCGCGTCATTGTTTACCTTGATGAAAGCGGCTTTGCACACGACATGCCGCGCACGCATGGCTATGCGCCAGTGGGTGAGCGTTGTCATGGCGTAAAAGATTGGCATGCAAGGGGCCGAACCAATGTGATCGGCGCCCTGATCGGAAAGGTGCTGCTGACCGTAGGCCTGTTCATCGCCAATATCACCGCCGACATTTTCTATGCATGGGTGACGCAGGACCCTTTGCCTAAACTTCTGTCTGCTTGCGTGATCGTCATGGACAACGCAACGTTCCATAAACGGCTGGATATCCATACCGCTATTGCCAATGTCGGACATACACTTGAATACCTGCCGCCTTATTCCCCAGACTTAAATGACATTGAACCAAAATGGGCCCAGGCCAAAGCCATCAGAAAAAGGGAAGGATGTTCCATCGAGCAGCTCTCTGCCGCTTATGAAATTTGAATCATTTTATATAGGATCGGTTATATTGTCGACAGGTTATCTGAATGAAGTGATTTATACCTTTTGACATAGCTATAGCCTAACCAGTTAAGAGTGATTCAAAAAAAATTCTCATCTAAACCAAACATGACGCGAAGGCAAGCTGTAGACAGTATCAATAATACGGCAAGGTCAAGCTGACAAAATCAGTTTTGATTTGGAAATGAAATTACCTGCTTGCCAAACTTCCTCCGGCAAAATATTTACTTGATGTTATCTACGAGGAAGCAGCGCTACATCAGGACCTGGGTCTAAAAACGCATAAAAAATAATGCTGCTTTGGTGCGCTCTCAAAAGCCTCGAGTAGTTTTTTCTATGCTTTCTACTTGAGCTTAATATCACCGTCGCTGGTTTGCGTATAGATTGTATAAGGAAGGGCAATCGTATCTAAAACTCCTGATAATGCCATATCGACGAATAGAAGTTGGGGTATGGGTGCTATCCAAAGGGATAACCGAGAGGGTTTCCCTCGGAGGAGGCAAATATTGTAAGAAACACCACTATAAATCCGCGGTATCGTTTCACAGGATGTTTCAATTTGATTTAGATTACGCTTGGCAATCCAATCGCCTCGAACAACGGTATTGATTGTGCCACATCCAGCCAGAAATACCGCTATCGTGCAAACAAATGTATATATTAGTTTGTCCTTCATTAGCAAGTTTGCAAGTAAACAAGAAAAAATAAGAAAGAACCAATATTCTTTTGGGATCCGTAAAGCTAAAGATCCTTGAATTTCTATATGCTAAGCTACCCAGCGGTATTTCTCTCTCTTGGCCGTTGTTTCGGCTCGCCTTCGCTCACGGTCGGACTGCTGGCGTTCATACCGGTTACTCTTATCTCTGAGACGGATTTGGCGCGCAGTTCGGAAAAATCGAGCGGATCGGTGGAAGCAAAGGACGCTGCGAGTGTTATGGCAAAGGTTCTCCTTTTGTAAGCTCCTTTTTAAAGTTGTGCAGCGCGGTCTCGAGGTTTGCGATCTCCAGAAGGTTCAGGTGCAGCGTAGTCACAATGCTCCCCTCGATCAGGATATGAAAGACAAATCCTTCCACTGTGTCGGCGGAACTGATTTTGAAATCGTAGTTTACTCCGTCTATATCCATGATGTGTCTCCTTTAATGAAGTCCAACTTTGTGAATTTCTGCGGGTCGGTTGCACGTTGCGGTTACAGACCATAGAGAATGTTGGTGATGTAGTCGTAGATCGGATAAATTGTCGGTTTGTATTTGATATCCTGCCAGCCAATTACGTCGAGGTGGTCGTAATTGTCGTAATAGCCGAGGTAATTCCAGTAACCTTTAATCGAGTTGCCGTCATAGCTACGTACTGGCTGACCGAACGGTGCTTTCATGCTGATATAGTTGACCGCGCCATCATTGACGAACCAGTTGTCGTTAACCTGTACGCGACTCGGATCGGTCTGAGTATATGAACCCATGCCACTTCGAAGAAACGATGGCACCACCCATCCGCCAGCGGTATCCTTAAGGAAAAAAATCATGTCGTCGCGGGCATATTGATAAATGCTGCGCTGGAACGGCGCGATCAGTCGGTCGGTATCGTTGCGGCAGAAAAAACACCCTTGTTCGGTGGCATGGTTGGCGATAGAGTAGTAATATACATTCGGCGAAGTCTTGACCCAGCTGTTCAGCTCGCGCGCGCCATCCGGGCCGACTTCCCATAGCCCTGAATCGCGGTTTTCCAGTTTCCAGAATGGTGCGGCCTTGGTGCGATTGATGAAATCTTTGATATTTTCGGAATCTCTATCTTTAAAAGGTGTATGTTCTAGGCCGTATTGTTCCAGCTTGAAGTTGTATACCGGATTATTGCTGCCACCGAGACCAGTAGCCTGGATGATCAAACCGATCAGTTCCGGCATTTTTGGCATGGAACTGATGATCACCTCGCGCAGCGTAGTGCCGTTGTGCGGCGTGGAGATGGTGGTTGCACTTTTCACCCAGCCGATCTTGCCGCCGGCGTAGAGCGGGCTGTCGCCTTCATTGGCGTACGGTGAGCCGTTTTCCAGCAGTTCGATCAGCGTATGAACGGTCTGGCCACCTTGGCTGTGCGAGATCAGATGGATCGGGTGATTTTCATCCCGTTGTGGATAGAGTGCGAGCTCATCATGATTGGGATTGTTGTTCGGGTCGGCTGCCCAGCATTTGCCACTTGGTTTCTGGATTTTGCCGTATACTGCGAATTGTTTGGTGCGTGCTGCACCGTAGTCAACGCACCCCCCTTTAATCTGATAATACAGCTCCACCGCGCGATCCCAGTTCGAACTCACGGGCCCGACCGTGGCAGTAAATACCTGATGGGAGCCGTTGCTGGTTCTGAGATAAGCTTCAATATCGTTGAAACCACCCCAGTATTTAAAGCCTGTTCCCTGCAATTCATGCGGACCAAAACCGAGAAAACCGTGTACCAGTACAATCGGGTCGTTGTTTGCAGCCAGCACTGCGCCGCTTGGTATCCACACCGACACTGCCAGCACAATGCTTGCCAGGAGCTTTCCTGTTCTGTGTAATAGTGTTGTCATCCCGCTTGTCTCCAAGGGTTAGCCCGAATATTGCACGAGCATCAAAAATAAGAGCGAATTTGCCAGAAACTCATTTTACAATTGGATAAATCAGATCTCTATTCAAAATTTGTTGTGATGGAATGCGTTTTTCTGAGGATTTTGTTGGAAATTATGACAAAAAAGAGGTTTTTCTTTGTTGACAGGCGTAGCCCATCCACCCCATTGCTATTTTATGCGGTAAACGGCGATTCATAATCCTGGGAATGAGTTACCCAGGAGCAAGTCTGGCTGCGGTTTGGAAGAACAGTTTTTGGTAGGGACAGCTGCTTGCCAGTAGAAAGCGAATACGGCGGGTATTACGTAGCATGACGGCACCGATTTTGATCAGTTTGAGGCGTAATGTGCTCACATAGGCCTGAGCCAGTTCGGTACCTTGCAAGGCAAGCCGCCGTATGGTTTCCAGCAAAATGTAAGCCAGCGAGGACAGGAGTAGACGAAATTGATTTGACCACCACCGATGGCAACTGGTGCGATCTGCAAACAGATCGAGCTGTTGTTCCTTGATCCGGTTTTCCATTTCACCGCGTAAACAATAAATCTTATCGTACAGAAGCTGCGGTTTACCGGTCAGATTGGTGACGAGATAACGTGGATGACTGCCTTTGTCAGTGTGTTCGATTTTAACAATGATGCGCCGTGTCCGCTGCCAGCTTTTTGCAGCATATTGAAACTCGTCAAATCGTCGTACTTTCTCACCTGATTCAACATACTGCTTCTCTGCCGCTTGCTGCCATTGCGCAGTGATCTCATTCAGCCGCTTGTTTTGGGCGATACCCACGATATAACCCACCTCATGCCGCTCACACCATGCCAACATTCTGCGGCGGCAAAAACCACTGTCACCTCGAAAAATGATACAAACTGCAGGCCAGCTCTGCCTGAACCGTTTTACCAGCAATGACAGAATGGCCCAGGCATGTTTTGCCCCATCAATATTACTTGGCCGCAGGTAGCTTACCAGCAGTTGATCCTGGCAGAACACATACAGCGGCAAAAAGCAGTAGTGATCTGAATGCCATGAAAGAAGCGGCCTTCCTGTTTGCCATGAACCGCATCATCAGTAACATCAAAAATCCAGCATCAGTTCCTTGGGTGGCTGTTTAAATGAAGCCATAAACCGCTCTACCATTACTTGATGAACATGCCAGGCCGTTTGCCGATTCGCCCGATTCTCCCAGCGGCATAAGGTAGAGCTGCTCGCCAATACCTCTGCGCGTTCAACCGCTGATTGAATCGCCAAATCATGGCGTAATTGCTGATGATCATTGAGGTCTTCATAGCCACATGCCAACGCATAAACCCGTTGGCGCAATAGCGTCAAACTATCATGCCTGCAACTTGCCTGCCGACGATTATCGTCCAGCGCTTGAGCAACCGCTTTGCTCAACCCAATGCGTTTATCCATCTGGCGCAATAACATGACACCACCATCTGAAGTAATATCCCCGCCCTGGAAATTCACTTCAACAGTACGCTTTTTTACCTCTGGAAAATTAAACGATTCCTGGGTACACTTTGTCACTGGCAATTCCTTTTCTTTATTCAGTCTAGGTAACTGAATTATAAAGAATTATTGATAAATTGTCACTTCTCCTCGTGCGATATTGTGGCTAGTGCTCGTCGCTATTGGGTTTCGGAACGATACTCTGAAAAAGTTCGGAGGAAGCTGCCGTAAACCGTTGTTTTGCGTGAGGGAGAGAGTGCAAACGCACCATAATGAATGGTTCAGGTTTGACCCTGATTCGGTTGGTTCGCACCGGTTCGGTGCCAGATAAAAAACTACTTTGGATTCCTCGTCTATCTGTAGGTATAAACGACTGAGCTTCGGGCTGTTAATCCGACATCATTGGTATGAGGTAGGGAGGGGGGGGATCACTAATGTGTAACGAGCCATTATATAATGATATTTATGATTTGTGCTGATGCGTTGTCCGAGGTGAGCGTCGGATTTCGAGCTCTGCTTTTATATAGCGTATATATTTTTCTTGTATTTTGTACGTTGGCGGGCTGCTGATTTGCCCAAGTGGCCCTTCAGTTTTCTTTTCATTAAGCACGGGGGGTGCAGACTTATGTTATATAGTTAAAAAATTCATTGGGAAAACCATTGTAGATTTATGGGAATGTGTATTGCCACTTTGCACGCAATATCGTTCAATAAAAAGGCATGCATATAAAATTTTCGCGTTAATATTTACAGTATAAATTTACTAATTTATCCAAATCCGAGCATTTTCTCCTATCACCTACTTAGGATTTAGCTAAAAATAACTTCCCGAAATCAGATTGTTTGTGGGACTGCCCGGTAGTTCCAGCGAGGAAGATAGTCATCAAAGATGATCCTCATATTTTCAAGAAAATTCTCTGCACACTTTTTTCCTGTAACGTAAACCCCCGGTCAATATATCCACGGTTACTTTTAAACCCTTGCAGGTTTTAGTCTTCTCCATAAATTGTTTGGCAATGGCGACCGAATGAAACACCACACCCTGGCAGGCACGCGTAATGTGCGAAAACAACCGGTGTTCAATAGGGTTGTACTTTGAGCAGTAAGGCGGATAGTGGGCAACACGAATTTCCAGTCCCAGCCGTTTGGCAAGCACCTGCAAAGCTTCCTTGAACACATGTCGATTGGCGGCGTTACTGCCGCCACCATCACAGAGAAGCAACAACCGCCGGGCCTTGGGATAGTGCTGGCAACCCTGCTGTTTCCACCAATGCGCAATACTGTCGCAACAAAATTCACTGGTATCGTGGCTGGTATTTAGGTTCATATGCCCTTCGTTTCGCGCCAGATCATAGATGCCATGCGGAATCAATTTGCCTTCACCGGCACTGGGAAAATCATGATCCAAAGCATCTACAGGCGTCTGTGTATAGGTGTAACCTTCTCGACTGAAATTGCCAATCAATTCCTTCTTTTTGGAATCAATACTGATCACAGGCTCTTCCTTGGCCATATACGCTGCCTTAAGTCTGGCAATGTTTTGAAACTGGGCATCCCGATCAGGATGGGCTCCCAGCGTTTTTTTCTTACGCGTTTTACGCTGTCCTAAACCATGTTTCTTTAATAATTTACGTACCGTGTACCGACTTGCTGATGTGCCCATTTCAGCCAGGCGGCGACTAATTTCGCAACGTGATAGATTGGTCCATAAGACACCTTCGCGCATCGGATCGCCGGCGGTAAATTCCGCAAGTAGCCTGAGGAAATTTTCTTCCAGGGTAGGCTTGTGAACCATTGCATTTTTACGTCCCGCACCTTTTTTTTCTGATCCGGCTCGGCGCAGGATCCTCACTCACTTCCAGTTCTACCAGACCACGTCGCACCGTCTTGGGATCCATATCAAATAACCCAGACACATACTCAATACCGCCGTGCCCTAGCTTGGCCGCTTCAATCCCCGCATACCGCCGCCGATCCTTTTCTGATAGCAGCAGAAACAACCGCTGCATCTTCAGTTCAATGCTTTTATCGTAAACAGCCACAATTTGTCATTCACCAATTATAAATTGGCTTTATTATCCATAATCCTGCATGAACATTCTAATCCAATTTCTGGAAGTTATTTTTGACGACATACTTAAATCAGTCATTCCAGATGTAAGGCTTATAGCATAACTACATATACCATCTTATTGTATCTATAAAAGATACAATTAATTTCTTATTTTAGTACTTATTTATTTTGCTTTAAGTCGATATTATACAGCTTAAGAAAGTGATCATACTGAAGTATGAAGCTAAATGTATTAAAAACCATAATGTTATTATAAGTAATAGTCAAAACTATAGATGCTGAGAATTGGAATAAAATATTCTAATTAAACGATAGAGCGTGTATAAGATGTTTCCTGTAAAGAGCGTATTATCAGCATGGTTATTCCTAAAATAAGACCCGTACAAAATTATTCAGCAAATAAAGGAGCAATGTTAAGTTGTTTAATGGAGGTATTATGATGAAAACGAATATCTGTTGGTTGGCTCTATTAGCGATTGGTTTTTTATCCGGCTGCGCCCAAATGAGTCCGATAGCAAGCACTTTGAGTGATGAGGAGCTTGTTGCGAATCAACATTTCATAGAACCTAGTAATCATGATGCCGTGGCTAAACATTACGAAGATGTAGCCAGAGAGATGAAAGCCAAATTAAATGCGCAGAAAGAACAGCTCGAGGAATATGAAAGACACAATTACTACTATGGAAGAAAAGGACAAAACTTCCGCTCGCATACTTGGGCTAATATCAGACATTTAGAAAACTCTGTCAAAGAGAATTTGGAAGAGGCTGCCATGCATCGAAAAATGGCACAAGATCAACAAAGACGAGATCTCAGTTTAATAGCTAAATAGAATATATACTCTCAATTAAATTAATAAGTATTTAGAAAAAAAACATCTACATTCCAGAAATCAAGGAATCCTATAACGGCCGCGCTATCCTTGCAGATACGCGGTTTTTCTTTTCAGAAAGAATGACAAATAGTGAAAGGACATTTGATGCCTGATCATGTCCGCATGTGCATTAGTATTCCGTCGAAATACTCGGCGTCCCACATTGGGATATATCAAAGAGAAAAGCGCAATATCGGTTGCACGGAGATTTATGGGAAAAGCAAGGAATTTTACAGGTGTAAGTTTTTACAGGTGTAAGTTTTTGGGTGCGTATTTATTTGTATCTACGGTGCAGGGCAATCGCGCTTAAATTATCCCAATAACTCGGAGTAAATATTCATTATCCCATCCGGCTTTTAAACGCTTGGTCTTGATGCCAACCTTGGATGTTTTTTCGGCCTTGATCAGATTCAGGGCGATATGCCGGATCACAGCCAGATTCGCAGCACTATGCCCCTTGCGAGTCCGATTGCTGTCTTTATCAAAGGCGATATCAAGCACCCAGTGCAAATTGTTCTCTATCGCCCAATGCGCCCGCACCACACGCTCTAATCGCTCCGGATCATTCGCATCAAGGCTACTGATGAAATAGCGTATTTCCTCGGTCACTTTGTTATCGGTTTCTCTTGTGGCGGTAATGGCAATAATGCTTCGTAAGCTTTTCCAGTCATGCCGTTCCTGGAGCCAGGCTATATCGGCTGTTGCTCGAATTGAGCGGGTTTCAATTCGACCATGCTCACCTTCATAGCTAACCAAGGTTACTTTCGGCGATAAAGATGACGTGAAAAATGTTTTCACATCGTCGTGTAGGGTACCCTGATTGCCTTTCAGGCTAAACACATAGTCACCGCCTTGCTGTTTAATCTGTTCGGCAATTTTCTTCTGGCAGCCCATGGCGTCGATCGTAATCACTGCCCCTGCGATATCAAGCCTTGAAAGCAATTTGGGAATGGCAGTGATTTCATTTGATTTGTCATCGACTTTAACCTGGCCTAATACCAGATTGTTGTGCTGAGCCCAAGCGCTGACCATGTGGATGGCGGCTTTTTTTGAAGCCTGGTCAAGGCTACGTCTTAAACACTTGCCATCTATCGCAATCACTTCGCCTTCGGTGAGGCTGGCCAGGTCAGCAACCCAGCGGGAAAAACAAACGCTGAACTGCTCGGTATCAATGGCGGCGTAAACTTCTCCGAAGGTATCATGCGAAGGGATGCCATGCTTTAAACCCAGCAATTCGGTGAACCACGCCTCTTTTGCCAAGCCAAATTGTTCAATGGCAACCCACATCTGCACCACAAATCGTAGCGCAGATACTGATAAAGAAAATATCTGGTAGCTGATGTTTCTTTTGTCTGTTTACTCGAGGATCTTGAATGCTCGAAAAGTGATGGATAATTGAAGGTGTTGGCTTTGCTATCATCTAAAATCAAAATGATAGTGTTATTACCTTATCTAAATTCTATTTTCAAGCACTTTTAAGCGCGATTGCCCTGATCTACGGTGGAGTTATTCTATTTCTATTTCATAAGTGAATTTATAATCCAAGGCCATGCGACGATAGATTGGACACATTCACGATCTTTTTCCATGTCGCGCATTGCTGCTTCCAGGTGATTTTCAAGCGCGTCCAGGCTATCAAACATACGATTATGGAATGATTCCTCTCGTAGCCCATCCCAAAGATTCTCAACAGGGTTGAGTTCCGGTGAGTAGGGTGGCAACATAAGTAAACGCAGATTATGTGGCAGCTTAGGGTGTGACTACGATGCCATCCTGCCCCATCCAGCGCCAGGATAATCCGGTCATTGGGATGACGTGACGCTACTTCATCCAGAAATAGCTGCCTGCAGTAGCTATTAACCTGGGGCAGGATAAGCGTATCCAGTTCACCATCAGCGATAGAGACAGCAGCATAAGCATAGACATATTCCCGGGTGATCATTGCCTGGCATAGTGGTCGTATAGGTTTGGGACACCAACCTCGGCGTGTATCGGAAACATGCCCGAAGCGAGCTTCATCCTGAAACATCAGACGAAGTATCCCTTCTGCTTGCCACTCCTGGTCGATTTCGATGAGAGTAGCACGCAGTTTTCTTCCACTCGTCCTGAGCGAGTGCGTCAGCTTCGGGATGGCGCTTGTCAGGGGTTAATTTGCGCCAACCATGACGGTGCAGCAGGTAGTAGTAGGTGGCTGCGGGCGATGTCTTGTGTTTTAAGCGTGCATCTAATGCCTGCTTGATTTCGCTTACAATCAGAACACCTCCAGCCGCTGCTTTTTCGATAAAAGGCGTCAGAAAGGTAACTTCTTCTTCACGGGAAAGATTCTCGCGCCGTCGCCCACCACGGGTAGGCTTGGTTGTGTCGTATATGCCGCCATTGCGGATGAAACGTCTTCGAAGCTGGCACGCCTAGCCTATTGAAACACCTGTTGCGGTAGCTGTCTGCTCCATTGATAAGCCAAGTTCCAAAGGTAGCAGTACAGCCTGTGCTTGCTTTAATTCTTCTATTGTTCGGGCATTAATCAGTAATGCCCTTGCTTGTTCCAAAACTTCTTTACCACTTGCCGCTCGTGCCATCACCATACTTCCTTTCATAAGTTGCTTCTATTATTTCACTTATGAACTGATGTTACGCAGCCTTTAACTTTTGCAACTCCGCATAAGCCTGTTGGGTTGCCTTAATAGATAGCTTCGCCCGCAGGGCGAAATGGTTGGCCTTATGCTTGATCTTCAAACATTCCAGCTTAAATACGGCGTAAATGGACATGAACACGTGGTTACATTGCGTGGTTACCCCGTCCGGGTCGGCGGCTTTGCTAGCGCCGCATTGGATTTCAACGACTTGTGAAACACTTCGACTTTCCACCGTTTTTGGTAGATCGCCGCTATTTGTCCACCTTCGCAGAAAAAGCTACTCTAAACCAGATTCAACGTGCCTGTGCTGCCGTCCTTGTTGGTAAAGACCCGCCGTACCAAAAGCACTTCCTGATCGAAGCCTTTCAGCCAGCAGCGCACTGCCTGCCGATCCGATAACGCCAGTTCGCTTACCTTGACGAAATGGCCTTGTTGTTTGTCTTCCAGCGTCAGTGCTACCTGCCGGTTATCCTTCAACGCCGCCACGAAATGCTTACCTGAACGCAGTACCGCCTCAAAGTTCTCTGTCGCTGCGAACCAGATATCGAACAGCACGTAACGAAATTTAAGTGGGTTGTTTACGCATGTCTTGAGCATGTCCCCCGCAACAACTCGTTCTTGTTGACATCACTGGTGCGCTTTGACGCTGCAATATTGCAACGGCTTGCGAATCATTTCGAAAGCCACCGGGATCGATACCTCATCATTGTAATGCGAATTAAGAGCTGAAATAGAAGCCAGTCCATCAATAACGTTAAACTATTGAGGAAGACATCACCCAACCTCAATCAATCAAAGTAATCAATGAACTGGCAAAACCGATTAATAACCATTTATCTCTATGTTTGCAAGCATTATCAGCAAAATCTTTGGATTTATAGTCAGAGAATGAGTAATCACGCGGATTTAAGCTTCAGCGACGAAGAAGTCATTACTCTCTACCTGTTCGGTGTGGTCGACAAGCATAGAGCGATCAAAAGTATTTATAAGTACGCAGATCGCCATTGATGCGATTGGTTTCCACGACTTCCAGATTATGTGGCTTATGTTCAGCGCTTGAATCGGGTAGCCGATATGTTTGCACCTTTATTAGCACTGATTCAGCAAAAACAGGAAACCATAAATCCCGGGCAAGTTTGGCTGATCGATTCATTTCCAGTAGCCTCCCTATGTGTCAGGATACCTTTCACCGCAGTTGAAACCTAAAAACTTGAAGGGCGAAGTGAGAGGACATGAAGCAAAAGAGTTATTCAAAAGAATTTAAGGAATCAGTCATCAAGAAGATGATGCCACCCAATGCGGTATCTGTTCCCCAATTGTGTAAAGAAACAGGCGTATCTGATGTTACGCTGTATAAATGGAGAAAAGAATACAGGAATAGGGGGATCGCAGTGCCGGGAGATAACAGTAAAGCAGATGACTGGACAGCAGAAGATAAGCTGGCGGTTGTCATAGAAACAGCTGGTTTGAATAGCGCACAACTGAGTGAATATTGCTGCAGTAAAGGGGCTTGTACTCAGAACAGATTGATCAATGGAAAACGGCAGCACTGTCAGGGTATCAACGCCATGCCCAGGCTGAGAAAGAAAAGAATCGCTATCGTCAGGAAGAGCGGAAGCAGATAAAGCGTCTGGAAGCTGAACTCAGACGCAAAGAAAAAGCACTGGCAGAAACAGCCGCGCTGCTGGTGCTGTCAAAAAAGTGCGAAGCCATCTGGGGGGTGAGCGAGGAAGATTGATCTGCGCGCAGGATCGTCAGATGGCCATACAATTAATAACAGAAGCAGTGAATCAAGGTGTACGGCAACGATTGGCCTGTGAGGTGATCGGCATCAGCAGCCGCACGCTGCAATACTGGCATCACATTGGCCTGGAAGATCGTCGGCAGATAGTCGAGAAAACGCCTGCCAATAAACTCAGTGAGCAGGAAAGAAAGCATATCCTCGACGTTTGTAACAGTAAAGAATTCTGCAGCCAGACACCTAAACAGATTGTCCCTGCCCTAGCAGACAAAGCTATTTATCTGGCGTCAGAAAGCAGTTTCTACCGCATTTTACGTAATGCTGGCCAATTGCATCGCCGAGGCCGTACGGCCAATCCAGACACGACAAAGAAACCGACAACCTATATGGCAGATGGACCCAATCAGGTGTGGTCATGGGACATTACCTATCTGGCCAGTACGCTCAAAGGCGTATTCTTTTACCTGTATCTGTTCATGGATATCTATAGTCGTAAAATTGTAGGCTGGGAAGTCTATGAGAATGAATCATCGGAACGAGCTGCTGATGTTTTGCGAAAAACCCGGTTGACTGAAGTATTACCCATCCACCAGAAGGTGGTATTACATTCAGATAATGGCAGCCCGATGAAAGGGGCCACCATGCTGGCAACAATGCAGAAGCTGGGTGTTGTTCCATCATTCAGCCGCCCTTCGGTGAGTAACGATAATCCGTATTCAGAGGCATTATTCAAAACTTTGAAATATACACCTGCTTATCCATCCAAACCTTTTGAAAGTCTTGACGAGGCACGCCAATGGGTGCTGCATTTTGTTGACTGGTATAACCACTGTCATCGCCATGGCGGCATAAAATATGTGACACCAACACAGCGCCATCATGGTGATGATGTGACTCTTCTTGAACAGCGAAAACGTCTCTATGAGGAAGCGAAAAAGAAGCATCCGGAACGTTGGTCAGGCGAAACCCGAAACTGGTCACACGAATCAACAGTCAGGCTTAATCCCGGTAATACGCAACCAAAAACCACGATGGAAAAGGTTGCTTAAATAATGTATTCAAGCGAAAAGTATGTTGACACCTACCGTTACTTACGAATTTCGCTACCAAAGAAGTAGCGCAGCTTGAAAAGCCTGGCGTCCATCGTTCGGTCATTACCAAAATTGCCATTTTCAACTCGATTGAGGTGGAACGACAATTTAATGCAGATTGCCAGAATCAGTTTATCAAATTATTCGTCAAATTTTTGTGAGTTGTCATTTTTTAGATGCAAATAGCATCTACTGCGTTCTTCGTGAAGAAGCTAAATATTTATGCAGGTGTGAGATGGAAAAAATTTAATTGATTGGGTTAAGTAGGGCGGTTGGTGCAGGTAAAAGCACGGTGGCTCAGGATTTGAGGGATTTATATGGTTTTCTGAAACCACATTTAAAGAAGATATGGTGTGCTGCCTGGCTTATATATTCGAGGTGGACATAGATATCTTCAATGACCGCGATCTGAAGGAAAAACCGCATGATGATATGGTCTAATAGACTCGGACACTCCAGTTAAGAGAAAATAGTCTTAATTGGAGGATGAAATGGAACCTAGGAAACACTATACAAAGGAATTCAAGCTGGATGCAATCAGCTTGGTACTGGATCAGGGATTAACGATAGCAGAAGCTGCCAGAAACCTGGAAATCAGGGCTAACATGCTTGGGCGATGGATCAGGGAAAGCCAGGCGGATACTAATGGTCAGGCATTCCGCGGTAATGGGAAACTGACACCGGAGCAGGAAGAAATCCGGCGGCTTAAACTAGAAAACAAGCAATTAAAGCTTGAGCGGCAAATACTAAAGGAGGCGGCGGTCTTTTTCGCGAAAGAAACGAAGTGAAGTATTCGTTCATCACCCAAAAGAAAAAGACCTACCCGGTCGGCCTCATGTGCCGGCTATTGGGTGTCAGTCGCAGTGCTTGACTCATGACTATGAACAACGCTGCTGCAATTGCCCGGATGATCTACACCACAGGCAACTACTTAATGCTGTGCAGAATATTGCAAAATCATGCGATTATACCTATGGCAGTCGCAGGATGAAGCGAGCGCTAAGTGCCTTGGGCTATCGGGTTGGTCGCTGGAAGGCGAGAAGACTAATGCAAGAAGCCGGGATACAAGTGAAACACCGGAAGAAATACAAGGTGACGACGGACAGCAATCACCCGTTGCCAGTGTTTGAGAACCAATTGAATCGGCAATTTACGGTTGCCAGACCGGATCAAGTCTATGTTTGCGACATTACCTGCATTTGGACTCAGGAAGGCTGGCTGTATCTGGCGATTGTTATCGATTTGTTCTCCCGAAAGGTGGTGGGCTGGAGTATGAGCTCACGGATGAAAGCAACACTGGTTTGTGATGCATTACGAATGGCGATCTGGCTACGCCGGCCACCGCCTGGCCTGATCGTGCATTCGGATCGTGGGTCGCAGTATGCTAGTAAAGCATACCGCAATCTACTGAAAGCATACGGTTTTATTGGCAGCATGAGTCGTCTGGGAAATTGTTGGGATAATGCGGTTGCGGAAAGTTTCTTTGGCAGCCTCAAGCAGGAACGCTGCCAATGGCGGCATTACCAAACCCGCCATGCAGCACAGCAGGATATTTTGCAGTATATCGCCGTGTTTTATAACAACCAAAGACTGCATTCATACCTGGATTACAAAAGTCCGAATCAATATGAAGCAGAAGCAGCAGAATCGATAAAAGCAGCTTAACTGAGGTGTCCGATTTTACTTGACCACGTCATGATGATCTGCTTGGCAAATCACCTAGGGATGTGATGCAGTCGTTTGGTGTTGAATAGGGCAGAAAATTGATCCATCCGGATATCTGGGTGAAGAGAGTTGAGAATTTGATTGGCCATTATCTGCGATTGGTTTTATCTGATGTGCGCTTCGACAATGTGAAGCACAGATGATCAAGCGCAATGGCGGGGTGATCTGGCATATCGAGCGCAAGAATAACCTATTTGCAGTCAATACCGAGCATGAAAGTGAGCGTAGTATTGATGATAAGCATATCGATTGGGTCATTCATAACGATGTGGATCTGGATCATTTGCGTGCTGAAGTTGCTGATGCAATGGCAGGAATAACAAAGCAAGAGGAATAACTATGTGTTTTCTTAGATTTTTTGTTATTGCTTGGGGAGGTCTCTTGGGGATGATCTTCGTCAAGCAAATCCTCGCATTTTGCAAGTGGGAGAGAAAACGCGAGGAAGAGCGTGAACTGAAAAAGAATAAAGAAATTATTTAGAAGGTTCTATGATGAAAGCTGATTCTTTCCCGCAATCATCGCATAAGAAGACCGCGTCTTTTACGCCCAATGATTTAAATGTAGGGTTAGGTCGGCTCCCAGTCCTTCTCAGGTTAGATGAGCCGCAATGGTCGCACACATCTTCTGAATTAATGTTTGAAGAACGAGCCTCTAAAGCTGCAATTCTTTGTTCTAGCTCAGGGATCTTTTTTACTAGAGCCTGCATTTCTTTCCATTCAGCTCTATCTTTAATGATATCCCAAGCATCTTTCATGATTCCCATGGCTTCTCCTTTGTTGTTAATAGCTTGTTGGAGCTTTCTATTTTATCAGCATTGGAGAGCCCTTCTTTTTTGCGCACAAACTTCTCCAGATGCTTTGCAAGGAAATTTATCAACCTTAAAGGAGAAAACGATATGACAAACGACGAATATTCCATGCTTTTTGGAAAACAGACGCATATTAAAGATCAATCGATCAAGGCATACAATGAATCACAACGTCTTTATCGTGAGTTGCAATCTTGGATGCACGAATTGCATCTCCATAAGATGAATGAGCAGTTAACAGCTCGCGGTCATACGCTGGTCGATCAATTGTTCGAGAGCAAAAAACTGGAGGCTTATTGGAAGCTGAAGAAATCCAAATCAACAAGGCTTTAGCAGGGCAATCCAAACCGCCAGAAGGTAACGCCTGATATTAATTTACCAACCAAAAAGGAGAAAATAATATGACTAATTATGAAGCGATTGGACGTTATCACGTAGCAGTGAAAAGAGTTCAAGAACTAATAGCGAAACGAAACAATTCCCTGACTAGAACGTCTGCGTTGATAAATAACGGGCTCAATATAAACCATACAACACGCATATCATCGGAAAATGCTGCAATTTCGAGGCATTGCAAAACTTACTGACTGAAGCTGAGAGCATCAATGATGAATTAATTAAGGAATCAGGATTTAATAACCCCAGAAATTATGCTGGCAGATGGAATAGCAACCTAATTCCATTTCGGTAAAAACGGGTCAAACTCAATGGTGATATTTTCTTTAAAGCCATCCGCCACTTTGCGCCCAGTTTCAAATACCCTATCCATAATTGAGATAAAGACCTTTAGTCCCTGAGAAGTTTTTGCTTTACTCATGACTGCTTTGACCCGCTCGACACTGGTAAAAATAACTCCACTACAAGCTTTGGTGATATGAGGAAATAATCGATGCTCTATGGGATTATATTTTGACGTGTACGGGGGATAGTGAGCGATACGAATCTCAATAGCCAATTCATCTGCCAATTTCTGTAACTCCTCTTTAAAGATAGCGTGGCGTGCATTATTGCTGCCTCCACAGTCGCAGAGCAATAAAATACTCGTCGCCTTTGGATAGTCCAGTTGACCATAGTTCAACCACCCATGCCGGATACAGGTGCAAGCGAATTCAGAGGTATCATGGCTCGTGCCTAATACGATATAGCCGCTTTTGCGATGGATGTCATACAGCCCATGAGGCACAATTTTACTGTCTGCCAAGGATGCAAAATCATGATCATTGACCCGCACGACCTCAGTGGTATAGAGCTTTCCGGGGCGATAAAAATTACCGATCAATTCTTTTTTTTAACGTCCATACTCATCACCGGATTACCCTGGACCCGGTACTCTTCTTTGAGGCGCTCGATATTTTTGAACTGCTCGTCCCGATGCGGCAGGTTCTTTTTCCCGGCTTCAACCTTGAAGGCTTGACGGCGGCGAAAATGATGTTTGTCGAGCAATTGATCAACAACGGTCACACTCACGCTAAATCCGCACTGTTTTAGCTTCTCAGCCATTTCGCTGCGGCTCAAATTTGACCACTTTACGGATTCATCTATTGGTGAGCCGGCAGTATGATTTTTTAACATCTCTAAAAAAGCTTCATCCAGCCCTGCCATCGTCTCCACAACTGACTTTCGCCCACCTCCTGCTTGCCGAATACGTTTCTCCTTTTCAAGCAACGGCATCTTTAACTCTTTCAGGCCACGGCTAACGGTGCCTTCATCGCAGTGTAATACCTGACAAAGGTAGGTGATCCCTCCGTGACCCAGCTTTGCCGCCTCAACGGCAGCATAGCGGCGGCGGTCTTTTTCCGATAAGCTGTGATAAAAATTGCGCATTTGCGCTTCGACTCCCGGGGCATAGGTGGTTATCTTCATTGTCAAAACATAACCGAAATACTCTATCAGCGGCAACTTAATTTACAACTCAAAGCTCTGGAGTTATTGAATCCTCGTTCCTAAGCTAATTGAAGTAATCAATTCTCTTGCCCCAATAGCGGAAGAACCAGAAATCAAACTAGATTGATTAGGTAACACATGCTCATGACATATCTAGCTTCTCTGACTTACCCCGGCACTCAGGACTCAATTAAATCCTGCGTGGCTTGTTGGATTACGATCGCAGATACGCCATTTTGTTTTAGCGCTTCGATAAAACGCGCTATTGATATGCCGGAATATCTATATTTGTCTCGGTGCAACCCTTCATTAATGTATGACTTTATCAATTCCTGGTATTCGGGAAATTCTGTAATTGACGCTATTCTTTTCAGGGAGTCCACTACATCAAGCGGAACATTTCTTGTAATGGACACCATGGGGCGGTCTTTCTGCAAGAATTCTTTAGAGTGTTCAGAAAACATAATGGGATTCCTCTTATGATTTTGTACGAAATTCAGGAATTTTTTCAGAAATTGTACCAAATTTGATCGCAACTTAAATGCAAATTAAGAGATGAAATATATCTCAACTCATCAATTAAATGGGGAGGCATTTAAGAGCTTGGCACCGCTAACCACTCGGGCTTATCCAGATTTAATCAACGCTACTTTCTTATAAAAAGGAGAAAAAATGAGTGCAATTATTTACGGTCCGTAAGGATATGGAAAAACGAGAAATTCTGAGAAGTTGACAAAACACTTGGGCTTATCCAACATTCTGGATGAATTTATACCAGGACAAGAACTGCCAGAAGATACGCTGGCATTAACTCATGTGCCTGGTATGGAAGGGCACTTAATTATGATGATGTGATGCTGGCTAATATTTTCAGACGCTCAAGGCAAGCATTCATGTTGGCATCGCTTTCAGTAGGGATACAGCCGTCGTTATACAGGTATATCCTATCGACGTTGGAATCACCTTTCCATGATAGCTTGGCTGCTATTGTTGGTGTGATGCCTTGGATTTCTGTTGATATTAGATATGCTTGGTATTCGAGAAGGTCAGACGTAATGAATCCGAGCGGTTTTCAGGATGCCGCTCTTAACGCGGCAGAGCTATTAGCTCAAATCCGTAACCTCGGACCAACGCAGCCTTGTACTGCGCTCTTAATTGTGCTTTCAACTTCAAAACAGCGGAAGGAGTTGTTACAGAGACTTCTAGGATCTCTGTTAGGTGATATCCATAATTTATCAAGGCAGAACGAGCCAGTGTCAAAGCCTCTTCCAGAGATTGCGCAGCAATGAAAATGATTGCATTAACATCGACAACATATTCGCCATTAGTTGAGTCTTTTACGTGTAACGCATCTGCGGTAACTAGGTATATCTCTTTCATGGTCTTTCCTTTGCTGGTAATAGCTTTCTGTAAATTACTGTTCAACCATCACAGGAAAAATCACTTGTTATATTGCTCTTGCTGCGCTTACCAACATTATTCAAACGACAAAACTAGCTTTTTGCCAAGCACAGAAGCGACTTTGTCAAGCTGTTTGAGGGACGGCCAATGATGGGGATTTTCGAGACGTTGAGCAGAAGGCCAGGAAGTTTCCAAGGTACGTGCAATTTCGGCAAGCGAACGGTCACCACGTGCCCAACGGATCAGCAAAGCGGACTGTACTCGCGCATCAGGCGCGATGTGGTAGGCATCTTTTACATTTTCACTGGGGCGTGGAATCTCACGTCCATCCTCAAGATATATTTGAAGGAGTGCAGTCAATACCTCTGCGCCGTTAAACACACATTCATCGAATGTGTCGCCTTGCGTAAATGCTTCCTCAATATCGAGGAATTGCACAACAAACCCGAGGGGTTCTTGCGGTTCAAATACTGCTGGATAACACGTATTCATTGTAGTTTTACTCCTGTCAGTTTTTCAATCTTAGCAACCAAACTCTTGCCAAGGCCGGTAGAGCCATGAAGTGTAATCGGAACATACTTGCCTTTTTTCCCCATGATTTGGTGGCTGCCATTGATGTGTTTGAATTCCCAGCCTTCAGATTCAAGTTTCTTGATGATTTGTTTTCTGTTCATATTTTAAATGATATATCCATTTTGGTATATTATAGAGAGATATTTAAGAATTTGACAATCACTTGTTATACGGGCTTATCCTTTCCATGCCACGGAAAAAACGTGGCCAGGTTTGGAAGCCTAAATGAGGCGGCGAAGGATATTAGCCGCGCGTATCAAGCAGTGCGGCTTTTTTTGTGCCTCAGTGCGTCCGTTTGTTTATGGGCGGGCTGAACAGGGAGCCGCAAGGCTCGCAAGTGCCTCACTTGTCTTCCAACCTGTTCAGTTTCCGCCCACCATGTTTGGAAGCGTGGCAGGCGGTTCGTACAACGAACTTGAGGCACACATCATGACACATACCGATTTAGTAACGGTATTCACCAGCACGATTCAGCATCAATCTATCCAACTCTGCAATGCACGTGACCTGCATCAATTTTTAGAGTCTCAGCAGCAATTTGCTAATTGGATTAAAAATCGCATTGAGCAATACGGTTTTGTTAAAGACGAAGACTACTTAGGATGTCGTCAAAAATAACTTCCAGAAATTGGATTAGAATGTTCATGCAGGATTATGGATAATAAAGCCAATTTATAATTGGTGAATGACAAATTGTGGCTGTTTACGATAAAAGCATTGAACTGAAGATGCAGCGGTTGTTTCTGCTGCTATCAGAAAAGGATCGGCGGCGGTATGCGGGGATTGAAGCGGCCAAGCTAGGGCACGGCGGTATTGAGTATGTGTCTGGGTTATTTGATATGGATCCCAAGACGGTGCGACGTGGTCTGGTAGAACTGGAAGTGAGTGAGGATCCTGCGCCGAGCCGGATCAGAAAAAAAAGGTGCGGGACGTAAAAATGCAATGGTTCACAAGCCTACCCTGGAAGAAAATTTCCTCAGGCTACTTGCGGAATTTACCGCCGGCGATCCGATGCGCGAAGGTGTCTTATGGACCAATCTATCACGTTGCGAAATTAGTCGCCGCCTGGCTGAAATGGGCACATCAGCAAGTCGGTACACGGTACGTAAATTATTAAAGAAACATGGTTTAGGACAGCGTAAAACGCGTAAGAAAAAAACGCTGGGAGCCCATCCTGATCGGGATGCCCAGTTTCAAAACATTGCCAGACTTAAGGCAGCGTATATGGCCAAGGAAGAGCCTGTGATCAGTATTGATTCCAAAAAGAAGGAATTGATTGGCAATTTCAGTCGAGAAGGTTACACCTATACACAGACGCCTGTAGATGATGTGGCTACACTAAACCGGACACACAATTTAAACTAATCTGAAAAGAGTGTGATCCTAATATGAAGCGAGAAAAAACCAAAACTTATACAGCCGAATTTAGAGCGTCAGCAGTTAAGCTGGCCAACGAATCAAGTAAACCTGTTGCACAAACGGCCAGAGATCTGGGCGTAAACGAAAATACCCTGCATACCTGGATTAACAAATACAGTCAACCACTGGATCAGGACAAAGCAGTACGTACTGACGATCATTTATATGAAGAGTTAAAGCGCCTGAAGAAAGAAAATGCTCGCTTGACGGAGGAGCGTGATTTATTAAAAAAGGCAGCGGCGTACTTTGCCAAGGAGCAACGATGAAGTACGCATGGATCAAAGAGCATGTTAACGAGTTTGCAGTCGACTCGATGTGCTGTTTTATGGAAGTTTCTCGAAGCGCTTATTATGCCTGGCTGCACCGTGTCCAAACTAACAGGGAAAAGGATGATATTGAGCTAACGACAATTATCCGGAATGTTTTCAGGAACAGCCGTGCTACCTATGGCACCCGACGTATTCGGGAATCGCTAGTCAGGTGGGATCGAACCGTCAGCCGTCGACAAATAGGACGGTTGATGCGAGAAGCTGATCTGGTGTGCAAAACGAAACAAAAATTTAAAGCCACTACAAATTCCAAACATGATTTGCCCATTTCGCCTAATCAACTGGATCGGCAATTTAACGTACACCAGCCCGACCAGGTGTATGTGGGGGACATCACTTACATTCATACTCAGGAAGGCTGGTTGTATTTAGCCGTGGTAATTGATCTGTATTCACGACAAGTGGTAGGTTGGTCAATGGCAGACCATATGCGAACAAAGCTGGTGAATGATGCGCTGCTGATGGCTATTTGGCAACGAAAATCTGCGAAGGACTTGTTGTGGCATAGTGACCGCGGCAGTCAATACGCATCGGATAGCCACCGGGCGTTATTAAAACAGCATGGCATCCGACAAAGTATGAGTCGAAAAGGTAACTGCTGGGATACTCAGTTTAATATGTCATGGAATGCCTGACTTGATCTGACTCGTGCTGGGATTGGCGAAGTGCCTTTGCGTTGACCTGTCGATCTGGTCCAGGTATTCCCCGAGCGTTGCCGGGCCCAATACTCGTGACCTAATAGGAGCCTTGAATTTGCACCGTGAGTGTCCTGTCCGGTAACTGGGGTTGGTAATGCACTAATCTTGATTAAGGAGTATGAATATGGACGGCACACTGGTTAAAAATGAAGTTATTCTTGGCGTTGATACCCATTGAGGGTACAGGAACATATGGCGCTGGTCTTGCCCGTTTATTGCGCGAACAGGGTATTGAAGTATGGGAAGTCAATCGTCCTGATCGTGCCAAGCGCCGACTTCAAGGAAAATCTGATCCGACTGATGCTGAGAGTGCAGCACGCACAGTACTTTCCGGTAATGCAACGGCAACGCCAAAGTCACAGTCAGGCGTGGCTGAAGCGCTGCGTATGTTATCGGTTGCCAGACGTAGTGCAGTCAAGGCAAGAACACAAACCATCAATCAACTCAGATCGTTATTAATCAGTGCACCGGATGATCTGCGTGAACGACTCTGGAAAACCAAACCGGAGGAATGCGTAGCAGGCTGTGCACGACTTCGGAAGGCAAAAGGCAGTGTTTTGCATAAAACATTAGCTGCAACACTTCGTTTGCTGGCCAAGCGCTGGCTAATGCTTTCAGCGGAACTAAAAGAGATCGATGTGACGCTTGATCGTTTGACAAGTCAATCAGCGAAGCGCCTTCGAAATCAGTTTGGAGTCGGGCCGCAAACGGCAGCGACACTTATTGCCGTAGCGGGAGATAATCCAGAACGTTTAAGGAATGAAGCGGCCTTGGCTGCGTTATGTGGAGTAAGTCCACTGCAGGCTTCCTCTGGAAAAACTATCCGCCATCGATTAAATCGAGGAGGCAATCGATCTGCAAACAACGCGTTATGGACCATCGCGATGGTACGTATGCGCAGCGAACCAAGAACCCAAAGTTATGTGGCACGACGCGCTGCTCAAGGGATGTCAAACAAAGAAATTCAACGCTGCCTGAAGCGTTACATTGTTCGTGAATTGTATCCCCTTATTCTCGCAGATTTATCTGATGCTGCTGCAATTACTTGACATAGGAGCGTCAACGCGGTATCGGAAAGCTTCTTCCACACTCTGAAAACAGAGCTGATACATCATCAGCCCTATCAAACTCGCGATGAAGCTAAACAAGCTGTATTTGAGTATATTGAGGTGTTTTACAACCGTGAGCGACTGCATTCAGCCAATGGATATTTATCACCGCTAGACTACGAATTGCAGCACAAAGCTGCTTAACATTGTGTCCAGAAAAATGTTGACACATCATTGTGCATAACGGAGCAGAATTAGCCCCAAGACGGGGTCTTTATATTCCGCAGCGGTTAGTTTGGAATTGGCACGCAGGTTATCCCTATGTGTCAGGATACCTTTCGCCGCAGTTAAAACCTAAAAACTTGAAGGGCGAAGCGAGAGGAGAAGATGCAAAAGAGTTATTCAAAAGAATTTAAGGAATCAGTCATCAAGAAGATGATGCCACCCAATGCAGTATCTGTTCCCCAATTATGTAAGGAAACAGGCGTATCTGATGTTACGCTGTACAAATGGAGAAAAGAATACAGGAACAGGGGAATCGCAGTGCCTGGAGATAACAGTAAAGCAGATGACTGGACAGCAGAGGATAAGCTGGCGGTTGTCATAGAAAAAGCTGGTTTGAATAGCGCACAGCTGAGTGAGTATTGCCGCAGTAGGGGACTATACCCAGAACAGATTGATCAATGGAAGACGGTAGCGCTGTCAGGGTATCAACGCTATGCCCAGGCTGAGAAAGAAAAGAATCGCTATCGTCAGGAAGAGCGGAAGCAGATAAAGCGTCTGGAATCCGAACTCAGACGCAAAGAAAAAGCACTGGCAGAAACAGCCGCGCTGCTGGTGCTGTCAAAAAAGTGCGAAGCCATCTGGGGGGTGAGCGAGGAAGATTGATCTGCGCGCAGGATCGTCAGATGGCCATACAATTAATAACAGAAGCAGTGAATCAAGGTGTACGGCAACGATTGGCCTGTGAGGTGATCGGCATCAGCAGCCGCACGCTGCAATACTGGCATCACATTGGCCTGGAAGATCGTCGGCAGATAGTCGAGAAAACGCCTGCCAATAAACTCAGTGAGCAGGAAAGAAAGCATATCCTCGACGTTTGTAACAGTAAAGAATTCTGCAGCCAGACACCCAAACAGATTGTCCCTGCCCTAGCAGACAAAGCTATTTATCTGGCGTCAGAAAGCAGTTTCTATCGTATTTTACGTGATGCCGGTCAATTGCATCGCCGAGGTCGTACAGCCAATCCAACCACGACAAAGAAACCGACAGCTTATATGGCAGATAGGCCCAATCAAGTGTGGTCATGGGATATTACCTATCTGGCCAGTACGCTCAAAGGCGTATTTTTTTACCTGTATCTGTTCATGGATATCTATAGTCGTAAAATTGTAGGCTGGGAAGTCTATGAGAATGAATCATCGGAACGAGCTGCTGATGTTTTGCGAAAAACCCGGTTGACTGAAGTATTACCCATCCACCAGAAGGTGGTATTACATTCAGATAATGGCAGCCCGATGAAAGGGGCTACCATGCTGGCAACAATGCAGAAGCTGGGTGTTGTTCCATCATTCAGCTGCCCTTCGGTGAGTAACGATAATCCGTATTCAGAGGCATTATTCAAAACTTTGAAATATACACCTGCTTATCCATCCAAACCTTTTGAAAGTCTTGACGAGGCACGCCAATGGGTGCTGCATTTTGTTGACTGGTATAACCATTGTCATCGCCATGGCGGCATAAAATATGTGACACCAACACAGCGCCATCATGGTGATGATGTGACTCTTCTTGAACAGCGAAAACATCTCTATGAGGAAGCAAAAAAGAGGCATCCGGAACGTTGGTCAGGCGAAACCCGAAACTGGTCACACGAGTCGATAGTAAGGCTTAATCCCGGTAATACGCAACCAAAAACAACGATGGAAAAAGTTGCTTAAATAATGTATTCAGGCGAAAAGTATGTTGACACCTACCGTTATCTGCTGAATCCCAGAGCTCTTTTTCGAGTTGTTTAATTTGTTCGTTGTTCATTTGACATCTTTATCAGCAAATATAAAGTAAAACAGTAGCTTGTTCAGGTTCTCTCCTTAAAGCTTAGGCATGTACGTAATTCCTATTTGTCATGAATTGTACTAGCTAAAAACCCGATTTTCAAAACAACAAGATAGATTGCGTTAAAAGCAAAATCTATTAACAGAAGATTTCAGAAAATACTTAGAGCCTTTAATAGTAGCTATTAGCTAACGTGAGTTCGACATAAGAATTACGCTACCACATACCTCAACACGTCATTCAAGTAATAGTGCTTAAACGTCCGATAACCGGATAGATGAAACCCCACCATAATGGTCATGACTTCGCTTGGACACAGCTCCCCTCGTCATGACGCTGTTTTAGCGATGACTCCGACAAGGGCTGCTCGACCGCGGCTCAAACTCTTTACAGAATTCGTCACTCGCACAAAAAACCGTTGCAGTATCCATGGGAATCTGACTGCTCTCGTGATGAAACTCTTTTCCAAAACCACTTCATCATAAAGAATTCAGGTTCCTTTTACAGCTTTTCTTATGTCGAACTCACGTTAGCTAATATTAAAAAGCTTTTATCCACAATTTCCGTGGATAAGGATGTGGGTAACTGATTTATAATAACCGAGTATGACAACTTCCCCGATATTGACTTCCGGCATCGCGTCAGGTGCTCGCCAAAGGCACATTTGTGTTTCATCTAAGAGAACATAACGAGGGCCTAATCCGAGATTTTTACCGCATGTTTTGCAGTTCATGATCATCCACCTCAGTAAATGAAATTAGATGATGTTGATTTTCTTATTACCTTAGCCAGATTGAAATTGTATTTTGGTCGTACTAACTCAAAATATCTGAACCCCACGAATATGCCAATGCAATCAATGAACTAACCCAATAACCACAAGAGCCTTCGGCGACGCTATGGGCTCGATAATCTGAAAGTGTCGCATCCTACAAAGCGCCCTCGGTCATCAATTGGCCCTTGGCGTTTTGCCTTTTCTATCTTCCATTAGCTATATGAGGTGCACCATGCTCATCATCAATGATCCCACCCAAGCCAACCGCATCCCCGATTCCGCCATACGCAGCCTGGTGCAGCAGAGGTTCTCTGAGGTCTGCGCAGGTGAACCCTACGACTGCGACCGCCACGGCTACATGGTCGTGGTGGAGCCCGGCGACAGCGTGGAAGCCCTAGAGCGGGAAGTAGGCTTCCCCATTCTGCGCAATCCCTTCGACGATACCCGCTACGGAGAGCCGGATTTCTCGCTTTCCTTCGAAGCGCTGGAGGAGCACTACGAATGCTAGGAGTTGGTCTACATCTTCAACGATGAAGGCTTCATTATCGGCATCTTCATCCATAAACAAACGGGCGTCGATGATGACCTGCTGGCGTTGTGCGCTGAATACGCCGTAATGGTTCCAGCTTCTCAGTTTTCCAGATTTTCAGGTTTTTCCATCCACTTCCCATCCCTAGCTTATTGGAGGCGGAAGGGCTGGAGACCAATGGGAGAGGAACAGTGAAACTATGAGCGCGTTGACTACGCTGAATTAATGACGAGAATCAAGAAGCTCATGAGTTCAGCTGTCGATCAGAAAATGGAAGAGGGCAAATAACCAGCCGGATCCGTGTAACAGCCGGCCAACTACGGCAAGAAAACCAAGTTTATCTGAAGAAGCTATTGCTCTAGTGGGCTAAAGCAACATCGTTAAATTCCTTGGGTTGTATAATTTTCTTCACTTGAGATTTAAAGATATTTTTTGATGGGAATATTGATGGGAAAATTATAAAAATATCTCAATAACTGCTTAAATACTGGGATATTGGCGGAGAAGGCGTCCCCCTAACCAGCTTTCCACAGTTGTCTACTGATATCCACTCTTATACCAAAAATCCTTTTATTTAAGCCTAATTAAGAGCATTTCTGCAAAAAGCTTGTATATCACTGTATCATAAAATATACTGCTGTCTAGTCTTATTGGTCAGAACTAAGGTAAGAATTAGATATGGGCAAGCTACAAGCAGTAAAAATTAAAACTCTACCCCCAGGCAGTCATTCAGACGGCAATTGTCTATATTTGCGCGTTAAAAATTCTGGCGCTAGAAGCTGGGTATTTCGTTATAAAGTTAATGGAAAGCCTGTTGAATTGGGTATGGGTTCAGTTTCTGTTAGAACTCTATCTGAGGCACGTGATTTAGCTGTCGACATGAAGCGTGCTATTGCTGCGGGTTCGAATCCCAAAAACCTGTTAACACCAAAGCAACAGACCAAGACCTTTGCTGATTATGCGCTTGAGTTGATCGAGTCAAAGCGGGCAGGGTGGCGCAATGCCAAACATGCTCAACAATGGGTTAATACGTTACAAGAATATGTCTTTCCTTTTATCGGTAAGAAGCCTGTTCAGGAAATTCATTTAGAGGACATTAAAAGGATTCTGAAGCCTATCTGGTACGACAAGACCGAAACAGCAAGCCGGGTGAGAATGCGGGTTGAGGCTGTTTTAGATTTTGGCTATCTGCATGAAAGTATAGATAAAGCAAACCCTGCACGCTGGCGTGGGTGTTTAGATCACATTTATCCATCCCCAAAGAAAACGCAGCCAGTAGAACACTTTGAGGCTATTTACTACGATCGATTACCTGAAATCATGACGATATTACGCGCTAAAACCAGTATGAGCGCTTATTGTGTCAGATGGATAGCGTTAACAGCATGTCGCAGCAATGAAGCGCGTGAAATGATGTGGGATGAAATAGACATAGATAATGCGATCTGGACAATACCGGGAAAAAGGATAAAGGCAGGGCGTGAGCATCGTGTCCCATTATCACAAGAATGTATTGAGATACTGGAAAAGGTTAAAACATTTAATCCTCTTAGTAAAAAAGGATTAGTTTATTTCAATCAATATGGTGATGCTCTTTCTGACGTGGCAATCAGCAAAGCGCTTAAGTCAATCTCATATAAAGAAGCAACCATTCACGGCTTACGTTCCAGTTTTCGAGATTGGGCGGCAGAAAAGACACAATATCCTCGCGAGGTATGCGAACAGGCACTTGCTCATGCTATTGGCGCGGTTGAAGGAGCTTACCGACGTTCAGACCTTTTCAATAAAAGACGGATATTGATGAATGATTGGGCGGATTATCTGAATAAATGAGGCTTACAGATAGATTAAAAGTTCGAATCAGTTTATCACTGTATTATAATACGCAGATGAATAATGTTATATTCATAAGTGATTGTGAGGTTTCCCCCAAAGTGTTGGCGCACTTTGAGGGATTTAATCCAGTCAATTTTTTTCCCTTCACGGATATGACAATGACTGAGTACGTTAAACGCTTTTTTGTTATTGCATTCAACGCAAGTTACATGTTAACAAAATAGTGCCCTTAAAGCACGAAAAAAGTAGCTTTATACGCATAAAGTCATTGTCATCTTTTTAATCTAAAGGATGATTATGCAAGAAATTAGTTTCAAGAAGAAACCCGCAGTATTAGAACAAACATCATTTTCCCACGCGAATTTATATTTAAGAATTCGTAAGGGGAAATTTCCCCACCCTGTCAAGATTGGAAGTTCATCCGTATGGATTGATTCAGAAGTCAATACGGTTTGCAGAGCGATGGCGGCAGGCTATACGGATGACCAACTTAAAGAGTTGGTAGCCAAGCTTGAAGCAGACCGTAAAAATGTAGTGCAATAAAAAAGGAGCACCAGATTATGTATGCTCCTATTTCTTTACCTGAAGACTCTTGTCAGTCAGCAAACAGTATTTTAACAAATCACCTTGATATTGTTAATCAATTCGCCAATGATGCAGCTAGTAAACGAGGATTGATTATTGTCAATCCGGTTGCTGATGGTGAGATTCATAGATGCGCTATTGCTGGCAAATCTAGAAACAATCGAGATGGCGCTTATCTCCTGCATATTGACGATTTTCCCTGTGGCGGCTTCCAAAATCATACTGATGGGCTAGGTTGGCAGAATTGGCGGGCGGATATAGGCAGAAAACTGACCCACCAGGAAATAATTGCACAGCAAGCTAGAATTGACGAGGCAGAACACCAGAGAAGGATTAAACTCCACAGTCAACGTGAGAAAGTGGCGGCAAAAGCAGCCTACCTGTATGGCTGCGGCAGACCAGCAAGAAACCAGAAAGACCACCAATATTTAATCAAGAAAGGTATTCAGCCTCATGGCGTGAAAATTCTTGGCAATGCGCTTATTGTGCCTCTCCAAGATCAAGCAGGTAGGCTAGTTAATCTTCAGTTTATCTCCCCGGAAGGTAAGAAGCGCTTCCCAAAGGGTAGTAAAAAAGAAGAATGCTTTTTCATCATTGATGGCCTATCCGAACGGATTCTAATTTGTGAAGGCTACGCAACAGGAGCAAGTCTTTTTGAGCATAGCGGACAGCATATCATTGTGGCGTTTGATGCGGGCAATCTCTTACCTGTTGCCAAAGTTATCAGAAGCCATTTTCCTGACCATGAAATTATCGTATGTGGTGATAATGACTTATCTGGTGTAGGTCAGAAAGCGGCAAACGAGGCAGCGTTAGTGGTAGGCGGCAAGGTATTGATTCCACCTATTGCGGGCATGGATTGGAATGATTACTTGACAGGAGGTTGCCATGTCTAACACCTCATCGGCCGTGATTGATTTCAGCAAGGCGGAAACGCCAAAACCAGAAGTAAAAAGCAAAGATAATGAAAAAAGAACATCCAGGCTAACTGACATAATCAACCTAGCTAAATCATCCTGCGAAATGTGGCACGATGAAAACCGCGATCCCTACGCAAGCTTTGAAGCTAATAGCCATAAAGAACACTGGGCGATTGATTCACGTGGTTTTAAAGAATGGCTGAGTCGGCAAGCTTTTTTTGAAAAAATTGGTTCTGTTAGTAAAGAGGTTATGGCGGACGCCTGCGCTAATTTAAGCGGAATTGCCAAATATGAAGGCAAGAAACACGCAACAGGGCGGCGCGTAATGTTCCACGATGGAGCTTATTGGATTGATCTTGCAAACGATGACTGGCAAGCCTTGCGCGTTGATTCCAGCGGTTGGCAGATTATTAGTAATCCACCTGTCAGATTTTTGAGAAACCGAAACTTCAGGCCGTTACCGATGCCACTATCAGGGGGTAATGCGCTGGATTTGTTCAAGTTGCTAAACGTGCCCAAAGAGGATGAATTGCTTATCCTGGCGTGGATTCTTGAGTGCTTCAGAAATAATACCCCTTACCCGGTTCTTGAATTAACAGGTGAGCAAGGTAGTGCCAAAAGCACGACGCAGCGAGTTATACGGCTATTCATTGATAATAACGAGGTGATGCTAAGGTCAAGACCAAAGACAGTTGAAGATATTTATATAGTGGCCAGCAATGGGCATCTTGTCAGTTATGAGAATCTGTCCAGTCTAAGCCAGGATATGTCAGATGCGCTTTGTGTTGTGTCCACTGGTGGCGGGTACGCTTCAAGAACCTTATACACCAATGGAGAGGAAACCATATTAACCGCAAAAAATCCGGTTGTTCTTAATGGAATAAATAGAGTTATCACACGGCCTGATTTGCTTGACAGGTCTATAACGGTAAGCCTCCCACTGATTGAAAAAAGGATAGATGAGGCAGAACACAAAAGAATGGTTGATAGGCTTGCACCGGTTATCTTTGGCGGGTTGCTTGATTTGCTATCAAAGTCACTGCGAATATTACCAGGCGTAGAGATCGACCCGGCAAAACTCCCGAGAATGGCGGACTTTACTAAATTAGGCGAGGCAATGAGCCAGGCCCTTGGCAAAGGTAGCGGCTACTTTTTGAATAAATATATCGAGCTTCGCAAAGAGGCAGTGGCAAACACAATCGACGCAACGCCACTTGGACGTGCTCTTTGTGGCTTTGTTGAATGTGGATACAGTCATATAGGCACGGTTGGCGACCTATTGCGTAGGCTGAACGACTTTGAGCATAAAGCAGGGATCGAGCCTGGTGATTTTTGGCCGAAATCACCTAGAAAGCTTGGTGATGAATTGCGACGGTTAGCGCCTGCTTTGCGACAAATCGGTATTGAATGCTCAGTTGAATCAAAAGCGCGGCGGGATGGTATCCACTGTATCTTGAAGAAAAACTGATCCACCTCCCGCAAGGTCGGAAAAGATATTCACAATGTTCACAACATTCACACAATAATGCAAGACATTGATTAATAATATCAGTATTATTCTTGACCTGTGAACATGTGTGAACATTACGTGAACATTGAAAATATAGATGTTCACACGCAAATTACTGATTATAAAGGTTTGTGAATGTTGTGAATGTTGTGAACGTGTATTCCCACCTTGAGAGAAGGCATTTATAGTGATTATGCTGTAACGGATAAGGACTATTCATCACCAGATGATCGGGTAGTGTCGTGATTGCCTGTTTCTCTTTGGTGGGCATTGCCAGCAATATAAAGCCACTAATCACGGCGTGAGGTACAGGCCGGTACCAGATATTCTGAAGCGGTGCAGCGTGTTCAAGCCAAGGAAAGGAGGATCACTACCTTCTAACGTTCAGAATAAAGCTACAGGCTATTATTCTGTATTTATGGTGGGAAGGTGTTTCACATAAGGCAGGGTAATAGCTTGTGGCGCATTCTAGCGATCTAAAGTAGGTTGAAATAGATTTATACGCTGCAAAATTAACAAAGTGTGGGAAAGTGTAAAAGAGAATTAAACAAGATCTGTGTTATTTTAACGTTAAATAACAGCGTTATTCGTGAAGCACGACGCTATAATAGCGGCAAATAGCGTGCTAGACGAAACCCCACCTTGTATTCTGTTTTGTGACAAAGTGTTGAAAAGTGCCGAAACGTTGAATACTATTCTTGATAAGACCCTACCTTATATCTTTAGTGCTTTTAAGCACGAAACCGCGCTTTGCTTAAATTTTTACACGGGCAGTTCAGAAAAACAGGTTTTGATAACAGGGGAGCTTCAATCTCAAGCACTCTTAAGCCCAGGACCGCGCTTTACAATTCCTTCTCTAAATCTAACAAAAAAAGAACTAATTAAAAACTAGTCTTATAATCTTAAACAGAGAAATACGAGAGCGAAAAAACAGATGCTGGCTGCATACCAATGTACCAAAGCTACTTATGGTACAGAATATTTGCATAGTCAATTGGTAGATCAAGGGGTACGGATTACAGCATCCCTTGTGCGAATGCTTCCCAAAAAGGTAAATGCAGCTGCCAGAATCAGAGTATATACTCTCGGGGATGCCGTTGAATATTTCGGCGCAATCTTTCAGGGTGTTTTTGGGTAATGCAAATAAAATTTGCTGAACAGATTTAGCATGAAACACTTCGAAAAAACGAAAGTACAATTAATTCATGAGATCACTGAGCTTCGCAAGCGTTGTGCCATCCTTGAAGAGGCAGCAGTTGAACAAAGCCAGTCGGAGATGAAAATTAAGGGTGAGCGCGATTATGCTGAGAGCGTCATTGAAACCATACGCGAGCCTCTTATGATACTAAGTTCAGACCTAAAGATTCTCTCCACTAACCGCAGCTTCTACGACACCTTCAAAGTATCACCTGAACATACAGTTGGGAATTTTATCTACGACATTGGAAATGGGCAATGGGACATTCCAGACTTGCGGTTACTCCTTGAGAATATTATTCCCCACACTACTGTAATTAGTGGGTATGAAGTCGAGCACGTCTTTCTAAATATCGGACGAAAGATTTTCCTGCTCAACGCGCGGGAGATTTTCAGAGGAAATATTGGCTCACATACGATTCTCCTAACCATGCAAGACATAACAGAACGTAAGCAAATAGAAGCGCAGATTAATCAACTGGCGTTCTATGACTCGCTCACCCAATTACCTAACCGTCGTCTGCTCAACGACCGTTTGAGCCAAGCCATGTCTGCCAGCCAGCGCAGTGGTCGCTATTTTGCACTGATGTTCCTTGATATGGATAATTTCAAGCCACTTAATGATACATATGGGCATGTGGTGGGAGATTTGCTATTGATTGAAGTTGCGAATCGGCTTAAAAATTGTGTTCGTGGGATGGATACAGTGTCCCGCTTCGGCGGTGATGAGTTTGTTGTAATACTGAACGATTTGAATAGGGATAAAGCCGAATCAGTTTCACAAGCTGAGCTCGTCGCAGAAAAAATCCGTGCCTCCTTGTCGGCTTCCTACTCGCTAGTTGTCAAGCATGAGGGGAAATCTGATACTACTATTGAACATGACTGCACCGCGAGTGTCGGAGTAGTGTTATTTTTCAATCATGACGTTAACCAAGACGAAATCCTTAAGTTGGCTGATACAGCAATGTATCAGGTTAAGGAATCTAAGCGCTAGCTGACAAGTGGTTGAACCCGCGATAGGTGCTCACCAATTACTTGCTCTGGTGCTCACTTCACTACGTCATTTTTAGCACACCCCGTTAGATACCCTGCCAATCATCACTCTTGTGGGCCCAAATATTATTTGAACTAATTTATGAAATTCCATAGCAGGAAGCGTATACTTATATAAGTTCATTTCTGCTTCTATGAACTATGAGAACCGATAAATAATCTTTTACATCCGCTCAAAGTTCTTTCTTGAAGTACAGTTCATCAGAAAAGTTGAACATCACCAATTAAACACATACACCACTAAGTTCCCCAGTTGAAGGTCTATTAAACATAGATCGTCTAGAAATTCCGCTACTGCTGCGTTATACCTGAAAAGCTGACTTTGAATTGAATACCTCATTCTGATACAGACTTTTTCTTTGTTGAAATTCACGCCTTCTGTTATTCATTATGAATACTCAGAGCATGCAATTAAGAAGTATTTTTTTAAGGTGGACAATATGTTGAGCATTATAGATCGAATTGAAAGATATATAATATATGTCCTTGTCTTTATGCTGCTTATCTCAGTACTCTTGGGTACTATTGAGTTAGGTCGAGCCATACTAGCAGGAATTATTGCTGCCCCTTTGTTCCTAGTCAAAACTCACACGCTGTTTGAGTCCTTTGCTCTTTTTCTCGTCATTGTGATCGGATTAGAGCTTCTTAAATCTATAAAAAGCTATCTAGTGCATGGTTCTATTAACCCAGCATTCGTAATTGAGGTGGCAATCATTGCTCTAGGTAATAAGTTAATTACTTTAGATTTAAAATCTAGCCCACCTGAATTCCTATTGGGTATGGCGTCAATTCTGCTTGGGCTGTCAATAACCTATTTTATTCTCAAGAAAGCAAACTAATATCTATAATGGGCTCTAAATACATGTTCTATTAATGTTGCATGAGTAGTGTGTTACAGAGTTAGTAGCAGTACCCAGAATCATTTTCTGGCATTTTAAAGTATGCGAAATTTAGTGGAACCCAAGGTTTCGTAAAATATAGAGATGGAATGGAGGATAAATCCAGGCCAAAAAGCTGGTTATCCGTGTCAAGACTTACCTGAGGTGTTTGGATGCTAGAGTTCCATTTAAAATCAAATTCAAGCACTCTCCGCAAATGGTATGGATTGACCCATCAAATCGTTTTTCACACACTCGTTAGACCATAAGTTGGAAAATCGTGAAAATAATACTTGCAGAACCCGAACGTGAGCAGTCCCGAGGGGAAGAGATCGCCAATAGCATTAGCCATGGTATAGGATTGGTCGCAGCACTTGTAGCAGCCCCATTTCTTATTATCCATGCAGTGCAGCACCCAGATACGAAATTCATCACCGGTGCGAGTCTCTTCATGGCAACGATGGTGCTACTTTATCTTGCTTCTACTCTCTATCATGCCCTGCCGCGAGGCAAGGCCAAGCGTGTGTTTAAGATTGTCGAACACTGCGCGATCTTTCTCCTTATCGCCGGCACCTACACGCCGTTCACGCTTGGCGTGCTTCATGGCGCATGGGGCTGGACGCTCCTTGGGATCGTCTGGAGTCTTGCTGCAATTGGGGTGGCACTGAAGGTGTCTGATAAGATGCACAACCCCATCATTTCTACCAGTCTTTATCTGCTTATGGGATGGCTCATTTTGATCGCAATTTATCCGTTGTATACCCGCATACCTGTCTCCGGTCTACTATGGCTGGTTGCAGGAGGCATCGCCTACACTGTTGGCGTGTTCTTCTTCGTGACCGATTCGCGTTTTCGATATGGCCATTTCCTCTGGCATTTATTTGTAATGGTGGGTACTGCATGCCATTACTTTGCAGTGCTCTGGTATGCGGCTGCCTAGAGCAAACAAAGTTCAAGAACAAGATTATATTGGAAGTATTGAGATATATGCCGTTATTTCTAGAATACTCTACTGTGGATTTTATGTCGGGACGCATAATGGCGTTTATTTTTAGCAATATTCTGCAAATCGAATTGAATATTTTTAAAACCTTTATATTAGGTACAAACAAATAAGGTCTGGGCTTCTGAAAAAAAGCCTAATAATTAAGAAGTGGAGAGGGGGGCTTCAATCTTTAGCGCTTCCAGGCCCCGGACCGCGCTTTGCTAGAATTTTTGCAGCCGCGAAACTAGGAATAGGGGTTATTTCGATCTTTGCAACTTTACACTAGAGAACCGCGACTTGCTTTTTCTTCGCTAAACGTATCCAAAAAAGGTAATTTAGGTTTACAAAACCTTACATAAAATGACTAAATCTGAATTAGCGCATTCTTTGAATATCTCTCGAACGATGCTTTATAAATTGATTGCTCAGGGAATGCCTTGGGATTCTTTGGAAGCTGCGACCAGCTGGCGAAGAGATAACCTTAACCCATCCAAAATGAAAGATTATAGAATATGGTTAAACGAAGTATTAATAAGGATAGGCAAGCGCTAGGATTGCATTAGAGCGCTTATTTTATGGCGGAAATGGTGTTTGTATATGCCTTGCTCTTTTTTTCTAAAGCTTTCAAAATAAGAGCCGATTAAATTATTTCATGATGCAGTACTTGTCATGAACTTCTCGAATGTGAAACAAAACCCTCACTAGATCTCCAAGCTATCCGGTGGGGGTTTTCCTATGCTTTGCTTGAAGATGGCAAAAAGTTAAAGTTTCATAAATAAAGGCCGTTGAATGTATTTCATGATGCAGTACTTGTCATGAATCAACCTAAAATTTAAAAAAGTGTTGGAAGCCCCACCGAGTTGTGAACTGATTCGGTGGGGTTTTCTATTTGATTTATTGAATTTCCAATCTTCTGCTTTAACCGAAGATAACAAACACCCTTACCTTAATTTTCAATAAAATTCAGCAGTAAAAAATAACCTGGGGAGAATATGGCAGCTTTACAAAACCTGCTTGCAAGCTACCGACAAGCATCACTTACCGAGCGAGAAAAAGGCACATATTTTGAAGAGCTTATTCTGACATACCTCAGAAATGAAGCCACTTATCGCGATCTTTACAGTGATATCTGGACATATGCTGATTGGGCAGAAGAGCGAGGGCTTGATAAACGCGATACCGGCATAGATTTAGTGGCAAAAACCCAGGGCACCAATGAATTCCATGCGATCCAGTGCAAATTTTATGATGAAGGCTACCGTATTCATAAAGCTGACATAGATAGCTTCTTTACCGCGTCAGGAAAAAAACCGTTCACTCACCGTATAGTCATCACCACAACCAACAATTGGAGCGAACACGCTGAACATGCGCTTCAGGGGCAACAACCACCGGTTAGTAAAATTGATCTGCATGATCTGGAAAACAGCAAAATAGACTGGGAGAAATATCAGCCAAAGATATCTCCTGTTCTCAAAGAGAAGAAAAAATTACGCGATCACCAGAAAGCTGCTGTGTCAGCCGTGGAAGCAGGATTACAGCCTGCTGATGCTGATCGTGGGAAATTAATTATGGCTTGTGGTACCGGGAAAACTTTCACAAGTTTAAAAATAGCCGAGAAGCTTGCAGGCATGGGCAAACGTGTTCTTTTTCTGGTACCGAGCCTTTCTTTATTATCCCAAACGCTTACCGAATGGACACAAGAAAGTGAAGTGCCCTTACATAGTTTTGCGGTGTGCTCTGATAGCGATGTGGGGCACAGAAGAAGGATTGATAATGATGTGGTGCAAACTTTTACTCATGAATTGCGATACCCAGCTACAACAGAACCCAAGCGGCTTGCCGTTGAAATGGAGAAGCGCCACGATAATGATCATATGAGCGTGGTGTTTTCCACTTATCATTCCATTGATGTAATCAGCAAAGCACAACACGATCATGGTTCGGCTGATTTTGACCTGATTATCTGTGATGAAGCACACCGCACCACGGGCGCTACTTTTGATAATGAAGATGAAAGCAACTTTGTCAAGGTACATGATGGCGACTTCATCCGGTCAAAGAAACGCCTCTATATGACTGCTACCCCGCGCATTTACGGTGACAATGCTAGAGCCATAGCTGAGAGAGACAATGTGGCGCTATATTCTATGGATGATGAAAAGCTCTACGGCAAAGAGCTGTATGTCATCACTTTTTCTGAAGCGGTCAAACTTGAACTGTTGGTAGATTACAAAGTGATCGTTTTGGCGGTAGATGAAGAACATGTTCAAAGAAGCATCCAAAAATTATTATCCGATGAGAATAATTCTCTCAAGGTGGATGATGCCGGAAAAATCATTGGTTGTTGGAAAGCGCTGGCTAAGCTTGGCACGCAAGAACAATTGATCGGTGACCAAGACCCCATGCGCCGTGCGGTAGCTTTTTGTCAGGTAATTGAAGCGCAAAGAGGTAACAGGGTTCACAAGGTCAGTTCCAGGCAGATTGCATCCATGTTTCAGGCAGTAGTCGAGGCTTATCAGGAACAGGAAGAAATAGAGCCAGAAGCACGCCTCATTTGTGAGGCTGAACATGTTGATGGCAGCATGAACGCCACGGCGAAAGAAGAAAAATTGCAATGGCTTAAAGCAGAAATACCAGAAAATACCTGCCGCATTCTCAGCAATGTACGTTGTTTATCCGAAGGAGTGGATGTACCCGCGCTTGATGCTGTTTTATTTTTAACGCCACGCAATTCTCAAGTAGATGTGGTGCAATCAGTCGGTAGAGTGATGCGCATTGCCCCAGGTAAAAAACGCGGTTATGTCATTCTGCCAGTGGTTATACCAGCCGGTATAGAAGCCCATGAAGCGTTAAACGATAACCAAACCTATAAAGTAGTTTGGCAGGTATTGCAAGCCTTACGCTCGCACGATGATCGGTTTGATGCCATGATCAACAAGCTGGATTTGATTGGTAGCGACAAATCCAAAATGGAAATCGTAGCCGTCACTGACAAGCTTCAGAAAAAGCCGAACAAGAAACCGGGTGACAAGAAGAGGAAAAATGCCAGAAATAGTTATAGCATTGGCGAAACAGGACAGAGAAAGAATAACGAAGAAGATCAACTTGAGCTGCAATTCGAAATTGGTGAAATAGAACGCGCTATCTATGCCAAGGTCGTGCAGAAGTGTGGCAACCGCCAGCACTGGGAAGATTGGGCGAACGATATTGCGAAAATTGCCCGTACTCATATCACACGTATTAAAACCATTCTTGAGAACCCGGCTAACACAAGAGAGATTGAAGCGTTTAATAGTTTCGCTGCCGAATTACGCGATGACTTAAACGATAGCATCAGCAATGAAGAAATAATCGAGATGCTAGCCCAACACCTCATTACAAAGCCAGTATTTGATGCCTTGTTCAGTGATTATAGTTTTGCCCAGCATAACCCTATGTCCCTAGCCATGCAGGGCGTGCTAAATCTATTGCAGCAACACAATTTGAGCAAAGAAGCCGATACGCTGGAAAAATTCTATGCTAGTGTAAAGTTGCGAGCTGAAGGGATTGACAAAGCAGAAGGCAAGCAAAAGATCGTTGTGGAACTCTATGACAAGTTTTTCCGCAATGCCTTCCCTAAAATGACCGACCGGCTGGGCATTGTTTATACCCCCGTGGAAGTGGTCGACTTTATTATTCATAGTATCAATGATGTGCTGCAACAAGAGTTTGGTCAGACATTAGGTAGCAAGAATATCCACATTATTGACCCGTTTACTGGCACCGGCACATTTATCACTCGATTGCTGCAAAGCGGCTTAATCAGCAAAGAACAGTTGGCGTATAAATATCAGAATGAAATCCATGCTAATGAAATCGTTTTGCTGGCATATTACATCGCGGCTATCAATATCGAAGCGGTCTATCACAGCATCATGGGGGGAGAGTATCAACCCTTTAATGGTATTTGCTTGACTGACACCTTCCAATTGCACGAAAAAGAAGATCTGGTAAGTGAAATGCTGGAAGCCAATAGCAGTCGACGTAAAAAGCAGAAAGCGCTGGATATACGGGTGATTATGGGTAACCCGCCCTATTCAGCAGGTCAAAACAGTGCTAATGATAATAACGCCAATATTGCTTACCCTAATTTGGATAAAAGTATCCGCGCCACCTATGCCGCTCATTCAATAGCAACATCTACCAAAAATTTAATGGACTCTTATATCCGCGCAATCCGTTGGGCAAGTAATCGCATAGGGAATAGTGGCGTAATTGGTTTTGTAAGCAATGCTAGCTTTGTGGATGCCAATACTGCCGATGGATTGCGTAAATGCCTGGCGGAGGAATTCAGTAGTATTTATGTGTTCCACTTGCGGGGAAATCAGCGCACGTCAGGTGAGTTATCAAGAAAAGAAGGAGGTAAGATTTTTGGAAGTGGTAGCCGGGCACCCATTGCCATCAGTATTTTGATTAAAAACCCCCATAAAGTTGAAAAAGGTCTGATTTATTTTCACGACATTGGTGATTATTTAAGCCGTGAAGAAAAGCTCGCCAGAATTAGCAAATTCAAAAGTATCAGTGGAATTAAAAAAGCTAACGGCTGGTTACCCATTGTACCCGACCAGCATCATGACTGGGTAAATCAGCGGGATGACAGTTTCAGTGAATTTATCAGCTTGGGAGATAAGAAAGATAGAAATGCAGCGGTGGTTTTTGAGAATTACTCACTAGGTGTAGCTACTGGACGTGATGCTTGGTGTTACAACTTCAGCAAAGCTGCTGTTACAGATAGAATGAAAAGTATGATTGATTTCTATAATAGCGAAGTCTTACGTTATCAAGCTCAAACAGGCACAAGCAATGAAGTAGATATTGATGGATTCGTAACGAACGACACCACGAAAATTAGTTGGAATCACAATTTAAAAAAACGATTTTGCAAAATCTAAAATACATCAATTCCAGCCTGAATCCATAACCATCTGCTTTTACCGCCCATTTACAAAGAGCTATCTTTACTTTAGCAAGGATTGGAATGCAAGGATTTACCAAATGCCCTGTATTTTTCCTAGTGCAGGGATGGGTAATCGGATGATTTGTGTGACAAGCCTTGGGGCAAAAAAAGGTTTCTCAGTTTTAATAAGTAAAGCTCTTATTGATCTAAATATGTTAGAAGCAGGAGCTCAATGTTTCCCACTCAAGCTCTATGAAAAAAATTCGCTAGCTGATGCATCAATTAAGACTAATGATATGCAGGATGAGCTTGTTGCTAACCCGCAATCAAGCTCATCAACCAAAAGCAATACTCAATACACAGCAAAGGATGGCATTACCGATGCGGGTTTAGTACATTTCCAGATAGCGTATTCTACAGAAATCCTTACCAAGGAAGATGTGTTCTACTACATCTATGGCTTGCTTCATTCTGAGGATTACAAAAAGCGCTATGCTGATAATCTCAGCAAAGAATTACCACGTATTCCTTGTGTAAAAAAAGCTTCTGATTTTTGGATATTTAGCAAGGCAGGCCGTGACTTGGCAGAGCTACACTTAAATTATGAAACCGTAAACTGCTACCCAGTGAAACTGGATACTGGCAATAAAAAGCTTAATGAGCTAGGTGACAAAGATTATTACGTTGAGAAAATGAGGTTCGCTAACAAGGAAGACAAAAGCGTTGTCGTGTATAACAACCATATCACCATAAAAGAAATTCCATTGGAAGCCTATGAATATGTGGTCAATGGCAAGCCTGCCTTGGAATGGGTTATGGAACGACAAGCAGTCACAACTCATAAAGAAAGTGGCATTGTAAACGATGCAAATCTATGGGCAATTGAAACCATGAACGATGCAGCCTATCCGCTTAAATTGTTTCAGCGTGTTATTACGGTGAGCCTAGAGACAATGAAGATCATAAATGCTTTGCCAAGATTGGATATTGCCACTAATTTAATTACTAACCCTATAAAAGATTCGACCCTTGTATAAAAAATGTCTTTTTAGGGCGAGTGGAATTTTCTACGGTAAGAATTAAAGTCAGAACTGAAGGAGTTAAGTAGATAATTTTATTTTTATAATCAATAAGTTGTTTGTCTTTAAATGGCGGAGAAGGCGGGATTCGAACCCGCGGTACGGTGATAACCGTACACACGCTTTCCAGGCGTGCACCTTAAACCACTCGGTCACTTCTCCCATTTGCTTCAAAAATGATGTTGTTTAACTTAAAATAATAGGGTGCCAAGGATAAACTAGTTCATACTTTGGAGCAACCTTTGTACTGATTGTTTCTAAGAATTATAGATGATTTACCAGAGTAACTGAGAAAGATCCTTTAGCGGATTGTGAAAAGCCTAGTCGTAATCAATGACGGGCAAAAACAGGTGAAAGAAGAAGCAGGGTTTAAACCTGATAAGAATGAATATTTTGAGCCTGCTTCTAACGCCGTGGCCTAAGTTGGATCACTCAACAGCTTGTTAGAACTTTATCTTTCTTCCTATTACACTACATACTTTCAGACGATACTTTGCTTGAAAACATAGATTGTTATATCAATAATTATGGCTCATATCTTATAGTAATACATAATCATGTACGTATTTTACATAATAAGCTGCAGAGAATTAATCCTAAGTGAGATTAACTAGAATCTACTCAAAAAGTATTTCTCATAATCATTTAAAATATATACTTCATAATATATTATTTTATAATATTGTTAATTATAATAATATGCGGTTTAATCAAAATTGATCGAACTTAAATAAGTTTGAGTTCAAATCAAATGCAAGGGTTTCTGCATAATTTATCTAAAAACATTGCGCTTAAGCATTGGTTCAACACTACTTTCTTTTAAAAGTAAATTTGTATATTTTTAGTCAGAGCCTAAATATACGAATTAATTGCATTCTGGCTTCTTGCTCTTAATAGATTAGTAATACAGAGAGTGTTCGACATATGCATATCTAGACTAGGAAATTTTTGCATCTTTTCATTATTAGGAGGATTTTTTAAGTAATATGGGAACGAAAAATAGATCTTCTAGTCTATTTTTTTGTGAACTTTATGACATTCGAGAAAAATAGAATGAAACTATTTAAAAAAATACCTAACCCAAGGGAAATTCGGCAGAAGCTTGGTCTTAATCAACAAGAATTCTGGAATAAGGTAGGTGTAACCCAAAGTGGCGGTTCACGTTACGAGAGTGGACGAGAGATACCTAAAGCTGTCAGGGAATTGGTGCGATTGGTCCATATTGATCGGATTGATTTGACCAAAATTAAACGAGACGATCTGATTGTGGCTGCAATGCTAAAAGCACAGTACCCTGATCTGTATAAAAGCTTGAAAAAATCAGCAAAATTGAAATAATTCCAGAAATTCCCTTTGAGTAAATCAGTCAATTTGTGGGCTAATGACTGGTTTATGGATTAGGACTATGGATGAACCTTTACCGCAAGCCCAAGTGTTTTAATTCTTGCGGCAAACGATGCTATCCATGCCGCCGACACTTTAGATAGCCGGGATGCTTCAGGTTGCAGAGAGGGACGTGCTAATCCATACAGCAATATTCCCTGTAATGATATCCCTTCTTGTTTTATCTTAGTGAGGAATTCAAGATAAGCTTTGATTTCTCTCTCAGCAGGAGGTTTTCCATCTATTTCAAGCACACACGTTTGCAGCCAGGTAGGGCATAAGGAGGCGGCTATTTTTAGGTTGGCGTGCATTTTCTTTAGGCTCATGCGGGTATTATTAATACGCATTCTGCCCTCTTGCGTCACACTATCTAATTTGAACCAGATCTCACCATTTAGCTTCGACATATGGCTAAGCCCTCGCTGGACATGAGCTCGATCAATCAAACTGCCATTAGTAATCAGAACTAATTTGAGTTCTTCTGGCAGGGGAAAATCGCGTTTAACACGCTCAATCAAGCTGATTACCTGCTCGAACTCTTTTACGCTCGTGGGTTCTCCATTCCCTGACAAGGCGATATCATTGATACGCCTGGCTTGTTGTGGCACTTTATCCAGCATAAAGCGTCCATAAAGCAATTCATGAAGAAAAGAGCGCAATTCTTGTTCCAGCTTGACTAAATCAATTATTGGAGCAGAACCGCGTTTGAGATTGGGTACTTGGCAATAGATACATCGCCAATTACAGGCATTATTAGGATTCAGATTGATTCCGATTGATACGCCAGAAGCTCGGCGCGAGATAACAGGATAAACATAGGTCATGCTAATGCTATCTCGGCTATGATCTGAAACGCTTAATAGTTTAGGAATAGGCTGCAATGGTATAATCCATCAAATGTTGATTACGCGAAGATTAGAATTTGATGCTGGCCATCGTATTTCCACTCATAACAGTCAGTGCCGTCATTTGCACGGCCATCGTTATGTGATAGAAATTACTTTATCAGGTAATATTATTTCTGACGAGGGCGTGGCAGAACAAGGCATGGTTATGGATTTCTCTGAAATTAAACGTATAGCGAAAGAGGTCCTGGTTGATAAATGGGATCATGCTTTTCTTGTATATGCCCGCGATACTCTTGTAGTTGAGTTTTTGCAATCACTGAAAGATCATAAAACAGTTATTATAGATACGCAACCGACGGCAGAAAACCTGGCAATTAAAGCTTTTCATATATTAGATCTGGCATTTCAAGATGCTTACGGAAATCGGCTCGCACTGGAACAGGTTCGATTGTATGAAACTCCTAATTGCTGGGCGGATGCAAGAAGAGAAATTATTAATCATACCAATAATCCATAATAATTTGTAAACATGTTTATTGATTCCCACTGTCACCTGGATTTTCCTGATCTTGCCAATAATCTTGATGAGATTCTTGACAATATGCAACAAAATAATGTTACTCACGCCTTATGTGTTAGTGTTAATTTAGAAGATTTCCCTCGTGTGCGAGTTTTGGCGGAATCACATGACAATCTTTTTGCCTCCGTGGGGGTACACCCTGATTATGAAAACTTAATCGAACCGGATGTTCCGCAATTAGCGAATCTTGCTCATCATCCTAAAGTTGTTGCGATTGGAGAAACGGGACTTGACTATTTTCGCCTTAAAGGAGATCTCGAGTGGCAAAGAGAACGCTTCCGTCAGCATATTCGAGCTGCCAAGCAATGCAATAAACCCCTTATCATTCATACCCGAGAGGCAGCGGCTGATACGCTACGTATCATGGCTGAAGAAGGGGCAGATAAGGTAGGGGGGGTGATGCATTGCTTCACCGAAAGCTGGGAAGTTGCCCAGCAGGCAATTGAAATGAATTTTTATATTTCGTTTTCCGGCATTATTACTTTTAAAAATGCTACGCTTGTTAAAGACGTCGCTCGAAAAATTCCTCTTGAGCGTATGCTGATTGAAACTGATTCTCCTTATCTTGCTCCAGTCCCCTATCGTGGAAAGACCAATCAGCCTGCTTTTGTACGCTATATCGCTGAGGAGATTGCTAAGTTGCGGGAGGTGAGCTTGACGGAAATCGCGGCCATCACCACCCATAACTTTTTCAACTTATTTAAGATTGCTTAAGATCGGAAGCTTTCTGAATAAATAGCAGCCAGTTACTGTATTCTTTATGTGATCAAGATGTCCCTGTCTATCGATGCAATTGCTGGCACTTAACTTTATTTGTCTTGTTTAGAACTCTGAAGTTTAGAACTCTGAATTTTCAGAGGCGCCCTTTATTGAGGTAAAAGATAAGGCAGAGAGAAAATCTGTAGTACTGGACCTTCTAAATTCTTCCAAAATATTTTACCTGATTCAACACTATTGGTTTGAATAACAGCAAGGGCATCAAAACCTCCCTCAGGGGAAGGTGCTGCATTAACTATTATACCGCATGATTGTTCTGGCAATTCAGCGCTAAATAACTGATCGCCAGCCATGACTGGTTGGGATGAAGCAATATTGGCCAAATACATGCGGCGCTTTAATTTACCAAGATACTGTGTTCTTGCTATAATTTCCTGTCCTGGATAGCAACCTTTCTGGAAACTGAGCCCTCCCGTAATATCCAGATTTACCATTTGGGGGATAAAATGCTCCTGGTTTATGGGTAAAATAACAGGGATGCCAGCTCTGATTTCCAGCCAATCCCAGCAGATAGCGCCAACTGGTAATGCCTGTAAAGCTAAATGTGGCCATATCATGACCGCTTGATCTAGCGTTGTGATAATTTCATAGCGATTAATATCTCGGCATAAAATACTTCCTTGCGCAGCATGGACTATTCCAAGCGGTAACATGGGGAGGGCTGTGTGATGGAATACTTCTTCAATTAACGACTTTGCTTTATTTCCTGCGATACCAATACGTATCAAAGAATCGCTGCTGTTGTTTAATCGCACCTTTGCGCGCAGTATATACATTGACAGGCGTTTAGAAACAGTTTCAAGCAAAGTGGATGGTAATTGCATGAAATATCCATTGTGATCTGCTTGTGACCAAATTATAAAATTTGCCAGTATGCGACCTTTAGGGGTGCAATAGCTACCGTGTTGCGCAATCTGATGATTCACTTTCCTCAAATCGCAGGTTAATTGCCCTTGTAAGAAAGTTAATGCTTCTTCTCCTGAGAAATGAATTAGACCAAAATGAGAGAGATCAACCAGAACAGTATCAGTTTGAGTACTTTTTAACGCGATAGCATCATGTTCTTTGAAATGTATCACCTGACCTTTTTCAATAGTAGCATGGTGTTCTTGTAAAAAAGTCTGCCAAACAGGATTCATAGGGATTTATCTGATCAGAGAAAACGATTAATTATTTTTAATTATGCCAGCATTAACTATTTATCTTAAATCATCAAGACAATATACCTTATTGTTATGCATGGCACATTTTGCGGTTGCTTGTATTTTATGGAAGATGGATTGGTCGATATTTATTAAATTAATAGGGAGTATGTTACTCGCTATAAGCTTATGCTTATACTTGCGCTGTCATGCGTTGCTTCTTTCAGTTCGATCAATTGTAACTTTACATTTTTCAGAGGATGGATTGACTTGTACAGCCCAAACTCAATCTAATGAGCATATTACATTTACCATTAAGAACGATACTTTCGTCACACCCTATTTGACTGTATTGTGTGTGAAATCTCCCTATTCGTTTTTTTCTCGTAATATCGTCATTTTTGCAGACAGTATCGATGTGGATAAATTCAGACAATTACGGATATGGTTAAGATGGAAATGGAGAAGAAAATAAATTAACTACTTTAATTAAAATCAGAAAAAAATTATTTTTAATTTTAAAAATTAAGAAAGCTAAATTTCTTCTTCTGCTGGGAGTTTGCGCGCTTCTTCTTCTAACATGACTGGGATCCCGTCTCTGATTGGAAAAGCTAAGCGGTCTGGTTTACAGATTAATTCTTTTTCATTTTTCTTGTAAATTAAAGGGCCTTTACACAATGGACATACCAGAATATCTAAAAGTTTTGGGTCCATAAATTTTTCTCTTAATTTTTTTAAAATAATTTCTCGTAATCCAATGTTTATTGTTATTTCTTCATGCAATACCCAAAATTTCTCATTGGCTTGATCCAAACATTTTACAGCATCCTCTTCTCTCAAAAGAATAATTTCAGCATCAGGAATCTGTAAATTTTTTTTAATAAATGGGTCATTGTTGATAACTGAATGAGATTTTACATTTAATTTCAGATAGCTTAGTTGCTCCAGGAAATCATGAGAATGATTGATATCCGTAATAACATGAATAGATTTACCCTTAAATGTAGAAATTTCGTAATGAACATCAGGGTTAAGCAAATTAATGAAATATTCATTTGCTGGCCTCATATAAAATGTTTTAATCTCATTTCCGACATTATGTATTGATAACCGGCTGCTTTTTTCATTCATTACTACTGCGTCTACTTTATTTAGATAGGATAAGCTATCACGTAAAGGCCCGGCCGGCAAAATTAAACCATTACCGAAACTCAGTTTACTCTGATCAAGTACAACAATCTCGAAGTCCCGCTGCAATCGCAGATCCTGTAAACCATCATCACAGATGAGCACATTGCATTCAGGATGAGCTGTAAGTAGGGCTTGCGCAACCTTTACGCGATCATGACCAATCCATATTGGGCAAATACTCTTACTTAGATAAGCCATCAGCAAAGATTTATTTCCTACAATACCAGGTTTACTTGAGAGCGTAACGGCAAGGGGAGAGCCGTAATTTTCGGAATAGCCGCGACTAATGATGCCAGGGTATAATCCAAATGCTTTTAATAGATGAATTAACCAAATGACGAGGGATGTCTTACCGGCATCATTAACAGTAATACTGTCAATAACAATTATGGGTACAGATGTCTTAACCGAATGCAATATACCAAGCCGATATAATAATCGCTTAAATGTTAAGAACAGTCTAAAAAATAAACTAAATGGCCAAAGAATGATATGAAGAGGTGTAATTCGATGCCAATATAGTTCAGACCAATTCATTGATGGTATATTTCTTTATATAAGGATTAACTTTTAATTAGAGAATTATTTCTGATTTTCTTACACATACTACACATGCTTTAGCAAGCTAATCATCTCGCTCAATATGGTATCTCACTGGAAGAAAACTACTGATATAAATTAAATACCCTTTATTACCTTTTATCTCGTATTCTTCATTTGCGGAAAGAATCCGCGCTTTCGAGTAATCAATTAAAATCTGGGTAGTCGTTGGTCAAATAAATAATTTTAATGCAGTGTCACTACCAGCAGGAATATGATGCGCTGCCATGGTTGCTTGAATATTTATAAGTTGTTCTCTACTCCTCCTGATACCGTTATCACTTAGTGGTACACGATTATCATCTACCATGATGCCATTTAAGGTAGAAGAAAAAAGTCCAGCGAGATGAGCCATTTGATCAAATACTTTCTCGCCATTGGCTACCCTTGGCACATCAAACAAAAAAGTAATCCCATGTGTGGTCAAGGTACGCATATTGGCAGGTAAGAAGGGCGTTGCTTCATAGTTACCCAGAGAAAACAATACAGCATTGTTTTCATCTCGATATCTGAATGCACCCTCAGATTCAAGCCTAAAGCCAGCTGACTCAGCCAAGGCGCGTATTTTCGTTCCAACGAAAGCACCGCCATCTTTGCTGATAATATTAATACCCATCACTATATCGACTTCTGCACAAAATTTGTCGAGTGATACTGCTCTTATATAGGCATTCGAAATATCCGGGCAATCAGCAACTGCATTTACTTGTAAGGCAAAATCTTCGACCATATCACGGAATCGAGATAAATTAACTTCACTTACCGGACCTGCTCGATCAACCAGCTGCAAACAGCCATTTAAATAGATATAACCACCTTTCGTATGAAGTGATTCAATCGTAATTTCTTCCCAGGTTTGACCATCTTGACTCAGTCCATACCAATGGACAGGTTTTCCAAAGTCAAATTTCTGCTGTAATAACTCAGCTAGTTTGTCGTTAGAGATCAGCTTGTTAGCCCGAATACTCGTGATATAGTTGATGGTGCTGTCAAAATTAACCGATTTATGCTCTTCTAGTGGCTCATCAATAGACAGTTCTTCAGGTTCTAAACGTGCTTTTGGTTCTAAACGTACTTTTTCTTTTGTGGAATTAGCTTCAGTTTGCAATTCTTGAGTGGAGTCAGTACTGAATTTAGGTTCGATACGTTCATTTTCCCAACCGGTTTTGCCCATTTTCAATAATGCGTCTTCATGCTCATGCTCAAATGAGCGTTTGACGTTACGTCGATAACGCATTTGCTGTAACCAGTTAAATAGAGCTACAGCGCCAATAATAATTATACCGATAATGATTAGGATGATTTGTAAGTCACTCATACTCAAAGTCGCTCATATTCATGTTTAATAAGCCAATATTTTAATTTCAATCATTATAATTATAATCCCTTATCGTCTTTAAATAAGTTTTAGACGACACCTATTTCTTTGTTTGAGTTTATGGCCTTATCGAGATCTACCGTAACTATACGTGAAACCCCTTGTTCTTGCATGGTAACACCAATGAGTTGTTCTGCCATTTGTATCGTAGTTTTGCTGTGACTGATGAATAAGAATTGAGTTTCTCTCGACATCCGTTTTACAAGATCACAAAAACGTATTGAATTATTGTCATCTAAAGGCGCATCCACTTCATCAAGCAAACAAAAGGGTGCAGGATTAAGTTGGAATAATGAAAATACGAGTGCTAAAGCGGTAAGCGCCTTTTCTCCACCCGAGAGTAAATGAATTGAGTTATTTTTTTTACCAGGAGGCTGTGCAGTGAGCTGCATTCCGGCATCGAGGATTTCTTCACCGCTTAAAACCAGCCTTGCTCGACCTCCACCAAATATGGCTGTGAATAATTCGCCTAAATGCGTATTTACTTTATCAAAGGTTTGCATGAGGCGCTCACGTGTTTCGCGGTCAATTTGTCGAATGGCATTTTCTAAAGTGATGACTGCTTCTTTCAAATCAGTGGCTTGTTCATCAAGATATATTTTACGTGCTTGTGATGTTTCTAATTCCTCCAATGCAGCAAGATTAACCGCGCCAAGTGCTGTAATTTCAATATTAATTCGATTAATTTCTGCTTTTAATCGAGAAGGCTGCACATTGTTCAATAACGGCCGCAATTCATCTTCTTTAGCACCAGCCTCTAAAAGTTTCTCGTTAAATTGATTTTCTGTTAAACGCGCTTCCTGCTCCTTGAATCGTATCTGATTGATAGATTCTCGGAGTTGATACGATTTTTGCTCCGATTTAAGCCGCGCTTGTTCCGTTTCACGTAGCGCCTCGGTTGTATTTTCCAGGTCATGACGAACTGAGGTTAAAACCTGTTCATGATCTATTTTCTTTGCTAACCATTCATTAAGCTGAGTTTGAAGGGGCTCATCATCCAAATCTGCTTGTGCATGATGCAATTTATCCAGGTTTTCTGTTAAGTTAGCGATGTTTTTGCTGATTGCTTGAACATCGTTTTCTAATTGCTCAATTTTATGCTGGCAATTCTTTTCATGAAAAATAGTTTCACGCATTTTATCTGCCAAATTTTGTACTAATAACCGACATTCATTTAGAGTCTGCTCGGCAACTTCACCCGTTAACTTGATTTGCTGTAGTTGCTCTTCCAGATTAACTATTTGTGCTTTACCCTCAGCCAATTTTATTTCTGCTTCTTGCTTTTGCGTGTATTCAATGGATATTTGATGGGAAATTTCGATTAACTCATCTTCAATTTGATGGTGTCGCTGGGAAACACGTTCTATAAGCTGTGAAAGCTGTAAGATTTGAAGCTGCAACGCGTGTTCCTGCTGCTTTAGTTGCGTTACCTCGCTTCCTAGCTCCGATATGGTGACTTCAAGTTCATCACACCTTCCTTCTACCTCAGCCAATGTGGAGTGGGCATGCGTTAGCTCTTTCTCAAGTGTATCGATTTCAATCTCAATCTGGGCTATTTCACGTTGTCGTGCTAATACCCCATGTAATTGCGAATCGGCCGCGTAATAGCTTAAGCTGCCGCAAGTAAACACATGACCTTCAGGAGTCACCAACATTTCGCCTGGAAGAAGTTGTTTTTGTTGGATGAGACCTGTTTCAATATCGCTAATAGTAAATATGCCGCTTAGCCATGATTCCACCATGGGTTGAATAGTAGCCTGTGCATAATTTAAATAGATGCTAAGAGGTTTCCATTGTTTTTTTTCATGCCTTAGATGACAGCTTGTAGCGCGAACTTTGATGGGAGTGACTTCAAAGATGGACCATTTCCCCGGAGGCGGATGATTCTTCCAATTTAAAGCCATTTCGAGCTGCTCAACGCCTGCAGCATTGATCCGCTCACGCAAAACAGCTTCTAACGCATTTTCCCATCCTTTTTCTATTTGGATGTATTGCCATAAGCGCGGTAATAAATCTAATTGAAGCTGAGATATCCATTTATCTAATGCTTTATTGTTTTCAAGTCGACGTTGAATTTGCTGTAAAGCGGCATGGTGGGCTTGAAGTTGAGTCAGTTTCTGTTGGACAGACTGGACATTCTGCAAAGCTTCTTTTCGAGTATATTCAGTTATTTTTAACTGATTTTCTGCTTCAGTCAAAGCATCTTGTTGCTCTTGCAAATGAGCTATGATCTGATTTTTTTCTTCTGTTAAATTAGTAAGCTCTGCTTTATCAATTTGCGGTTGCGAATTCTGTTCCTGGATCAAGCGCTCATGGCGTGAGCTTAATTGTTGGATGGCTTTATCGGCATGAGCAAGGTGGCTCTGATGCAGTTTTTCTGTTTGCTGGGCAAGTAACAAATTTTTCTGCACAGTAAATAATTGATCTTGGCTCGTGCGAAAAACTGATTCTAGTTCCGGCAATTTCTCATTCTCTGAGTGGTAATTTTGACTGCTCGTGATACAAACCAATCTTGCTTGCTCAATTTCGCTACGCCAGTGATTAAGATGCTCACATGCCTCTTGCATTTGATACTGATTGTTTTCTAGCTGTATTTCGACTGTAGAGATTTGTTTGACAAAATATTCTCTGTTCTCCCGTGTATGCTGCAATTTTTGCTCCATGCGCGCAATCTCAGCATTGATGGCGTATAACTCTCCTTGCATTTCATGTTGTTGTTCACTTACAGTGTGTTGCTGCGCACGCATCTCTTCAAGCTGCTTGTCTAGTTCGTGCAAGCTGGTTACTTCATTTGCCAGCTCATGCTCAAATTGTTGAATTTGCTCCTCTGCATGAATGCGTTTTGCAATCGCTTCCTGTTTTTGAAATAACCATAAAGTATGACAAGTAGTGTTTAATTGTTTTTGTAATGCACCAAATTTCTGGGCGATCTCCGCCTGTTTCTTTAAATGTTGTAATTGTTTTCCCAGTTCTTGAAGAATGTCTTCTACACGCATGAGATTGCCGCGTGTATCAATCAATCGCAGTTCTGTTTCATGTCGCCGCTCACGATAGCGTGAAATACCGGCGGCTTCTTCAAGAAATACGCGTAACTCCATAGGCTTGGCATCGATAATACGGGAAATCATGCCTTGCTCAATGATGGCATAACCGCGTCCACTTACCCCTGTCCCGAGAAAAATATCAGTAATATCTCGACGACGCACGTGGGTATTATTGATGTAATAATTCGATTCACTATCGCGTTGGATGACGCGCTTGATAGAAATCTCGCTATAAGCTGCCCATCGGCTGGCTACTTTTCCAAGTTTATTATCAAAAATTAGCTCGACACTGGCTCGCCCAACAGGCTTTCGGCTAATTGATCCACTGAAGATGACATCCTGTATTGACTCTCCACGCAAAGCCGTCGCCCTGGATTCACCTAATACCCAACGAACGGCATCGATAACATTGGATTTTCCGCAACCATTGGGTCCAACAATACCTACCAGATTACCCGGAATAAGAATGGTGGTGGGTTCTACAAAAGACTTGAAGCCAGCGAGTTTGATTTGGGATAGACGCAATTGAATAATAAATAAAATTGGTATAATTCGGTTTAAGAATCACTTCGAAAGCTATTTTAACTGATTTCACCTTAACCAACCGAATTGAAGAGACCTATCGCATGGCGAGTAAGCCCTCAAAAAAGCTAGAAACGTTCGATAATCCATTTATTGCCAGAGATTACCGGATCCATATGGAAATACCAGAATTTACCTGTTTATGCCCGAAAACAGGACAACCCGATTTTGCCAGACTTATTTTGGATTATATTCCTGATAAAAAATGTGTCGAATTGAAAAGTCTTAAGCTCTATATTTGGTCTTACCGTGATGAGGGAGCATTCCATGAGGCAGTGACTAACCAAATTCTTGATGACTTGGTGGCGGTTCTAAAGCCGAGATATATGCGGCTTATAGCAAAATTTTTTGTGCGAGGTGGAATTTTTACGAATGTCATTGCAGAACACCGCAAGAAAGGTTGGAAGCCGGAACCTGCTGTTTTCCTTGAAGCGTTCGAGGAACAGTCAAATACACGGGGTGATTAGCCGCCGAGTATGTTACTTAAATTAATAAGATAGGTAGCTGTAATGGATGATTTCAGAGAAGAACGGGATGCTATAGGTGCCATCCAAATTCCTGCCCATGTGTTATGGGGTGCGCAGACACAACGATCTTTACACAATTTCAAGATTTCCAATGAGAAAATGCCGACCACGCTGATCCACGCTCTGGCATTGATCAAACGCGCAGCAGCCCAGGTCAATTGCCAACTGGGTTTGCTTGATGACACTGTTGCCAATGCCATTATTGCAGCGGCTGATGAAGTGATGGCTGGACAACATGAAACAGAATTTCCACTCGCTGTCTGGCAAACGGGCTCCGGCACGCAAACCAATATGAATATGAATGAAGTATTGGCAAATCGTGCTTCTGAATTATTGGGCGGAGGGCGTGGCAGCCAACGGAAAGTTCATCCCAATGACGATGTGAATAAAGCACAATCTTCCAACGATGTATTCCCCACGGCAATGCATGTGGCTGCAGTTCAGCTCATTCATAATCAATTAATTCCGGCTATTCGGACGTTACACCAAACCTTATTTACTAAATCTCAAGAATTCAACTCTATTGTCAAGATAGGCAGAACTCATTTACAAGATGCCACTCCTTTAACGCTAGGCCAGGAATTTTCTGGGTATGTTTCACAGTTAGATCATGGGCTCAAACACATTGAGGCATCGCTACCTCATTTATATGAATTGGCTTTGGGTGGAACCGCTGTCGGAACCGGATTGAATACACATCCTGAGTTTGCTGTGCGTGTCGCGTCTGAAATTGCCAAGTTAACGAACTTTCCTTTTGTCACCGCTCCGAACAAATTTGAAGCGCTTGCTGCAAATGATGCGCTCGTTCATGCTCATGGTGCATTAAAAACACTGGCCGCATCTTTAATAAAAATTGCTAATGATATTCGCTGGCTGGCTTCGGGTCCGCGCTGCGGAATTGGCGAGATCAAAATTCCGGAAAATGAGCCCGGCAGCTCAATCATGCCTGGTAAAGTTAACCCTACTCAATCAGAAGCTATGACTATGCTTTGCTGCCAGGTAATGGGTAATGACGTCGCTATTAATATGGGGGGGGCAATGGGTAATTTTGAACTTAATGTAATGAAGCCTTTGATCATCCATAATTTTCTGCAAAGTGTGCGCTTGCTCGCAGATGGAATGATGAGTTTCAACGACCACTGTGCAGTAGGCATCACAGCTAATATCGAACGTATCAATATGTTGATGCGACATTCCTTAATGCTCGTGACAGCTTTAAACCCTTACATTGGTTATGATAAAGCTGCAGAAATTGCTAAAAAAGCCTATCGTGAAGAAACCTCGTTAAAAGAGGCAGCTCTTTCTTTAGGTTATGTTACTGCTGAAGAATTTGATGCATGGGTTAATCCCGAAAAGATGGTTGGAAAAATTAAATAGCATTCTTAATACGATGAACCCAATATTGATTAGTATCTCTTTGCTTGTCATAAGTAACGTTTTTATGACGTTTGCCTGGTACGCACATCTCAAGGAATTGAATTCGGCACCTTGGTTTGTTGCGGCTGTAATAAGCTGGCTAGTGGCTTCTCTCGAATATATGTTTCAAGTTCCTGCAAATCGAATCGGCTATACAGTGTTTAGCGTTGGACAACTTAAGATCATTCAAGAAGTCATCACATTAAGTATTTTTATACCTTTCGCTGTTTTTTATTTAAAAGAACCACTCAAATTGGATTATTTATGGGCGGGTCTTTGCATGATAGGGGCTGCGTATTTTATGTTTAGAGATAAAATCTCATAAACAATAAGTTTTCTCAGGTTCAGGGTGACCATTATCCGCTGATTGTGCTTGCCGATTAGGCTATTACCTTCCCAATTACTTACACGCGCGCTGCTTCGCAGAGTGCTTGCATCGCGGTTTCCGGCAGTGCATAGGTTTTCACCACTCACCTCCTGCCAGCTTGGCTGCGCAGAGGTGCTGATAGAGGGTTTCATGGCTTAAAGACAATTCACCTTTCAGTTCAAGTCGGGCTGATCCGTGTTCAGGATGCATATCCTGCTAAATCATCCTGCCGACCTTATTCCATTTCTAAATCAAACATGACGCGAAGGTGAGCCGCAGACAGTATCAATAATATAGCAAGGCGAAGTCGAAAAAGTCAGTTTTGAGAAATGGAATTATTCCGATCTTCCCGGCCAGATCGCCTGGCTTTGGCTTTGGCTTTGGCTTTCTGCCTCACGCGTTTATTTCTTAGTTCCTGCGCCTGCTTCAGATGCCAATTGTGTTGCCCTTTATTGCACCTGAGTTCGCGCAAGATCACAGATTTGTTCAACATCAGCTTGATTCGCTATCTCACTTGCTTAAACCCGTTTTTCGTAACCCCTAAATCTGATAATGTTGTTCTCGGGTGAGCTGCTGATAGTGCTTCAACTGTGCTCTTTTATTTGACCATTCAAGAAGCTCGGATCCTATCTCAGCTTGCCTCTTGTCGCCTTATAAAAGTTGCACTTCAAACTTGAAACTGCCTGAGTTTTTTATTGCAGCCTTATCTATTTTCTTGTATCGCATCTTTTTTTCGCATCTATTTTCAACTTCAATTTCAATCAGATTTCATAACTTTAATGCTTTTATTCTAAAACAATAACCACAGTTACTTGATTGTTATTTGTTTATCCGTCATGATTTCTTTCCTTATTAGTTGTATGGTTTTATCGCTATGTTGGAGAATATTAATGACATTTTTATTGAATAGCTTTGAAGTTATTGGAATTTCTATGTTTTTATTATGGATATGATTGATGGTCTTCGAAAATTTCAAATTGAGATTGAAGAACCTTGCAAGGCCATAAGAGAAGCGACATTCTATGGATCAATATAAATCTATGGGGCAGTATAAATTTAAGGAAGCGATTGTTATTCCTTTATCCGATGGGTCAGAGCTGGCTTTGATTGTTTATGAACTTGATGGTCAACCTTTTTTAATTCCAGCTTTTGCTGATCCTTTGCAACATGCCTTGTTTAAGCAATTATTAAAAGAATATGGCATCAATCCCACAGATGGTGAGATTGCATGGGATAGTGCAGGATTTATTCATGATATTAGCCAAAAGCAAAAAATCAATTAATTTATGAAGCTCTTTTGATTTTGCCTTGACACATGGGAGTTTGGTATTTGCAGAGATATATTAAAAAACGCCTGGATGAATCAGGCGTTAGTTGTGAAGAACTGCGCTTCCTGTATCGTCAATTTGGTTAGCCCGTAAAACCGTTTCGCAGATAAAGGCCTAAACAGCCTACCTCAAAATAGGTCAGATACATCGCTTTCCTTCTAACCCCTTTATTATGATCTAATTGTGCATAATATATAAAGTGTCATTTACTGGTATTTGACATCCAGCGTCGGCGTGCTTTGTTGGTGCCAATGTTAAAATTATTGTGACAAGTAGAGCCATTGTTATACTTGCTGCCGCGCTGTTGGATTTCTTGAAACAGCTTTCAAAAATTCTCCTTCTTCTTTCATCTTTTTCTGTAACCAGATTACTTGCCGCGATGACTTCTAATCTATCTACTTTTACGTAATCTGCTAGTAATATACAAACATCTACTGGAAGACCTCTTTTTCCAGCTTTAGCCATTCTCAAATTTACATCCAAAATACCTATTCTCTTAGCCAATTCTATTTGAGTCCCTGCTTTTTCTACGCCAATTTCAATGTAATCTTTTAGTTCCATCATATCCCCCTCCTTTATGTATCAAAATTGATACATTTAATTGTTAATTAATCATACTTTTCATATCTCCATAAGTCAAACAAGGATATTAATTATCAGGAGAAAGTATGAAAATATTAGGTCTTAATATAAAACGTATTCACGCTTCAAAGAAATCAGACGGAAAACCCTATGGAATGTATGAGTTAACGTGAGTTCGGCATAAAAATTATCACACCACAGCTGAAAATGAAATATTAAGGGAGGGCTTCTTCTCGTGAAAGGTGTAAGTCACTAGCCCGGCTATCAAATAAATACGGGCGTTATTCTCATTATTTTTTGATAGCTTTTACTGCAGATATTCACATGGTAGCAATTCATGGCCAAGGCCGGCTAACAGCCATGGTACTAAAAATGTATCAGTTTTTTGGGCGACAGGTTTGGATAAGCCGGCTGGTAATGTATCTTATTGCTTCGGGCGGAGAGTGATTTGAGTGATAGTGCGTTTCTGGATGGTTTAGATCAGCCTGGCATGGCCTTGCGTCTCAATTAGCCATTGCCAGGCGCTGGTAAAAGAAACAAACTGGTGGGCACTGAATGATGGCATAGAGCTGATCGCTTTTAATTATCAGGCGTAAAGTTGGGAAGAACCAAGCCAGGTGATAGGTATTCGGCAAAAAATAAAAATTTTAATGCCAGAGATTTCTAAGTCACTGAAGCTGCTTTACTGACATTCATGCCAGCCTGTAATTTGATGAGTTTGTTTCATCAGGCAAGTACTACGAAGTAATAGAGCGTCAGGCAAATCCGATGTCTAACATACCCTAAAACGCTGCGTTATGTTATGTGCTCTTTGCCAAAACTGGCTATATTAACCTATGAGGGCCGAAAAAGATTATTAACCTGGAGTTGCTATGCAATAGCGTGAATAGATCAATGTCTTTGGGATAAGTCCAAAATATTTGATCTTTCCGTTAGATTCAGCCCAATATTCACTCCTTAACTCCTTAACTCCTTATTCCTTAATCGCTTCTAATGGAAAATCTGAGTTAAGCAAAAAAGTGAAATTAGTCTTTGAATAAAAACTGTTAGGTTATATTTATTTCAGCGGAAAAAAGTAATAAGTTATTACATATGGGGTATTTTGAATTAGATTTGTTCAAAAATCCCGATAAATCAGAATTTTTTAAAAAGCCACAGTAGTCTATCAGATAAATGATGCTATGAATGAGGATAAAAAAAGAGTAAAAGAGCCATTCTAATTAACAAAAACTAGGAAGCAATTGATGATCATTGGATTACCTAAGGAAATTAAAGATAAGGAATATCGAGTCGGAATGTCGCCCGGTAACGTACACACGTTAATAGAGCACGGGCATCAGGTTCGGGTACAAGCCGGAGCAGGGGAGGGGAGTTTCTTTACTGATGGAGATTACCAGTCGGCTGGCGCTGATATTGTTCCTTATGCCGAGGATGTTTGGTGTGCCCAGATGGTGGTGAAGGTAAAAGAACCAATTCAGCAGGAATATCGCTATCTGCGTCAAGATTTAATTCTTTTTACTTATCTGCATCTGGCTTCGAATAAAGTACTGACTGATACAATGCTGGCTGCAGGAACGACCGGTATTGCTTATGAAACTGTGCAAACTGAATCAGGTGAGTTACCTTTGTTAGCACCCATGAGTGAAGTAGCCGGAAGAATGGCAATACAAATAGGTGCGACTTACTTGCTTAAAACATTAGGTGGCCGTGGCATCCTGATGGGGGGGGTTCCTGGCGTAGCTCCTGCCAATGTGGCCATTCTGGGAGCAGGTATTGTAGGTGCTAATGCAGCCAGAGTTGCGGTTGGAATGGGTGCTCAGGTGACTGTACTGGACGTGAATCATTCACGGTTGAAATACCTGGATGATATTTTTCATGGGCAATTATTGACGCGTATGAGTGACAGATTCAATATTAAAGAAATCGTTTATCAAGCTGACCTTGTTATTGGTGCAGTGCTCATTCCAGGTGGACGAGCACCTTGGCTGGTGACAAAAGAGATGTTGTTACATATGCGCCGAGGATCGGTTATTGTTGATGTGGCAGTTGATCAGGGGGGATGCGTGGAGACCACTCACCCTACTACTCATAGTGATCCGGTTTATGAATTGGATGGTATCTTGCATTATTGCGTTACTAACATGCCAGGGGCTGTTCCTCGCACGAGTACCTTTGCACTCAATAATCAGACGGCAGCTTATGTAGTGCGCCTGGCAAATGAGGGGCTAGATGCTGTACGTCATAACCGCACTTTGCTCCACGGGCTCAATCTCTATCGCGGTTTCGTGACTCATCCCGCTGTAGCAGAGGCATTCGGGCTGAAATATACGCCGCCATTGCAAGCAATTAATACGGCATCTTTTTGATGAGAATAAGCATTACTTTCTGAGAAGGTACAACTGATAACAATTCTTATTCATAGTATAATCGTTGAAAACTTTGTAAGCTATGATTTTACTTTCTGACATTCTCATGCTTTATATTTAAATAAATGTGCAAACTATTTTCGATTAAACGTTTTTTGGTCATTACATACTGTTTTGTTTCCCTGCTGGTAATCAATGTAGCCCAGGCAGAGCAGGTCGTAGTGTATTCAGCAAGAATTGAAGAACTTATCAAACCGATGTTTGATGCTTTTACCAGAGAAACAGGCATTCAGGTTAAATTTACGACAGACAAGGAAGGCGCTTTATTGGCCAGACTTAAAGCAGAAGGAAAGAGAACTCCGGCCGATGTTCTCATTACTGCAGATGCAGGGAATTTATGGGAAGCCGCACGGGCGGGACTATTAAAATCTGTTTCTTCTTCTATACTGGAAGCAAATATTCCTGCTCATTTACGAGATCCGCAAGGGCATTGGTTTGGTCTTTCGGTGCGGGCTCGCACTATCGTCTACAATACGCAAAAAGTAAAGCCGTCAGAGCTTTCTACCTATGAGGATCTGGCAGATCCGAAATGGAAGGGAAGATTATGCTTGCGCACCTCAAAAAAAGTTTATAATCAATCGCTTGTTGCAATGATGATTGCCGAGCATGGGGAAGCTGAAACTGAAAGAATTGTGAAAGGTTGGGTCGATAACCTTGCAACTGAGCCTTTGTCTGATGATACGAGAACGCTCGAATTTGTAGCAGCAGGACGATGCGATGTGGCTCTGGTTAATACTTATTATTATGGCAGATTGATGGAAAGCAATTCTAATTTACCTTTAGCTATTTTCTGGCCCAATCAAAAAAATAGTGGTGTGCATGTCAATATTTCAGGAGCTGGCGTTACTCAATTCAGCAAGAATGAGCATGCAGCCATCAAATTGCTGGAATTTTTATCTTCAGAGAAAGCGCAAAATTTATTTGCTGACGTCAATATGGAATATCCTGTTAATCCTAAGGTTAAGCCCAGTAAAATAGTTGCAGCCTGGGGAGAGTTTAAACAAAACCCAATGAACTTAGCCAAAGCAGGGGAGTTGCAAACAGCAGCAATAAAATTAATGGATCGTGCGGGTTATCGATAATCTAGTAGGTACATGTGAATAGTGAAAAATATGCTGTAGTAGAAAATAAGAATCCAGAAATTAGCCGCCCCTTGTTAAACCACAAAGCAAGTTTCTGGCGGCTAATTCCGTTTCTCGTTGCAGCACTGATACTTATTCCTGTCGTTGTTGTTTTCTCTTCATTTCTCATGCCAACGGACGATGTCTGGAAGCATCTTGTTGATACTGCACTTTTTACCTTATTAATCAACACATTTTGGCTCTCAGTGGGAGTTGTGGTTGGGACGTCATTGTTGGGTGTCAGCCTTGCGTGGCTTACCGCAATTTATCAGTTTCCGGGCAGCAGGTTCTTTTCCTGGGCTTTGTTGCTGCCACTAGCCATTCCAGCCTATGTGACTGCATTTATTGTACACGGTTTGTTTGATTATACTGGTCCTATTCAGACAACTTTACGCACTTGGCTGGGATCAGAGTTACCCTGGTTTCCTGATTTATACGGAAGAGGGGGAGTAACAGTTGTTATGATTCTGGCTTTCTATCCCTATGTCTATTTAATGGCACGCAATGCCTTTCTAACGCAAGGAAAGCGTTTGCTAGAAGTGGCTCAGTCGCTGGGCCTTAACCGTAAACAAGGATTCTTCAAAGTAGCGCTGCCGATGGCTCGCCCATGGATTGCAGGCGGTATCATGCTGACGCTCATGGAAACGCTTGCAGATTTCGGGACCGTTTCTGTATTTAATTACGATACATTTACCACGGCGATCTATAAAGCATGGTTTGGCATGTTTTCCTTACCTGCGGCTTCTCAGCTTGCATCATTACTGATCACCCTGGTTTTTGTACTCATTATTATTGAACAACAATTTCGAGCGCGAATGCGTTTCGCTGAAACAAAGAGAAGTTCACACGCTGATCGTATCGTACTTTCAGGTTGGAAAGCGTGTACAGCTATATGCTTTGCTGCAAGTGTTTTATTTTTTGCATTTGTGCTGCCCATCATGCAATTGAGTGGCTGGGCTGCTCATTCTTTAATGCAGAGCTTTGATCAACGTTATCTGGAATTTCTCTTGCATTCACTTCTGTTATCAGCCATGGCCACACTGATTACCTGTTTTGTTGCCATATTATTAGTTTATGCAGTTCGCCTTTATTCTAATACGTTCACTCGAATCGCAGTCCGTATTGCAACGATAGGTTATGCTCTGCCAGGTGCCGTATTAGCAGTAGGTATTTTTATTCCCCTTGCCTGGTTAGATGATCAGTTAAATGAATGGCTATTAACTCTGTTTCAAATTGAAGCTGGTTTATTGATTCAAGGCACAGTCGGTGTCATGCTGATAGCTTACATGACACGCTTTCTTGCTGTTGCTCACTATCCTATAGACAGTGCTATGCAACGTATTACGCGCAGTATAGATGAGGCAGCGATGGGTTTTGGTTTAACCGGTTGGGCTGTGCTTCGAAGTGTTCATTTACCCATGTTGAAAACCGGAATATTCACCGCTGCTGCGTTGGTGTTCGTAGATGTCATGAAAGAAATGCCCATTACTTTGATGACTCGTCCCTTTGGCTGGGATACATTGGCTGTACGTATTTTTTCATTGACTTCAGAGGGTGAATGGCAGCAGGCTGCATTACCTGCTGTGACGTTAGTTTTGGCGGGATTGGTGCCTATTATTTTACTGATGCGACAAACAGACAAGTAGCTTGTGGATACCTTACTGAAATTAGATCAAATTCAACATGCTTATGGTAAGCAGACAACCATTAGTCATTTATCGTTTGATTTAAGAAAAGGAGAGATCGGGTGCTTGTTAGGACCCAGCGGTTGTGGGAAAACCACTGCATTACGCTGTATTGCAGGCTTTGAACCATTAATGGGAGGTGAAATATTACTTAACGGCATGGTGGTGAGTCGTGCTAACTTTAGTCTTCCACCCGAGCAAAGACATGTTGGTATGGTATTTCAGGATTATGCCTTGTTTCCTCATCTGACAGTAGCAGCAAATGTAGGGTTTGGATTGCACCGCAGTCATCCGACTGAGCGTATGCAACGTGTAGCTGAGATGCTACAAATTGTCGGTCTTGCAGAAGAGGCTAACAAGTATCCTCATGAGCTTTCCGGCGGGCAGCAACAACGTGTCGCCTTAGCCCGAGCACTGGCGCCTCATCCTGATTTATTACTACTAGATGAACCTTTTTCTAATCTGGATGTCACCTTGCGGGAGCGTTTAAGTTTAGAAATACGCGATATTCTAAAAAGTCTGCATATTACTGCCATTCTGGTAACGCATAATCAAGACGAAGCTTTCTCTGTGGCAGATGTAATTGGCGTTATGCATCAAGGCAAAATTATGCAATGGGATACAGCCTATAATTTATATCATCGTCCTGCCAATCGTTTTGTCGCCAATTTTATCGGGCAAGGTATTTTTCTCCCCGGGAAAGTGCTTTCCCTTGAAAAGATTGAAATAGAACTAGGTATTTTAACGGAAGAAATTTATCATCAGTACCAATTAGATGACGCGATTTATCATGCCGGAAGTGAAGTAGAGGTATTAATTCGACCAGACGATATTGTGTACGATCAACAAAGTACTTTACAAGCCATGGTCACCCATAAAGCATTTCGAGGTGCCGAGATTCTTTATACGTTAAAATTAGCCAGTGGCAAGACTCTATTATCGCTCATTTCGAGTCATCATAATCATGCGATTGGTGAGAAAATCGGTATCAGGTTAGAAGCTGATCATCTCGTAGTTTTTAAAAAAGAAAATTATACAGATGTTCAAGAATCGCGAACATTCCATCCCTAATGGGGATAGATTACGGTTAAAGCTTGCAGGTGGCAATAAAATACATTGATTAGCCGAGAATTAAATTAACTTCTGAAAATTATTTCGGCAGCTGAAGATACTAGCCTGGCGCACAAACCATCTTGAAATTACACTATTCATAGCTAAGTGACTAGTTTATCGCAGACTTGAATTTCGTGCGGCACGGATTGCTTCGGCAAGCTGCAGCACTGACATTGCGTAAAAAGTACTGCGATTATATCGTGTAATAACATAGAAATTCTGAAAACCAAGCCAATATTGAAGCGTATCATCATCTTTTAATTCAATAAGTGCTGCTAATCTTTCATCGCTTGTTTTTTCCAGCGGGATAATATTGGCTGCACGAAGTTTTTTTACTGGATGAATAGGCTCAATGCCTGCAAGCAAAATTTCTTGATAATGATTACTGCCAATAGGTATGTGTGCGCGTGCGATGGTGGGTCCTCCTGCTTCCCACCCGTATTCCTTGAGATAATTGGCGACACTGCCAATTGCATCAGTTGCATTGCTTGCTAAATCAGTTTTTCCATCACCATCAAAATCTATGGCATAACGCCTATAACTTCCCGGCATAAATTGTGGAAAACCAATGGCTCCTGCGTAAGAACCTCTGATACTGAATAAATCGAAATTTTGCTCCTGTGCCAGTAACAGGTATTGTTCCAACTCATTTTTAAAAAAATCAGCGCGTCTTGGAAAATCAAATGCTAAAGTGGTCAATGTGTCTATAACGCGATGTTTACCTGTCGTTGTACCATAGGCAGTTTCAACGCCAATGATGGCAACAATAATTTCTGCAGGAACGCCAAATACTTGACTTGCTTGCTCCAGTTTCTGTGCATGTTCATTCCAGAAATTGACGCCGCTTTTTATGCGCTGTGGATTGATAAAACGGGCGCGATATTTATTCCAAGGTATGGAGGAAGCGGGTACTGAAATCAAATCAATGATAGTTGGCTGGAATTGCACCCTATTAAATATATCTTCAAGTTTGGATTGATTGAATCCATGTTGTGCAACCATTTCATCAATAAACTGTCTTATTTCCTGACGTAAAGGAGATGCAATAAGCGCCATACTCCAGAAAATCAAGAACAAATAAATAAGCATGCTCAATATTTGACGGATATAATTACGCTTGATTAAATGCATGATTATTCGCCTCTTGTTGGAATAATTAAATAGATAAGTAGATTCTGCTTCATCTTTTTGTATGTAAAATAAACTTCATTAATAAAACTGGGGCTAACCGCCAGTTTATGATTTAATGTCAGCTTCTTAAGTATTGTTAGTCTTACGTAGGCTTTATAGAAGTTTAATTGTAATGTATGACAACACTTCCCATTTGCCGGAATTTTCTATAGTATAACAATCACAAGCTTGCGCACTTCTATTTCAGCTTTGATTCGATTGGCTGTCATGCATGACAGATCTATTCATTAGTGCATTGCACTATTGATCAATATTAACTTGAAAATAAAATTTGAATGAGGATTTCATGAGCCAACATGTTCATTATATTACAGATGCCACTTTTGAAGCGGAAGTACTACAATCAACCACACCAGTATTGGTTGATTATTGGGCAGAATGGTGTGGACCATGCAAAATGATTGCCCCAATTCTTGATGAAGTTGCGAATGAGTATAGTGGTAGACTTAAAGTTGCAAAACTTAATATTGATGAAAATCAAGCGACTCCTCCAAAATATGGAATTCGTGGCATCCCTACCCTTATGTTATTCAAAAATGGTAATATTGAAGCAACCAAGGTGGGTGCTCTTTCAAAGTCTCAATTGACAGCATTCATTGACAGTCATCTATAAAATCTTAGACTTACCTAATAAAAGCGCTCTATAAGCTTTAGCTGAAAGAGTATTGCTCCAAACTTGACTTTTCCTATTGGCGTTACTCCTCTTCCTGATTATTTTAGCTTCATTTTCTATCCCAATCATTTTTTACGAGTTTCTTCATGCGTTTATCTGATCTTAAAAGTCTTCATGTTTCCGAATTGATAAAAATGGCTGTTGCCAATGAAATTGAGGGAGCCAATCGTTTGCGAAAACAGGATCTGATTTTTGCGTTACTAAAAAATCAGGCACGTAAAAATGAAAGTATCTTTGGAGAAGGAACACTGGAAATTTTGCAGGACGGTTTTGGGTTTTTACGCTCACCTGACACTTCTTATCTGGCAGGACCGGATGATATTTATATCTCACCTAGTCAAATTAGGCGCTTTAATTTGCATACCGGTGATTCAGTCGATGGGGAGATTCGTCCCCCGAAGGATGGAGAGCGGTATTTTGCCTTAGTCAAAGTTGACAAGGTCAATAATGAGCCGCCAGAAAATTCCAAACGAAAAATTCTGTTTGAAAATTTGACACCATTGTTTCCTACTGAACGTTTGGTATTAGAACGTGATATTAAATCTGAGGAAAACATTACAGGCCGGATTATTGATCTGATTGCTCCCATAGGGAAGGGGCAGCGGGGCTTATTAGTTGCAAGCCCAAAATCCGGAAAAACAGTCATGTTGCAGCATATTGCGCATTCAATAGCAGCTAATCATCCTGATGTCATCTTAATGGTGTTATTAATTGATGAGCGACCTGAAGAGGTGACAGAAATGATTCGCTCAGTCAGAGGCGAAGTGATTTCGTCTACTTTTGATGAATCTGCCATGCGACATGTTCAAGTAGCCGATATGGTCATAGAGAAAGCTAAACGCCTCGTGGAGCATAAAAAAGATGTGGTGATATTACTTGATTCTATCACTCGTTTAGCTCGTGCGTATAATACGGTTGCACCTGCTTCCGGCAAAGTATTAACAGGGGGGGTGGATGCCAATGCGTTGCAGCGCCCAAAACGCTTCTTTGGTGCTGCACGGAATATAGAAGAAGGAGGTTCTCTTACCATTATTGCTACCGCTCTCGTAGATACCGGCTCACGTATGGATGATGTCATTTACGAAGAGTTTAAAGGTACTGGCAACATGGAAATTCATCTTGATCGGCGTATGGCAGAGAAACGTATTTATCCTGCCATTAATGTTAACCGTTCGGGTACTCGCCGAGAAGAGCTGTTGCTTCCGCAGGATATCTTACAGAAGATATGGATATTGCGAAAACTACTTTATCCAATGGATGAGATGGACGCAATGTCATTTCTACTTGACAAGATTAAAGCTACAAAAGGTAATGCTGATTTTTTTGATTCAATGCGGCGTGTATAAATTATTTTTGTTACTACATCTTTAAGTTTGTTTTACGATGGCATTGATATTGAAAGAAACATGAGCCTTCCAAAGTTGCGCCCAGCCCTTTAATAAAGGATAATACCCCGTTTTTTTAATTTATAATCCAGAGATTTGGTCTGAGAATTAAGGACGAAAGAAAATATGAGAGCAGAAATCCATCCAAATTATCAAGAAATAACAATAACATGCAGTTGTGGTAATGTCTTTAAGACATGTTCTACTTTAAATAAGCCTTTGCATGTAGAGGTTTGTTCGGCTTGTCATCCTTTTTATACCGGAAAACAGAAGATTGTAGATACTGCCGGAAGAGTTGAGAAATTTAATCGCAAGTATGGAAAACCAGTACAAAAATAAATATTAAACCGTTATATTGTGATTGGGTAATTTATTCTTTTCTTAAATTTTTCCAAAATTTAACGTTTATTTCTGTCAACAGCGCCGATTGAAAAAGCACATACAATACTTATTAATATAGCGTTGAATGTGCTTATCAAAACAAGCTCATTCGCGCTGAAAATTCTGTAATTGAATACAACAATAATCGTTCATGTGTTCTAATATACAGAGCAACTGTCCAATTAAGCAAAATCAAGACTAGGTTAACGTGAGTTCGATATAATGATTGCGCTACCACAACTGAAAGAGCTTGAGGGAGTCTGATATCAAGCGAGAGTTTCTTCTCTCGAAAAGTGTAAGCCACCAGCCCGGCATCAGATTAACAAAGTAATTAAATGGGGTGCGATGAGGGGAATGCTCGATTTGCAAGTATCTTACAACGGGCCATTGGCGGCTCCCATAAGCTGTCTTTCCCCGGGCAGTAAACTCTGCCATTAACTTTATAAGATCCAATGTGGCGGTTGTGACACGCACTGATCTTGATCAATCAATGCAGCTGATTCCACTACATTGTCCAAAGCGGCCGGTCAGAAAGTAGCACAAGGGCGCCAGGCTGCCTTGCAATAAACTCAACAAAGCGGTTGTAGCTCACTAATCTTCGAAAACAAGACTGATGCCTCAACACCTCACCACCTAAATAATAGTGTTTAAACGTCCGATAGCCGGACAGATGAAATCCCACCATGATGGTCATGACTGTCACTTAAACACAGTTATGCTCGTCGCCGACGCCGTTTCAGCGATGAATCCGACAAGTACTAATCCCAGCTCGGCTCAAACTCTTTACAAAAGTCGTCAATCACGCAAAAAATCGTTATAGTATCCATTGAATCTGGCCCCTCTAAGGATGAAATTCTTTTCCAAGATAACTTCATCATAAGGAATTCAGATTCCTTTTGCTGCTTTTCTTATCCCGAACTTACGTTATTTATACTGTCTGCGATTCGCCTTCGTATTATATTTGATTTGGAGACGAAATAATAAGCAATTGTGTCCTTTAAAGAAACAAGTGATTTCTTATTTGATTACTTAATTTTATTATCTGTACCGGTATTATGAAACATAAAAAATCAAATGTTTATAATAACTAGGTCTAATAGTTTAAAAACCTTAATATTATTATAAATAATATTAAAATCAATCGTCTGTAAGAGTTAAGTAAAACGCCACTTTAAAGAATCAAGTGAATTATAGATTTGTTTTTTGCAGAGAACGTATTCTCTATATGGATATTCTTAATGAAATACAAATACAATATCTCTGATAAAAACTTTTGAATAAAGGAATGGAGTGGGAATTAAACTAAGTTGGTAGAAGTGTTTGATCAAAAAACTGGCTTTCTTGATGACTGTTTCAATATTTGGTTTTATGATCCCGGGTAAGATACTTGCTCAATGTGTTATTTACAGGCTGAATAAACCATACTTTATTGGCTATTACTCTCATCTTGGGTGATTTTTATGGAAAAAACAGGTAAAAAAACAAGTGGTGGTAATATGATATGCCTTGCTCCGCTCGTTTTTTTATTTTTTTTCCAATTCGCTGCCGCGGCAGACATACCGCCAGTCAATGTTCCCGATACCATGGCGGAACGCGTAAAAGCATGTATCACTTGCCATGGTCCGGAGGATAAGAAAGGTAGAGATGTGTATTATCCGCGCATCGCTGGCAAGCCGGAAGGTTATCTTTTTAATCAGCTACGCAATTTCAGAGATGGTAGGCGTCATTATCAACCCATGGCTTGGCTGCTGAAAGGTTTGCCTGATCAATACCTGCGGGACATGGCTGCATATTTTGCTTCGCTGAAACAGATTTTTCCTCCCCCTGAGCCGATGAGTTCTGCTTCCGCCGACATCGAACTGGCCCGTAAGCTTATATTTCAGGGTGATCCTGCCCGAGAAATTCCCGCGTGTGTTGAATGCCATGGAAAGGATTTAATGGGAACAGCGCCTTTTATCCCTGGCTTGCTAGGCCTGCCACGTATCTACATAATCGCCCAATTTGGTAGCTGGCAGAATGGCGGTATGATGCGGGGCCAAACCTCTGACTGCATGTCAGAAATTGCAAAACAGCTTACTACTGCGGAGGCGAATGTCATAGCAACTTGGTTGGCTGCACAGCCGGTTTCGGAAGCACTCCTCAAGCAGGAGCATTCTGCAGCCCTCTCTGAAAAAATGGCTAGACGTTGCAGTAGTATTGTCATGCCATCTCCCGCACTGCAATGAAGCGCTCTGTCATCTCCGCTGCAGTAGTTGGATTAATCCTCGCTGTATTTCTGGTTTCGATCGGTTTTTCTCCTGTGAGTGAAAAGTCTGCAGTGGCAAAGCTAGAAGATAACATTGTGGAACAACAGGTACAGCAAGCACGAGGCGCGTATCTTGCACATATCGGCAATTGCATGGGGTGTCATACTGGACAAAACGGGCAGCCCTACGCTGGAGGACATATTCTTGAGACGCCTATCGGAACATTCATAACACCTAATATTACACCTGACCAGCAAACCGGTATTGGTCTCTGGAATGAGGAGGATTTCTGGCGGGCGCTGCATGAAGGCAAGGGACGCAATGGCGATCTTTTGTATCCGGCTTTTCCATACACGGAATATACAAGAATCACTCGCGAGGATTCCAATGCAATTTTCGCCTATCTTCAATCTCTCCCGTCCATTCAACAACAAAACCCACCGAACCAGATCCATTTCCCTTTTAATTTCCGTCCGCTCATTTATATCTGGCGAGCCCTCTATTTCGAGCAAGGTATTTACCAGCCTGAAGCTGGAAAGAGCGATGAATGGAATCGAGGAGCATATCTGGTGCAAGGACTCGGGCATTGCAATGCCTGCCACACAACTCGGAATCCGCTGGGTGCAAGTCAGGGCGAAATTCTGGGGGGAGGACAGCTCATGGGTTCTAACTGGTATGCGCCATCCCTGACTTCGCTGCAAGAAGCAAGCACTTCCGATTGGCCGATCCACGAAATCGTTCAACTACTCACGGTAGGCTTGTCATCCCGTGCGATCACAACAGGGCCGATGGCAGCTGTCGTCAGTCAAAGTCTTCAGCATTTGTCAAAAGATGATGCGCATGCTATGGCAGTCTATCTGCAGTCTTTACCGAAGACCGCTCCCCATTCAAGGGGAATCGCTCCTGAGCTTACGGAGGAGGTTGACAGGCAGCTCCAGCATGGCCACAAGATCTACGAGACACACTGTCAGGATTGTCATGGAAGCTTCGGGCAAGGTGCACCAGGGGCATATCCTCCGTTGGCTGGCAACCGTAGCGTCACACTAGCGTCCCCGATTAACGTGATTCGTAGCATTCTATACGGCGGTTACGCACCAGTCACGGCAAGTAATCCACGTCCTTACGGCATGCCGCCGTTTGCACACATCTTGAATGATGAAGAGATCGCATTAGTATTGTCGTATATCCGTAATGCATGGGGTAACCGCGGGAGCATAATCACCTCAGTTCAAGTTGATAGAAGCCGAAAAGGCGCACAATGAGATAACTCCATCTCCAAATCAAACATAACACGAAGGTGAGCTGCAGGCAGTATCAATCATACGGCAAGGTGAAGTCGACAAAGCCAGTTCTGATTTAGAAATGGAATAGAATTTTATATCATTCAATGTTCTGAACTTGCTCACGCATTTGTTCGATCAATATTTTTAGTTCCACAGAAATTTTTGAAACTTCTATGTCTACAGATTTTGAACCAAGAGTATTAGCCTCCCGATTAAGTTCCTGCATTAAGAAATCAAGCCGTTTGCCAACACACCCTCCCTTTAATAAGGCGTGTTCCACTTCATCTAGATGAGTTTGTAATCGTGATAATTCCTCGTCTATATCAATTTTGCTGGCAAATAATATTAGCTCTTGCCGAAGACGATCATCGTTACCATCTATTTTTGCTTCTTGCAAACGTGTTATTAACTTTTCCTGAAAATTAGCGAGTAACATTGGAATACGCGGTGAGAGCGCCGTTGTCAATTGGCGTAATTGGCGCAGACGCTCCAGCAATGTATTCTTCAGTTTTTCTCCTTCACGAACACGCGTAGCGATAAACTCATTCAAAGTCGCCTGAAGTAATTCCATGCAAGCTTCATGTAGTGCTGGAGTAGACGCCATATCGCTTTTCAATATGTCAGGCCAACTCAAAATGTCTGCTACAGTCAGGCTTTTTGCATCCGAAAGAGCTGATTTAACCGTGTTGTTCAGCTCTATTAATCTACTTAATAACGGCTCATTGAGCTGTTGAGGTAAATCTACTTTAGCGTACGGCATGAAGGTTAAACGGCAATCAATTTTCCCTCGCTTTAACTGAGTATTCAGGAGCTCACGCATTGCGGGTTCCAGCAAGCGGAATTCATCTGGCAAACGGAACTGAATATCGAGATAGCGATTATTAACCGAGCGTAGTTCTAGCGTTAGGGAGCCATGTGCAATCTCCTTAGACATAACGGCATAACCTGTCATGCTGGCTATCATGAGTTTTTCCTTACCTTAATAATAATCTTGATATGAGTCAGTATAGAAGGTTGGTCAGTTGAAAGCCATGAATCTTTTAATATGCTTTTTCTCCTCATCAACGAGTCGATTAAAACGGATGAACCCAGAGGAGTAAGTTTATGGATGGGCTAATTGTTGGAGATAGTTGCGCCATCCACCAAAATGGCTGATATCAGTAGCTTTTTTGATGGCATAATGTTCACAGAGAAAACCTTGCACTGTTTCACCATTTACCAAGGTAATAGTGCCGATACCTAACGGTGCTGGAATGAGGGCGACAAAGCTGCCAAATTTGCGTGCCGGCAACTCCCAAATTTCCAATTCAATAGCGAAGCCTCGTTCATTCTCATTTACTCGAATTAAGCCAGGACGTTGAGGTGGTTGGCCTGGCAATGCATAGAGCTTGTAGTCTGAGGAAGTCGTGGTGCTGGTTATTAATCGGCCCTGGCGAGTAGTCAATTGTTCATTTAGCGGTAGGCCGGATAAATGTGCGCCACAAACGGCGATACGAATCTGACTAGACTGAAGTACGTCAGGGAAATGAGTTTTAGGTAACGCAATACCCGTCGCACCCAAAGGCAGTGAGTAGAGCGCTTGCAAACGGTGCGCAAGATGCAGTAAGGGCATATCCTGGTGAGCAGGTGCCACCAGCGAAATACCAAAAGGAAGCCCATTATGTTGAAAACCAGCAGGGGTAGCGACGGCTGTATAGTCGAGCAGATTCATGAAATTGGTGTAATAACCCAGATGGGTATTGAGACGTATCGGATCTTGCTGCATGGCTTGGACAGAATAGATCGTGCCGGCAGTGGGGGAAAGCAAACAATCAACCCTTTGCCAGATCTGATCTGCCTGCTGTTTAATCCGACGCAATTGATCGTATCCTTTAAAGGCGTCAGCGGCGGAGTATTGTTTCGCAGCTGAGATAATTTCGCGTATCGGCGCAATGATTTGATCGCCTTGGGACTCGAAAAATGACTGAATCGCTGTATACCGTTCGGCTATCCAAGGGCCTTCATAGAGAAGGCGGGCAGCTTCGAGAAAAGGTTCAAAATCGATTTCAATCGCTTCTCCACCCAGCGTATGCATCGAGGCGACTGCCTCATAGAACAACCGCTCACTTTCAAGGTTACCGAAGAATTGCAATTGCTGCCTACGCGGAACAGCAAAGCGAAAATGGGAAACTGCACCAAAGTCAAAGTTATATTCTTCTCTTTGCCTGGAATAAATATCTTCAGCATCGTAGCCAGCAGAAACCTCCAGAATGCGCGCGGCATCAGCAGCAGTCAATGCAAAAATTGATATGGTATCGAGGGAGCGGCAGGCTGGCACCAGGCCATGCGCTGAAAGCCAGCCTTTTGTCGGTTTATAACCAATCAAATTATTAAAAGCGGCAGGAACCCTGCCCGAGCCTGCGGTATCGGTGCCAAGACTGAAACATACCTGCCCCTTGGCGACAGCAACCGCCGAGCCTGAGCTCGAACCGCCGGAAATATAATCACGGTTAAACGCATTGCGGCAAGCACCATAGGGAGAGCGGGTACCATTCAGGCCTGTGGCGAATTGGTCCAGATTGGTTTTGCCGATAGGAATGGCGCCAGCATCCATCAATCTGCGCACAACCGTCGCGCTGCGAGAGGGTGTGTAGGCAAAAGCTGGGCAGGCAGCCGTGGTCGGTACACCGGCAAGATCAATATTATCCTTGATGGCAAAGGGAATCCCATATAGCGGGAGTTCCGCCATTCCCTTTGCTTCTACCTGGCTTGCATAATATTTCAAGGACTCCAGTGGAAGTGGAGTAATCCAAACATGGTCCGGATCATGTTGAATTTCAACATGAATCCTCTCTACCAGTTGAGTGGGGGATAACTCACCCCTTGCGTAGCGTTGCAGTAAAGAGACAATATCACTGAGCGGATAAAATTTTTCCATTGTCACACTTCTTCCTGAATAATGAGTAGTACTTGACCGGCAGATACATATCCCCCTTGTTTGCAGAATAATTGTTGCACGGTGCCCGTGACAGGCGAATCTACCGAGAATTCCATTTTCATGGATTCGACCATGATCAGCTGTTTTCCTGCTTCTACGGGTTCTCCTTCCCTGACCAGCAGCTTCCAGACTGTGCCTGTTACTTGAGAAGTGACAGCTTGCGCACCTTCTGGTAAGTCGAGTTCGCTCTGTGCATCGGCTTCTTCCAGTACATCTTCACTGATATATTGAGCTAAGTGATTAGCCTGCCAGCGTTGGCGTTCAGCTTCGAACGCAGCTTGCTGTTTAGCTTTGAATGCATGGATACTGGCAGCATGTTGCTGCAGAAAAGCGTTGTATTCACTCAGATTCAGAACCGTTTCTTCCGTGCGTAGCTTGAAACGTCCGGTAATGAAATCGTTACGCAGTGTGAGGAGTTCACTTTCGCTGATGGGATAAAAACGGATTTGATCAAAGAAACGTAGTAACCAGGGACGGCCTTCCTTGAAATCGGCGGTTTGGCGATAGCGATTCCACATTTGTACGGTGCGACCGACAAACTGGTAGCCGCCCGGGCCTTCCATACCATAGATGCATAAATAGGCACCGCCAATCCCGACAGCATTCTCAGGTGTCCAGGTACGTGCGGGATTGTATTTGGTGGTGACAAGACGATGACGGGGGTCGAGCGGGGTCGCGACCGGTGCGCCCAGATAAACATCCCCCAGCCCCATGACCAAATAGCTCGCTGCAAATACAATATGCTGAACTTCTTCGATGCTCTCCAAGCCATTAATGCGGCGAATAAATTCGATATTACTTGGGCACCACGGTGCGTCGCTGCGGACCGATTGCATGTATTTTTCAATAGCGAGCCGCGTAGCGGCGTCATCCCAGGATAAAGGTAGATAGATGATGCGGGACGGTACTTCCATATCATCGATTGCGGGCAGCTCGTTTTCACCTGCCATCAGAAGAGTCATTAACGTATGGCGCGTTAATCGTCGTGAATCAAAATGGATTTGCAGGGAGCGAATGCCGGGCGTCAGATCCAGGATACCAGCAAGCTCACCGCTGTCGATACGTTGCTGTAGCCATGTCATCAAAGCATGAGCCCGGAAGCGTAAATTAAGATCGAGCACAGGCGGACCATATTCGATTAACAAATATTTATCGCCAGACTGACGATAAGTTACTTGCACCTGTTTTTTGCTCTCAGAAATACGATGCAAAACGGGATTTTCCAGCTTCGCAGATTGAGTAGAAATTGAGATATTTCCATCGGCATGAAGATGCTGGATCAGCAAGTTCTGTTGTTGCTCCAGCGCAAGCGCATCTTCCATCGCTATTGCGCGGAAATGGAGGCTATCGCCTGGTCTAAGCTGGCCAATTTTCCATAACTCTGCATAAGCTATGGTAACCGGACAAACAAAGCCACCCAGACTGGGGCCATCAGGACCAAGGATGATCGGCATATCGCCGGTAAAATCAACTGCGCCAACCGCGTAGGCGTTATCATGAATATTGGAAGGATGCAGCCCAGCTTCGCCGCCATCCATACGCGCCCATTGTGGTTTAGGACCGATGAGGCGCACCCCGGTACGACTGGAGTTATGATGGACTTTCCATTCAGCGGCAAAAAAATGTTCAATGTCTGCTTCGGTAAAGAAATCGGGCGCCCCATGTGGACCATACAATACCGCGATTTCCCAGTGGTTCGTATAATCAGGAACCCATTCCTGTGGCAGATACTGTGGAAGGAAAGGCTGAGAAGACTCCATCACGTGAATATGCAGCACATCCCCGGCACGGAGCACACGTCCTGCATGCCCACCGAACTGACCGAGTGTGAAAGTAGCTTTGCTGCCAAGGTAATCAGGTATCTGAAAGCCGCCTTGTACTGCCAGGTAAACTCGGCTGCCCGCTTGTTTAACCTTGCCAAATTGCAAGAGTGTACCTGCTTTGACGAGATGAGATTGCCACTGGAGTAAGGGCTTACCGTCCAATAATATATCAATAGGAGCGCCACAGATGGCAATGATGCTAGCGCAATTGAAACGCAATGTCGGCCCCGCCAGAGTGATTTCCAGCCCGGCTTTATCTTCGGTATTATTCACTAGCCGGTTGGCAAGACGGAAGGCCAGACTATCCATTGGCCCTGAAGGAGGAACGCCTACGTTCCAGTAACCGATTCGCCCAGGATAATCCTGTATCATGGTTTGTACACCCGCGTTCAGGACATCAATGCTGTGTGCCTGATAATGGAAATCATTAAGAAACTGAGTGCTCACTTGCCCATTACGAAATAGGGTACTTTGCAGAATCTGTTTGAGATAAGCGAGATTGGTTTCAATCCCATGCAATGCCGTGTGATCCAGCGCTGTAAGGAGATGAGCAATGGCTTTTTCCCGGTCAGGTGCATGCACAATGATTTTAGCCAGCATGGGATCATAAAACGCTGATATGTTTATCCCTCGCTCGACCCAGGTTTCCACCCGGGCAGCAGTAGGAAACTCCGCCGTGGTCAAGGTGCCGCTGGAAGGCTGGAAATCTTTTGCAGGATTCTCCGCATAAATGCGTACCTGGATAGAAGCACCCTGTGGTTTGATTATAAAAGAATCGAGCGGGAGGAGATCGTCCGCTGCTTGCCGCACCATCCATTCTACCAGATCGATACCGGTAACTTCCTCGGTGACCCCGTGTTCGACTTGTAGACGGGTATTAACTTCAAGAAAATAAAACTGGCTATTAACAGCATCGAAAATATATTCGACGGTACCGGCAGATTGATAATTAACTGCTTTGCCGAGGCGCACCGCGGTTTCCAGTAACGCCTGACGCAGGGGAGGAGGGAGGTTGGGGGCAGGTGTTTCTTCGATGACTTTCTGGTTGCGCCGCTGCATGGAGCAGTCGCGCTCGCCCAACGCCACAACTTGGCCCTTACCGTCACCAAAAATCTGCACTTCAATATGGCGAGCCTGGTCGACATATTTTTCCAGAAATAATCCGGCATCTTTGAAATTGTTTTGTGCGAGTGTTTTGACCGATTCATAAGCGTCAACCAGTTCATCCTGATTCCAGCAGAGACGCATGCCTATGCCGCCACCGCCGGCAGTACTTTTTAACATGACCGGGTAACCAATATGCTTGGCCTGATGGCAGGCTGCTTCGAGATTTTCCAACAGATCGGTTCCCGGCAGAAGGGGAACTTGGTTTTGCAATGCCAGGGCCCGGGCAGTATGTTTCAAGCCAAAGGCGCGCATTTGCTGCGGAGTAGGGCCGATAAAACATATCCCATGCGCAGCACACTGCTCGGCAAAATCAGCTTTCTCACTGAGGAAGCCATAGCCTGGATGAATCGCTTGCGCGCCAGTTTGCCGAGCAATCGTTAGTATTTTATCTGCGCGCAGATAGCTTTCAGCCGCGATGCCACTACCAATACAGTGAGCCTCATCCGCCTCGATGACATGCCGTGATAAAGCGTCCGCTTCGGTATAAACGGCTACGCTTGCTATCTCCATCCGGCGGAGTGTGCGGATAATACGACAAGCAATTGCGCCACGATTGGCAATGAGCACTTTATTAAACATAGTTTTATCCTTCATGGATCAATCATTAACTGGCTGACGTCTCCCAGACCAGTAATCTGATCGGTGTTGGGTTGTAAGCATTGCAAGGATTATTCAGCTGCGGACAATTCGAGATCAATACCAATACATCCATTTCAGCGCGCATTTCGACATACTTGCCAGGCGCAGAAATACCGTCTACAAATTCCAATCTACCATCCTCTGTGACAGGCACATTCATAAAAAAATTGATATTGCTCGGAATATCGCGCTTGCTCATGTCAAGGTGCCCGCAAGCGGTTTCATGTGCGAGTGCATGCAGAAAATTATCGCGGCAGCTATGCATCGGGTATTTTTCCAGCGCGTAACGCACGGTGTTGCTTTCTGCGGAACAGGCACCGCCCAGCGTGTCATGACGTCCACAGGTGTCCGCAGTGATCGTGAGCATGACATTGCCAAAATTGGAGCAGAGCTTGCTGCCAGTGGTCAGATATAGCTTATTCTGCGCGCGTATCGTGTCTGCCACGCTATAGCGCTCCCATGCATGATTTGCATTGAAAAATAGCGTATCGACGGCCTGATTGCCTTCCAGGTCAACAATACGAAAAATCTGTCCCTGTTTAACTATCTTGACCCAAGGCTCACCTGCCGCACAAATTTCATCAATGATAGCAGCATCAGGATTAAGTTGACTTTCGATCAATTGAAACGTATTCATAATGCACCTCCACAAGGGGGATAGAACCGATGAGTATTGTGCAATCCACGCAGGTTCTCGGCAATTTGTTTGCACTCCGAAGCTGCCGCGGAGGAGGTAGTAAAGGCAGCCAGATGGACAGTACCGGGTTGATAAGTTGTGTTGGTATCAAGCGGATGAGGAGCGGTAGAAAGGACAACCAATGTATCCATTTCAAAACTCAGATCGACATAACTGCCTGCTTTACTGTGGTTGCGATGGAAGGTGAGTTCACCTGCATCATTGGCAGTTACTTTGCTGAAAAAATTTATATTGGCTACGATGTCACGCATGCCCAGCCCCCATTTGCCAAGTTCGATCAACATGCCATCCAAACCATTGCGATACATTTGATTGCGATGTTCTTGGTAACGGGTGATGCCATATTTTTGCTGGATCAGTGTGCGATCACTCAAGCCACATACGGTATCATGCCACCCTACTGTGTCAGCTGTAATGCAGCAGAATATCCGACCCATATCGGAGTAACAGGCATGTCCCCTAGTCAAGTGAAAAGTATGTTGTGCCTTCAACGTATCGGCCATATTGTAGCGCTCTAGTTTTTCTTCTTGATTGAAGAATAAAACCGCTGCATTGGCGTTACCGCTGACATCGGCTAAACGCAGAGTAATTCCGCGACGCAGTATGCCTGACCAGTGGCATCCGCCCGGAATAGGTTCTTCCCATAGGGATATATTCTCTTGATTCATTTGTTTCTCCTTATCAGAATGGTTAAGGTTGTTGCGCTTAGGATGCTTCCCAGAACCAGCGGTACTGCCCAAAGCTGCCACCAGGGCGCATTGGGTGAAGCCAAGTAGGTGCGTGGCCACGCAATATTAATTAACTCGAATAATGACCAGAGAAAAGCGATGATATTGATGATCAGACCCCACCGTCCTAATCTTAATTCCCCCAGCGCTGGATCCCAGCGGCCGGTGAGCCGAGTGTATAAACCGACGCCTGTGGTCATGGAAAACATGGCATAGAGACCGCCTGTACCAAATGCGATGATGGTAGCGACAGCCTGATCATGGAGCCCGAACAATAGTCCCAGGCCAGCCAAAAATACTGTGCAGAGAATCGCATTTCTTGGTGTTTTAGCAGTAGTTACGCGGCTGAGTGGTGCAGGCAGGCTGCCTTCACGCGCCATGGAGAAGACGATGCGGGAGGTGTACTTCACGACGGATGCACCGCAAGCGAGAAAAGCGATCACGACAATCGCCAGAAAGGGTTTCTCAAACCAATCTCCAATATGGGTGGTAATCAGCGGTGTAATAGGGTCAAATGTTGCACTGGTTTTTGCCAGGGTATCGTGATCAAACGATAACGTTAATGCAGCAGAATTGAAGACGACCACGGTACCTACCGCGCATAACGAGAAAAAAATCGCGCGCGGTACCATGCGCTTGGGCTGGTGCGTTTCCTCTGAAGTGGTTGAGCAGGCATCAAATCCGATGAATGCCCAGCCGGCAATGGCGAGTGCAGCTAAAAAAGCAGAAAGTTTGTCCGGTGCTGTACCGCTACCCAGGTTCTGGAATAATTCGGAAACGGGATGTTCCCGGAAAAACAGGAAAAGTAACAGGGCAATACCAAATGATCCAATGATTTCGGCATATACCCCAAGTGCAATGATCGACTTGAACACATTTACATGAGCAAGATTGAGCAACATGCAAATGAGCAGAAAAACCATACCCCAGCATACCATTATAAAGCCAGTTCCACTTGGAGCATCAAATAGAATAGCGAGCCAGATTCCTCCGGTATAAGCGGTTGTGGTCAGCATGGCGATGGTTGAGCTGACATAAATGATCCCAGCGTACTGGCCTGTAATCGTTCCACCGAGTTGGCGCGCCCATTTGTAAGCGCCGCCTGCAATCGGAAATTGGGAAGAGAGCTCGGCGTAGACGGTCGCAACTAATAACTGCATGATTAAACAGATCACGAGCGCTGTGAACCAGCCTCCACCAGTGACATTGGTTTGGACACCGACTATGGCATAAAGCCCAACCACAGGAGAAACCACAGCGAAGCCAAGCGTAAAGCTATTCCAGATGCCCATGCTGCGATTAAGCATTTGGGGATCAGTTGATTTCATTTCAGATGAAAAGCTTTTGTGACTATGAACGGTTGACATGGTATGCCTCATAAAAATAATGAGAAATGATTCAATCCGAGTTAAAGCTCTCAATTAACTGAGAAGCTGAAGATCGGTAAAAAGCTTAGCCTGAGAGCGATAGCTCGTTTAAACCTGGAAGTAGTTGGAAAAAAATGAACGGTCAGGCATTGCGTATTTTTTTCTGACCAACTCGAATTACTCACATTGGCCTGTATCCATGAATCGGCCGTAGCAAGTGTTAGATTTTTTCCAGTACTATTGCTGGAAAGAAAGTGGTGAAATGAATATAAGATTGATATGTACATAACGAAGCCTCCTTTAAATCATCAGGTCAAATACCGAGAGTCGTAATGTGTCAAAACATTACGTTTCTCCCGGGCTTTTATCCCTCCGTGGAGCTTCGTTATTACTGAAGCCAGAAACTCTCGGACCAGACACTTCTAAAGCAAGAAGCCGGAACCCTAGTTTGCTATTACATCAGTTGTATAACATGATACAACTTAGTGACGCCTCTCAATAGTTAATGAATACTAAGAAACGATTTCAAGAATAAAGTTAACATATCTTTTTTAGAAAAACAAATTTGTATTTTCGAAATTGATGGTAAATGGCGAACTCCTCGTATAGTATCTTGCTTATAGATTTACTAGACTAGGAAGGTGTGGGTCAAGCAACACCATACTGTGCGCGATAACGCTTAATGGCTAATAAATCAGGTGCCATATCGCCTCTGGCCACTAAATAATCCATAATATTATCCAAATTGATAATGCTGATCACCGGGATGTGGTGCATCTGTTCAACATCCTGGATAGCAGATTTCTCATGGCGGCCTCGCTCCATGCGATCCAGCGCAACGACAACACCACAAGGTGTGGCTGAAGCAGTACGAATAAGATCGACAGATTCCTGGACGGATGTGCCTGCAGTGATCACATCATCGACAATCAGCACTTGGCCTGCGAGTGGCGCACCGATAATATTGCCTCCTTCGCCATGATCTTTGATTTCTTTTCGATTAAAACAGAAAGCATAATTATGACCCATCTCAGCTAGCGCAATGGCAATCGCGCTGACAAGCGGGATCCCTTTGTATGCGGGGCCAAACAACATATCAAGCGGGAGTTGGGCAGCTAAAATGGCTTGCGCGTAGAATTGGCCGAGTTTATGGAGTGAATTGCCATCATTAAATAACCCCGCATTAAAAAAATAGGGTGACAGACGTCCTGATTTGGTCTTGAATTCACCAAAGCGCAGCACATTACGTTCGATGGCAAATTCAATAAAGGCTTGTTTAAAATCTGGCATAGCTCTAATAATTCATAAAAATGCGAATTATAATGCTAAAGATAAATGGTGTATTCTGCATAGCTACAGTTTTGGCTTAAGTTTATATTTTAAGCGGTTTTTGGCTGTTTATTATTTGCTGTTTTATATACAGTTTGCTCTTCATCTATGAAAAAAATTGTTTATCGCAAACACAATTTTTACCATGTTGCTAACCGATATAAAAATCCGCAAGACAAAACAATAATAAACCGAGAATTAACCAACCGCCTTGGTTTATACATTATGCAATGATTGACATTTTTCCTACTGCATCCAAAAGCACAAACATTTGTAGGGTTTTTAACAGTTGTCTTTTTTGTCATCCATTCTTCGCTGACGCCATGGCTGCGGTATTAATTCCAGAATGTGGTTGGCTCATACATCCCGTCCTCAATCATTTCTTCCATAAGGCATCAACCAAAGTGTTTATGGAAGAGTACATTCTGCCTAGGGGCTTGTTCCTTGATAAAATTTCTCTGTTTCAATGTCATTGAAGTCTGGAGAATAAGACAGCAGGTATTTAAGCGTATACCCGGCATTGGCAAAGGCGGTTTTGACACCCTGCCGTTTGTAGAACGTCGCGTTGTCCATGATAATTACGCAAGCGGGCAGGAACTTGGTCAAAAGGTCCTGTGTAACCCACGCATGGAAGATGTTGGCATTGATCAATGTTAATCCCCAGGAGCATAGCCATGCGTGAGGGGCATGTCGTGCGCAAAGCCTCTTTCATCGAGATAAACAATGACGCGTCCTTCGCGTTCATAGCCTTCAATTTTTTTCTGAAAGATAGGCCGCTCTTCTTCGTTTGTCTTTGGGTAAGGCAGGTTCTTTTATAAGTCACACCCAGACGCCTTAAAGCATAAATTTATTCACTAACATCAAGTGGTAAGATATATAATAAATTCTTTTGTTTCATTAAGTTGTAGTATAAGTTTTAATTTGCCAATAGCATAAATCTACTGTAATCTTGTTGTAATCTACGTCTTTAATCTTTGGGATAGTTAACATGGCAGTCGTGAAATGGGCTGTACGTCCATGGGATGATCGCAGAATTTTATATATTAATGAGTTATGTGATGTATCCAGTATGCTGCCAAACGAAGGCGATATCATCAGTCGGCCTTTTCTTGTTGATCCTGAAACACTTGAACCGGTTCTTGTTCGTGTGATTGAGATTATTGATCATCCCAAAATGCATTCCCATGTGGTTGTCGTAGTAGCCCCAGCAGACGAATATTAGTAAGCTTGGCTTTGTGCTTGCCGATTACAACCCGTGCTATATTAGTTGTTGACATCCAGTAGATAAACGCTCGCATTTGGCAATCTAATGCATCTGATATGTCGCCCTGGTGGCAAGTGATGATTTCTTGATAAACTAGCTGTGTGTCTGATTGTTTGACAGCATGGAGTTCAATTGGTAACGCCTGCGCTACCACCAACCGCAAATTGTTGCTAATCCCCATCCCTTCGCTCCGGTGCTTACATCCGGCTCCACTCTTCACAGCGCACCTTGTGAGATACCTTGTTATCCAGAATTTGGTTAGTATTTTGTTTCCATTTATTGTAACCATTGGATTATGTGAATTTTAGAAGAATAGGGTCAGGCTAATGAAGGTTTTTAGTAGGTGACAATTCGAACCAGAATGGCTCTCTCTTACCAACGACAATTTCTTCATTGAGTTGATATAGGAAATTGAGCGTAATAATTGAATAACCTGGTTGAAGTCCCTCAATCTCACCATATTCGTTTTCCAGAATATGATGCACCACAAAAAGAGAGCCGTATTCAAGTATAAGAGTCGTATTATTCTCAATGACAGAGGGGGCAACAATTATCTTATCTTGATGATTTAATTGTTTAAGTACTGGAGCAATAACGTAGTTTGTATTCTTGTACAAGAGATTATCGTATGATTCAAAATTGACAAATAGTAAGCCAGAGTAATTTTTCTCATTTCAGAACTGGCTAAGGGTGATGGAGTAATCACGATTTAGCTTAACTACGATATTCCGATGTGACTTTTTCATTATTTGCTCCTTATAAAGTTGTCGCAACAGTGCGGAATTTTTTCCAAGCAATCCATGTTTAACAACTAAATGGTACGCTTATACCGGAATAACCAGGCGTTCAACGCTACGCCTATAACAGATATTGCTTGTTTTTATAGCTTGCTTTGTTTGATATAAGGATAAGGCTTTAAGCCTCTAATCTAGTTGATCCGCTTGATCCGATACGATGGTATTAATTACACGTATTGTTTTTGCTAGTTATTCAAAGTAATTCTGATTGTTTAGTAATATTGGCTCGGTGTTTTATCTTTTTGATTTCTTTTTGTGCAATTTGTTCTTCTTGTGGTTCTTATCCCGCTATGATGTGCGACCTACTGAAACATAGAACAGGCTGGGAGCAATAAGAAGTGCTGTGAGTAAAAAGCCATAATTTTAAAATCATGGGTTTTGCTAGGTTTGTTTATTATCCACATTTTCCGTGGATAAAGCTGTGGATAACAGCCTGATCTTGAGCAAGGATAAAGCTTGATTTAGATTGCTTCAAAAATATGCTAAAGATTTTAGCATCATGGCCGATAACCTATTTGTACTAATGGTGTTATTAATGCTAGCCATAGTCTTAGATAAGTCGGTGAGCTAATTTACACCTCACCGAGTTATTTTATATTTGAATTTGTTTGAACTTTGTTAGTGAGAATGAGTACTAATTAATACTCCTATTATGGGAGTATTTTAGTGCATACCTGCTGATGTTCTGCCATTACGTCATCGGTTATGTATATGTTTTTTATCCCCTTTGCGGTACATGGCATAGTTCTCTGACTCCTTTCTTATCGCTATGTACCGCATCCTTATTGATGTTCATCAACTAATAAAAGCGTTTACCTTATCATTTGTAGGATTTCTTATGTAGGGTCTCAACGTTGATAGGTGTGCCGTTTCCTTCAGCTGTTATTTCAATTGTGTTGCCGTCAGGTTTTCTTGCCTGAGGATCTGTTGGCATTTTAGCGAAACTACATTAATGCTGAGACAAGCTGCCTAAACCTTTTGTAATTTCCAGTTATTTTTTTATATTGAGAAGATATTCTTCGTGAATGTTTAATTTTGTAAAAGTGACATTCATTCAAATGATAAATTTATATAAGAATATGTATTTATAGGATATTTAATAACTTATTATTAGTCTCATATTGCTCTTAAAATAAAAATTGTATGCATTTGCATTATTGCTTTGTTATTTGCTACTCCTTTATATTGCTAAACAACAAAGTGAAATTACCTTGAACAACTTTAAACAATGATTTATTCATTGTTTAAAGTGGACTTATTTCCTTTGTTGATAGCTTCTTCTTTTTAATCATTCTTATTATTTTAATAATTTCTTCCTATCTTTCATTTTAATAATTTCTGGTTTATTAGCCGACTAAAAGAGAACTAACTAATGCAGTTTTTCATGCATCACACTTATTCTCTATAAGCTTGGCTATAAGCTATAAGTTATAAGGAGGCAGTATGTATAAATCTACTTTAACATTGAAGAAAACACTCATATTGATCGGTACATGTATGTTTGCCAGCATGGCATTCGCTCAGACCACTGGGACCACAGGTGGTACTAATACCACTGGTGGCACTGACACCACTGGCGGTACTAATACCACTGGCGGTACTGGTACCACGGGCGGTACGAATATTACTGGCGGTACTGGTACCACTGGTAGTAATGATCAGGCCGCTTGTTATGAATGGGATAAGTTTCCGAATGAGCGATTTAATCTTAATGTAAAAATGCATAGTTCTCTTTCTAGTGCAACTGGTGGAAGTGGAGGAACTGGAGGAACAGATTCTAGCCAAGGCCAGCAAACAGCTTACAGCGTCCATGGTAAACATGTGATCAGTAGTGCTTTCATGGCAACGGTAGAAGGCACTGTCGTTACTGCTGGCGAAACCTCCGATACCACGGGTACGACAGGAACGAACACCGGTTCGACGGGAGCTCATTTAGGTCTTCTTGCTAAATGGGTCAGAGGAGATGGGCAAACTGCTGATTTCGTTCGGTCAGTAACGGTGGACTGCACCTCGGATGAAGCGAGTTCAACGCCGAATACATGGACTTGTGAAAGTAGAAATGAATTTGATATTTACCATGGTTCTTCCACGCTCACCAAGGTGGATGAGACACAAGACCAAGCTTGCAACGCCTTTGAAGATAGTCAGCAACGTGCAAACGCAAGTTTAACTGCTAATTCTCTGCAGGGTGTTAACTCCAGTGTTTTAAATTCAAATCAGGGTCAGCAAAATCAGAATCAGAATCAGCAGGGTCAAAATTCGGCACAGTAACGTAACTGTTACATAAAGATACAAAAAGGCCGCATATGCGGCCTTTTTGGTTTTCCCGGTCAAACCACCTGGCTTTGGCTTTCTGCCTCTTCGTTTATCTCGTACTCAGGTGTTGATAACGCCTTTAATTGAGCCAAATCGGTTAACCGCATCCGATAGCAATCAGTTCTTTACGCCTCTAGTTTTCTGCGGTCGGGCGGGCGCGAGGAATACAAACTCACAACGGAGAAAATAACTCCGCCTGATTTTCTTCGACTGGTCATTAGCACACGACCGCTGCATATTCTATTTGTAGCGCTTCAAAATATTACAAGTTTGCACCTAAATATTTTGACAATCTTGGCAATGGTGCCAAATCGCGGATTGCCGTTTTCCGAGAGTGATTTGTATAAGCTAGTTCACGATACTCTGGCTCGTGCCGCGATTTCGGCCATACCCCTAGCGCGAGCAGCAGTTTTCAATGCCAGAATAAAATCGGATGCAACTCCGGAATGAGTGGTTTTGCGCAAGAACTTGCGAATGTCCTCGTCCGTCTCAAGGTGTGCAGGGATGTTGAAATGTCTTGTTCTGATAGTCATTTTCAAACCTCCAAGAATTTTAAAAGTATTTTCTCTTTTCTTAATGTCTCGCTCTTGACCAGATTTATTACTATACACCAACAGTAAAATAATGTGCTGCTGGCGGATTGGGTAATACATAAATGCTGTTGCTAAAAAATAGCGCAGCTTGATCAACCCGGTTTCGATCGTTCTGTCATTACTAAAATTGCCATTTTCAACTTGATTGAGGCAAGACAATAATTTATTGCAGATTGCCAGAATTAGTTTACCGGACTATTCATTAAATTCTTGTGTAGCAATCGAGGCATATTTCACCGCTTCAATATATTCATACATGGTTGGTTGTTGGGAGGTGTAAGCTGGCTGATTACAATTTGTACTATATGAGTATTTGATATTACATTTAAAAAACTTCAAAATTACCAAGTCGAAATTTGACAAAACTCGTGTTCTCTATCAACTGACAAGCTATAACCATCAACTGCCAAATGGTATCTTTGTGGTATTGCCTGCACGGCTTTTGGCCTTCAGCTTGAGATTCTTTACTCGCTGCTCCCGCACTATGGCTTTGCGCTTTAACATAGCTCTGCCATCAATAAATTCCCATTCCCAATCCAGATCAATAGCCAGTGCTTTAAAAATATGGATCCATTTCCTGCTCAATGCCCATGCATTGAATCTTTTATAGATGGAATTCCAGCAGCCGAATGCCTGGGGCAGGTTGCGCCATGGACAGCTAACCCGCATTCGATACAATATTCCTTTTACCGTCATGCGTAGATTGCGCTTGTTATCAATCGATTCTTGAGGCAGAATCTCCTCCAGCTTCGACCAGTACTCATCATTGAGCATCATCATTCGAGGCAGCGCAAACTCGTTTTGTTGGTGGTATGCAAACCCCAATATTACGAGTTTGTTTCTATCTATGAAATACCTCTCTTAAAACGTCAACAGACCTTAGGGTAATAAAAGATTTAAGGCCTTGGCGGGGGAGCGACCAAGGGTTCTATGGATTGCCAGTGAAGACGCTGTCACGGATCAGTCTGGCCTATTGCTGCATGAATAAAGAGTGGGGAATGACTGATGAGCAGGCGTGCAGCAAATAAATAATGATTGCCACAATCACCTGTAGATCAGCAATGGCCTGAGCAGAGCGTTCGAAATCATTGGCAATCAAAACGAGCGCTTTATCTTCTTCTGTAGTGTAGCAGATGCATCGCAGACACTCAGGATATTAGCTGCCTGTGTTGGAGTTTAAGCGGATGGATGGATTGATCGGCTGCCACACGACCAGTAACCTGCTGTGAGGAGGTCACTTTAAAGATAACATGGGCGCGGCAAAAAGAACATTCTGTTCTGTACGCTCGACCTGCCATTCATAGGTATTATTCCATTTCTAAATCAAAACTGACTTTGTCGGCTTCACCTTACCGTATTATTGTATTGATACTGTCTGCGGCTTGCCTTCGCGTCATTTTTGATTTGGAGATGGAATTAGGTATATTCATTCATGATTCCATGTTAGCGTCTTTATTAAGACTATCAATCACTCCCTTAAATTTAGGTAATTCCTGCCAAGCTACCGGATCGCAGGAAGCGGTCCACAACCTTATTGCGGTCCTATCGCCTTCATATATAAATTTATTATTAAAATATCTTCCTATACACACCAAAGTCTTTTCTGTTAACTCATTGGGATCAGGGTTAACATAAGCAAGCAATATTCTCCTATCCTTCGGTGCCGTGTTTATTGGTTGCCAGCTCATTATTATCTCCATTTGCTTGATGATTCTATTAAATCTATCGGCATCTTTTTCCACGTAACTTATAATTTAAACTCTCCCTAGACGGATTGAGACCATTTAAGAAAATTAAAGATGCTGCTAAGTAATCAGATACGCAGCTATTATGTTTACTTATCCATTGGCTGGTCGAATCAACTTTTCCCCCTGATTACTTATCCGTCTTATTACAGATGGCGCCGCTCATAATTGCATCTGTTATGAAGAGAGCGGTTTCATAAGAATAGCATTAAAACATCATATATTAACTATTGCGGTCTCCTATAAGCCTGCGAAGGGGGAAGAGACTGGCATCTTTGGTAGAAATATAGAATAGTTTATTTCTTTTGTTGATAAATGTTTCCATTCGTAGAAACCCAAGTTGGAATAAGATAGCACTGACGCAGCATAATGCCGCTCGATCAGTTTGGCGCGTGGATAAGCAGGAGTAAAACGTCTGTGTACATATCGTTACATTGTTATTCGTTAAATGAGTGTTTTATACTGTCGGTCTCATCATGTAATGAAGATTCCTCATGACAACCATTGTTTCTTTTGTACCTACTGATGCCTCGACGCGATCCTCCTTACTGCGTGCAGAGATTGACCCTGCCGTTTGTATATTGCCGTTATTGCAGCATCGCATTTCTGCCGGGTTTCCATCTCCTGCAGATGAATATGTTGAGAAAAGGCTGGATCTCAACCATTATCTGGTACGCAATAAAGCGGCGACATATTTTTTTCGTGTCGTTGGCGATTCCATGAGCGGTGCACATATATACGGTGGCGTTATGCTGGTGGTGGATCGTTCCATCAAGCCTAAGTACGGACACATCGTGCTGGCAGTGATTAACAATGAATACACTGTGAAGCGATTGTATACTTGTAATAATGTAATCGAACTGCATGCTGATAATCCCGCTTATTTACCGATTCGTTTTAAGGTAGATGAAGAATTGCAGGTATGGGGAGTGGTGGTAGGAACAGTCACACGCTTTGCGGTGTGAGCATTACTATGAGCAATTCTCTTATTAGTCAACCGATGTTCGCTCTGGTAGACGTGAATAATTTTTATGTCAGCTGTGAGCGTGCCTTCAATCCGAACCTGATCAATCGGCCAGTGGTGGTGCTCTCCAATAATGATGGTTGCTCGGTGGCCCACTCTCATGAGGTGCGAATACTTGGGGTCAAAATAGGCACACCATGGTTCAAGCTCAAGGATTTAGCAAGGCAGCATCACATCATTGCGCTTTCATCGAACTATATACCCTTTATAGTGATATGTCGGACCGCGTAATGACCATATTGCGTGGTTTCAGTCCCCATGTTGAAGTCTATTCCATTGACGAGTGTTTCCTTGGTCTGCAGGGTTTGGACAAACTTTGGTTAACGCCTACGAACATGGGTCAATCCATCCGTCAGCGCATACGCCAGTGGACCAGCTTGCCGGTATGTGTTGGCTTTGGGATTACTAAGACATTGGCGAAGCTGGCTAATCATATTGCCAAAAAGCAACCGGAATTCAATGGCGTATGCGATCTCGCTTCCATACCATCCGCACAGTTGGAGGCTTTATTATCGGCTATCGAAGTGGGCGCAGTATGGGGCGTGGGGCGACACTTGAGCCAGCATCTTAATGCATTCGGTATAAGCACTGTGAAAGCATTACGTGATACGCCTCCCTCCTGGCTACGTACCAAGTTCGGAGTAGTCATGGAACGCTTAGGTTATGAGCTACGCGGGGTATCGTGTCTGGCATTGGAAGAAGTATCAGTACCTAGGAAGCAGATCATTTCTTCCCGCTCGTTTGGCCAGCTTGTTTATAGCTTGCCTGAGCTCAGCGAAGCTGTTGCCAGCTACATGAGCAGTGCGGCAGAAAAGCTGCGCCGTCAGAACTCAATTTGTAATGTAATCCAAGTGTTTATCCAGACCAATTCCTTCCGTGAACAGGATAAACGATACAGTAACAGCATGACTGTGCCCTTGCCCAATGCCAGCAGTGATACACGTTTGCTGATCAGGGCGGCGCTATTTGGTCTTAAGTGTATCTACCGGCAAGGTTATGCTTATAAAAAAGCAGGCGTGATCTTGAGCTGCATTGATTCTGCAGCAAAACAACAGGAGCCATTGTTTGAACTGTATGGCGCAGGGGGTAGATCAGCAAAATTAATGTGTGTATTAGACCAGATAAATCAAAGATATGGACGTGATACCTTATCGGTATTTTCAACAAGTAAGAGGAAATCATGGTCCATGCATCGGGGGAAAGTGTCACCTTGCTATACAACGAACTGGAACGATGTCCCGATTGCATACGCGTATTAATCAAAGGACCATTTGATCAGGGCTCAAGTTCGAAGCCTATGTATTCTCTATTGTTTCATTTCTATCTATAGTGGATTCTGCCAAAAAAACAAAAAACGGATACAGTATATGGTACATAATGAGCAAAATGATATTTATTAATAATTAAATCAATAGGTTATGTTGTTCATATGAGGATTATAACGCTTAACTTGAATGGGGTACGTTCTGCAGCTAATAAGGGTTTCTTTCAATGGATGACTCAGCAACAAGCTGATATTGTGTGTGTTCAGGAGTTGAAGGCCCAACTTAATGATATGACCACTGAAATGAAAATTCCGAATGGCTACCAAGGTTATTTTCATTGTTCAGATAAAAAAGGCTATAGTGGGGTAGGGGTGTATTCTCGCTATGCACCTGACAAAATCATTAAAGGCATAGGAATTCCGGAAATCGATTTTGAAGGGCGATATTTACGTGCAGATTTTGGCAATTTGAGCATCATATCAATTTATCTTCCTTCAGGAGCGAGTGGTGAACATCGGCAAGTTATCAAGTTCTTTTTCATGGAGCGGTTCTTCCCGATTTTGCAGGCACTGGCTGGTAGTGGCAGAGAATTCATTTTGTGCGGAGACTGGAATATCGCTCATAAGGAAATCGATCTAAAAAATTGGCGCGCTAATCAAAAGAATTCAGGATTTCTTCCAGAGGAGCGCGCTTGGTTGACAGCAGTTTTTGAGGAATTAAATTTCATTGATGTGTTCCGAAAAATTGAGCCATCACCAGAACGATACACCTGGTGGTCAAATCGCGGGCAGGCATGGGCAAAAAATGTAGGATGGCGTATCGATTATCAAGTTGCGACCCCTGTGATCGCCAGCAAAGCAACTAGCGTATCTATTTATAAGGAGGAACGCTTCTCGGATCATGCGCCGCTCATCATTGATTACGATCATTACTTATGAGTACCATTGCTAGTTGGCTGAGTGTTTGTCGTATCTATGCGCACCCCAGGGTGATGGGCATGCTGGCACTGGGTTTTTCCGCAGGGTTGCCCATGTTGCTGATACTTGGTACATTATCCTTCTGGTTAAGAGAAGCAGGTGTTGATCGCACTACCATAGGCCATTTAAGCTGGATTGGTCTGGCTTATGGCTTTAAATGGATGTGGTCCCCCTTGGTCGATCGTCTTCCCTTACCACTCTTAACGCGATTGCTAGGTCGACGCCGTGCTTGGTTACTGCTTTCGCAGACCACGATCACGATCGCTTTGGTGGGCATGGCGAGTACTGACCCACTTGAAAATCTCTCCCACATGGTTTTTTTTGCATTAGCAGTTGCTTTTGCTTCAGCTACTCAAGATATTGCACTAGATGCTTATCGAATCGAGGCAGTCGAACTAAGATTACAAGGTGCGATGGCGGCTACTTATCAAGCGGGTTATCGTTTGGCGATGATATTGGCTTCTGCGGGGGTGTTGTGGATTGCAGCCTCGTTAGATGGTAATCCAGCTGATTATGATTATCAGTCTTGGCGAATAGCTTATCTGGTTATGGCAGCCTCTATGGCGGTGGGTATTATCACTACATTTATTATTCAGGAGCCTGATGTTTCCATCAATCATCTTGTTGTGGAAAATGAAAGACAAGCCAGCCAAATAATTGCACGCTGGAATTTAAATACTCCTCTTACGCAATTATTAATCTGGTTATACGGTGCCTTGATTGCACCTTTTCAGAATTTTATTGTACGGCATGGCTATCATGCTATCTTGATACTGACTTTGATCGCTATCTATCGCATTTCGGATGTGGTAATGGGCGTGATGAGCAACCCTTTCTATGTTGACATGGGCTATACCAAAGATGAAGTAGCAGCCGTCTCAAAAGTGTATGGTGTCATCATGACAATTCTAGGTGCGGCAATAGGAGGGCTGTTGATAGTCAGATTGGGTGTGATTAAAACGTTATTCTTTGGTGCCATTTTATCTGCCGTGACTAATTTGTTATTTGTCTGGTTATCGATGAAAGGGCACGATATTACTGCACTTATATTGACTATTTCTGCCGATAACCTTTCCGCTGGAATCGCTTCTTCAGCATTTATCGCTTATCTTTCAGGATTGACTAATTCTGCCTATTCAGCGACCCAGTATGCTTTATTTAGTTCAACCATGTTATTGCTCCCGAAATTTATTGCTGGTTTTAGTGGGCAATTTGTAGATACGTATGGGTATGCGCTATTTTTTACCGGCACTACCTTACTTGGTTTACCTGTTCTCCTTTTGGTATGGATGGTCGGGCGAATAGAACTTAAACTATCTAGTGTCGGCCCGAAAACCCTCTTCTTCTATAATAAACATAGGGTTGCGTCTAATTCAAGAAAAGAAGATTGCTGAAAAATTGAGTGAAAGTGCCGTTATTAGGTGGTTTTGGCGTATTTTCAAGCAAAACAATTTCAAACTTCGATTCAAATCAGCGAAAATATTGTCCTCAAAGACAAACTTCGTTCAAGTGGAAATCAAATGCGCGTAGTGCAAAATACCCAGATGGAATTAGGTGAAATTGATGTATCCCACATCAAATTTGACTTGAGATCACGAGATGATATTCCGAAGATACTGCGCGGCTTACAGCACCTGTACCTGGATGAGGCATTGTGCCACAAAGTTTTTGCCTTACTGGAAAGTGAAATTGCCCCCAAGGTGGATAAGCACAATGGTCGTCCTGGCATGACCCTATGGAGTGTCCTGGTATGTGGCGTATTACGGCTGGACTTAAATGCTGATTATGACCGTCTGCACGAATTGGTCAACCAGCACAGGACCTTGCGCGCAATGTTGGGGCATAGTCTGTACGATGAAGACAAGCAATATGCCTATCAAACCCTGGTGGATAATGTCAGTTTGTTCACGCCAGAATTGCTGGACAGATTAAACCAGATCATCGTCGAGGGAGGGCATATCCTCATAAAAAAGGACGAAAGCGCCCTGCGTGGGCGGTGCGACTCCTTTGTGGTTGAAACCGATGTGCATTTTCTAACCGACATCAACTTATTGGGGGATGCCCTGCGCAAAGCGATTACGCTGACGGCGCGCTGGTGCGAAAGCCAGCACTTAAGCGACTGGCGGCAATATCGCTACAATCTACGTCAATTAAAACGACTTATGCGCAATGCACAGAGCAAGAAGCGCCGCAAAGCCGCAGACCAACAAAGCAACCTACAAACGATTCAAGCGTATCAGGCCTATATTGAGCAAGCCCAATGTTACGTGAAAAAAATTCAAACCACCTTAACCAAGCTGGCTACAACTGCTACGCGCGAGTTGCTGCAAAAGATTGAAATTGAAGACTACCTCCAACATGCCAAGCGCCAAATAGACCAAATTGAGCGTCGTGTTATCAAAGGCGAAATCATTCCTCACCAGGAAAAAGTATTCTCCATTTTTGAACCCCACACCGAATGGGTCAGTAAAGGCAAAGCCGGTGTGCCTGTCGAGTTAGGCGTCAAAGTGTGCATTCTGGAAGACCAGCATCAATTCATCTTGCACCATCACGTAATGGAAAGACAAACCGATGATCAAATTGCGGTAAACATGGTCACGCAAGCTAAAAAACGCTTTCCCATACTCAATGCCTGCAGCTTCGATAAAGGTTTTCATTCACCTGCTAACCAGGCTGAATTAGCCCAACATCTTGAGCAGGTTACGCTGCCCAAAAAAGGCAAACTATCCAAAGAGCGCAAAGCAATAGAACAAATGGAAGAATTTGTTAAAGCCCGTCGTGCGCACTCAGCAGTAGAGTCAGCAATCAATGCGCTGCAGGTGCACGGACTAGACAAATGCCTAGATCATGGCATGGGTGGTTTTAAACGTTATGTTGCGCTGGCTATTGTCGCCAGAAATATCCGCCGAATAGGTGATATTCTATGGCAGCAGGATGTGGAGCGTGAACGTAAAGCGATAAAACGTCATTTAAAGCACCAACAAGCAGCTTAAGCTCTCCCGCTAACGCAAAAAACCGCCTGATTGCGAGCAATCAGTGGTGAGTGCTGGGTAGAAACCGTATTTTTCATGCCATGCCTCACAAAAATACAATCAGAGGCTTTTTTGGATGTATGGTTTCGTTGCATTTTTACAAAGGCACTTAAAAATTAAGCAGATTACTGGTGAAAAAATGGGGTTTTCGGACTGGCACTATCTACCAATAATAAGGTGGAAAATCGTGCTGAGAAAATTACCTTCGGGTAAAGCGATAAAATGCAAGCATCCCGAAAAAATTAGGAGCAAGATTAATTTGCCGGTTACCGCTCATGACTCGCCGCTCTAAGATATGCACACCATGTTGGTGGCAAAACTGCTCAAAATCACTTAGTGTGCATAAGTGAACATTGGGGGTATCAAACCATTCATACGGTAGATTTTGTGATACCGGCATATGACCCAATGAAACTTGTAATCTATTCTTCCAGTGGCCAAAATTAGGGAAGGTGACGATACCTTCTTTGCCCGCACGGAGCATTTCCTGAATAATTTTTTCCGTGTGCCTCATCGCTTGCAGAGTTTGCGACAAAATGACGTAATCAAACGAATCAGATTCGAAACCTGATAAACCTGATTCTAAATCACTCTGAACGACGTTGACCCCATTGTTGAGGCAGGCCAGGATATTGGCATCATCAATTTCCACGCCATAACCATGTACGCCGAGCGTTTCCTGCAAATACTGCAGCAGCGTGCCATCACCGCATCCAAGATCAAGTACTCTCGATTCTGGTCTGATCCAAGCAGCAATGGTAGCAAAATCGGGTCTTGATAAAGTAAGAGAGGAAAATAGCTTAGCCATGAAAACACTGTGCAAAGATTAAATATCGATTTTATTCATATAAGCCCGCACCAATTGGTGATAGTGCTCATCTTTCATGAGAAAGGAATCATGACCATGCCTGGACAATATTTCTGCATAACTTACATTGAGTTCATTATCCAGTAAAGCTTTGACAATAGCGCGAGAGCGCTCAGGTGAGAAACGCCAATCAGAGCTAAATGAAAGCACAAGAAAATTTGCTTTAGCGCAACGGAAAGCAGCGCTCAAATCATCATCATAATCTCGCGCAGGATCAAAATAATCCAGTGCTTTTGTCATAAGCAGATAAGTGTTGGCATCAAACTGCTCAGCAAATTTATCTCCTTGATAACGCAAATAAGACTCGATCTGGAATTCTACATCAAAATTGAAGCTGAGCGATCCTGTCCGTAAATCCCGTCCGAATTTCTCTGCCATGGAATCATTGGATAAATAGGTAATATGTCCCAGCATACGAGCAAGACGCAGACCTCTACGCGGCAATGTACCATGAGAATAATAATCGCCCCCATGAAAATCCGGATCGGTAATGATGGCCTGGCGTGCCACATCATTGAAAGCAATATTTTGTGCTGTTAATTTCGCTGCAGCAGCAATAATAACCGCGTGCCGTACTTTCTCGGGCGCATAAAGGGCTAATTGCATGGCCGACATGCCACCAAGACTGCCACCCACCACAGCAGCAAATTGATCAATGCCAAGTTTATCAGCTAATCGCACATAAGTTTCTGCCCAGTCTACCGTTGTGACCATGGGAAAATCTGCACCATAATGCTTATCCGTTTTTTTATTGATACTTGCAGGGCCAGTTGAGCCATGGCAGCCCCCTATATTGTTTACCCCAATCACAAAAAATTTATGTGTATCGATCGGTTTGCCAGGACCAATCATATTGTTCCACCAACCTACATTTTTAGGATTATCAGCATAAACGCCAGCAACGTGATGATTACCCGAGAGGGCGTGGCAAATTAATACTGCATTGGATCTGGTTGCATTTAATTCACCATACGTTTCATAAACTAGCTCGTAGTTATCCAATACTGCACCACTTTCCAGACTAAGTGGCGTGTCAAAGAAAATCCTTAGGGGCGCAACGATACCAATGGAGTCTGAATCATGCATGAATATAAGAAGACGTTAAGAAATTCTGTATAAGATTATCTAAAACTTATGTGAAATAAGCATTATATCGTCAAAAGTACTTATGAGCCTTAAGTGTTTATAAAGTCGTGATTATTTCGAATTAAAAAGATTAGTTATTTAATTTTGATAATAATCCATGAATTTTCTCAGATTCATCAGTTTTAAGAATTTTTTGGATTATCGGCGTGATACTTGGTAAATGGCTTTTTAGAATCTCGTGCTTAACAGGCAGAATATGGGCTGGATACATGGAGAACTGCTGTAATCCAAACCCTAACAGTAAGCGAGTGTATTGGATATCACCTGCTATCTCGCCACAAATTGAAATGGGCATATTGGCGCGATTGGCAGTAGAAAGAATTCGCGCCAATAGCCAAAGCACAGAGGGATGCAGTGGATCATAGAGATGGGCCACCGTGTCATCCGCTCTATCAATAGCCAATGTATATTGAATCAAATCATTAGTTCCAATGGATAAAAAATCCAGTTTACGCATGAACATTTCCAGACTTAGTGCTGCTGCTGGGATTTCAATCATTCCACCTACCTTAATCTCCTCATCGAAAGGTTTTTTTTCATCTTGCAGATTTTGTTTAGCATGATTAAGAAGTTGTAAAGTCTGGCTAATCTCGTAATCGTTTGAAAGCATTGGGATGAGGATGCGAATCTTGCCATAGGCAGACGCTCTCAAAATGGCACGCAGTTGTGTTAGAAACATAGCTTGCTCGGCTAAACTTAGCCTAATGGCCCGCAATCCCAGCGCTGGATTGATGGCAGAGCGGCAGCTATTTTTAAGACTCTTGTCAGCACCTAAATCGAATGTGCGTATGGTAACGGGTAAGCCCCGCATATTTTGGGCGACAGTTGAATAAGCCTCAAACTGCTCATCCTCACTGGGTAAATCATCTCGATTGAGAAAAAGAAATTCACTGCGGAACAACCCAATACCTGTCGCGCCACTTTCTTTAACTTGTTCAACATCTTGAGGTAGCTCAATATTGGCATGTAATTCTATTGATGTACCATCGAGTGTCATAGTAGGGATAGATTTGAGACGTTTGAGTTTACGTTTTTCCAGATCCAGATGATTCTGTTTTAAACGATATTCAGCAAGCACATATTTGTCAGGGTTGACAATCACCACCCCTTGACCTCCATCTACTATTAAATGGTCATTATTGTAAATAAGCTGGCGCGCATGGTGCATCGCTACTATGGAAGGAATATTCAGACTGCGAGCTATAATTGCAGTATGAGAAGTGACGCCACCCAAATCGGTAAGAAAAGCCGCAAATTGATGTTGTTTATATTGCATAACATCTGCTGGACTTAGATCGTGTGCTACCAGAATACTGTTACCATCATGCTTTAAGGGAGGAGGAATGTAACCTGGATGTCCCAATAAAACTTTCAATACCCGTTCGACGACTTGCATGACATCAGTTTTACGTTCTCGTAGATAAGCATCTTCAATTTCTTCAAACTGAGAAAGTAATACTTCCATTTGCTGCGTAACGGCCCATTCTGCATTGCATTGAGTTTGAGCGATACACTCAACTGCTGCGGAGCTAAGTGTGGGATCATCCAGTATCATATGATGCAGCTCAAGAAAAGCATTGAATTCAGCAAATGTAGGTCCTTGATTCGCTGAAGATTGTAATTTTTCAATCTCCCCGCGTACTGTTGCGAAAGCACAGTTTAATCGTGTTATTTCTTTGTCTATCTGGTTTTTGGGAATCAAATAATGAGCCACATTAAGTGTGGCTGGAGAAGCAAGGTGTGCGTGCCCGATCGCAATACCTTCAGATGCACCTACACCATGCAATATAAAACTCATTCCCCTTCTCCAAAGTAACCATTGATCAGATTAGTCAATGCCTGCATGGCCTCAGTCTCATCAGCTCCGGTTATTTCAATTGCAACTGTGGATCCTTTATTGGCGGCGAGCGTCATTACACCCATAATACTTTTTGCATTGACTCTACGACCGTTACGTATGAGCCATACTTCACTTTGGAATTGACTTGCTAAGCGTGTAAGCTTCGCAGAAGCACGTGCATGTAGGCCAAGCTTGTTGATAATAGTCACTTCTTTAAGTAGCATCTCAGCATCCATGTAAAATATGCATCACACCTTCTTTACCTCCAGCAAGTGCTTTTGCTACCACAACTGAAAGTGGCTCATGTCGATAATTTAATGCACGCACTAACATGGGTAAATTCATTCCTGCAAGGCATTCTACTTTTCCAGTTTGGATCAACTGAGTGGCGATATTAGAGGGAGTTGCGCCAAGAATATCTGTCATCACTAATACACCATCGCCTTGATCAAGTTTTTTAATTAATTCCTTAGCTTGAGCAACTACTTCATCAGGCTTATCTTGTATGGAAATAGCTTGGTATATTAATTGCTGCGGTTTTTCTCCCAGAATATGGGCTGCGCAATGAGTAAAACTCTCACCAAGCTTATCATGAGAGATAATTAAAATTCCGATCATTCAAATTTTTGCTTATTTTTCGCAATGAGAAATCAAATTACAAATTTTATCATTGTCGAGATTATTCTGGTCCATCTTTAACATATCAAAAAATCTTGTTTTTTATAGCGGCAGAACAATGATGCCCTTGACGAAGTCGAGTATATCGATAGAGGCAAGCATATGAGGATGAATTATATTACCGTATTCTACATTTCTTAATAGCCCAAATAAGATGATTTAACCTTGGTTTTTCTATACTACATAAGAGCATAGGATCACTCATTCAGTCATCGCTAGTCGCCAAATACACGATAAAAGGGGAGAATCGAGATGGGCGAGAGCGAAAGCCTAATTTCATTACTAAATCAAAAATGACGCGAAGGCGAGCCGCAGACAGTATCAATCATACGGCAGGGTAGAGCCGACAAAGTCCGTTTTGATTTAGAAATGGAATAAGTCATAGCAAATTTGGGGGTATCTACTCATATTCATGGAAAGATACATTGGTTCTATTGCATATTGAATATTGAGAATAAGAGGCTATTTCTTGACAAAAGCAGTTAAATGTAACATCATGCCCGGCTTGTTATAAAGCATAAAATAGTTGATGAAAATATTTTAAAGAAAGATAGTTTTAATTATTTACTATTGGCTTTAATAGGCTGTTTCATTAACCTTTGATATAATGTTGTACTATTAACTAATAATAAAAACTGTAAGAAAAATAAAAGCTAGGAGCGCCCGTAGCTCAGTTGGATAGAGTACTTGGCTACGAACCAAGGGGTCGTGGGTTCGAATCCTGCCGGGCGCGCCATATTTCATTCTTATCCAAATAAAGCTAAAATGAGTTTAAGAAAATAATATTCTTTTTTAGTTGAAAGATATTATATATCGCTTCGTTGTACTAAAGGCCAAGTAGCTCAGTCGGTAGAGCAGAGGACTGAAAATCCTTGTGTCGGTGGTTCGATTCCGCCCTTGGCCACCAATAAATTCAAAGGGTTACAGGTTTATGACTTGTAACCCTTTTTTCATTACTTAAGATTTGTAACCGTTTTGTAACCGCATTTCTAAATTCAGATTTTCGTGTAGGAAAATAGTAGGAAATTTTTATCAATAACAACATTCTTGAAAATAACAATAAAATTAATTTAGGTAGGCTCGATGGGCGAAGCAAAGCGAAGAAAACAGAGTGAACCGAATTTCGGTCGTATTCCCAAGAATCCAGGATACCGCGGATTGGTTGTTAGTCCGCCAATTGAGATTGAGGGCACCCGTTTATACGCTAAATCTTCGAGTCTAGATCCACAGGAGCTTCGATTTGCTCTGCTATTTTGGGATCGACTTGTGTGGCCATCTTCCAGAGCTATATTTTTTGGAAGCAATGTGGATGAAGAATTTCTTGAATCAGCGGGAATTCTCAGCAGACCAGAGTACACCTTTAACGGGGATATGGCTCAAGGTATAGCCAAAAGTCAAATCCAAGCTTACCTAGATCGAGAGTCGGCTGAGCCGGGAACTTGGGCTCTTGCGCAAGGCGAAAATTCGTTTTTATTGAAAGAAAATCTAGTCGAAGAGGGGGCGGGGGTTTTAGTTGAGCTACATAGGGCTATTCCTGTACCACAACACGATGTGCCGCTTGTTGAAATACTCGAATTCAAAGAACGACGTCGAGATGAACTAATTTTATTAAGACACCAGCTCGAATCTTTTGTATCTGAGATCGAGGGTTCTGCAGAGAGAGCTTTAACACTGCAAAAACGCGTTGCAGAGATTGATCAGGCTTGCTCAAATCTATTAGTCGTAGGAAAAGAATGGCAATTCCCTATTTACCTTTCAAATATTAAAGCATCTTTTAATCTTACCCCAGTAAAATCTGGGCCTTTCACATATGCCGGCTGGAAAATGGGCGAGCCATATGGACTTGTTGCTGCTACAGTTGCGGCTGGAGTTGCTGGTTTGCTAAGTACTTTTGAAATCAAGGGGGATTTTGGTCTTCGATCAAAGAAACGGCCTATAAATCCTTATCGATATGCATACCAGATTCATAAAGAGTTGTCTTAATAATATGTTCTGCAAGTAAATAAGCCACACACTAATAGTGCATGGCTTGCGATTTCAATTAATCACCAACTAAGCTATTTATCACTTAGCCTCTATTCTGCAAGCTCTATCCGTTTCCCATCGACGACGCTCGGCTTTGTTCACATAATTGCAGCCTACGTTTTCAGCTTCAACATTAATGCAGCATCGAACATCTTCAGTCTGCCAGGCATCGATTTCCTCAACAGAAACATGCGGACCAATGAGAAAGGGGAAATAAAAAGAAGCAAATCCGCCCGTAAGTTTTGGGCGGATTGAGCTAACAGGTAATGCGAATTTCAGGAGAGAACGCCAAATGATATTGGGGTTAATCTTTTAATCGAAGGATTATAGGAGGCGTAATTCTATACACGAATAGGCAAAGATACTTGTGGCTGTATTGGTACTAGTATTTTTGCATAAGCTCGTAAAATTTCATTATACAAGTCAGTATGCTTTTGTGCTTCAATAGTAATGATTAACGCATAACGAATTTTTTCTGCTCTGCTAGCTTTGCCGCCCGATTCTCGCGCATTGTAGTGAATGTCAAATACAGGATTATTAAGGCTGCTGCCACGCATGTTTTTCGCGTTGTGCAAGACAGTTTCCCACTTACCCATATCTGAACGCCGCTCTTCCTCGGTCGCGTATTTCTTCATATCGAAAAAGCTCTTTGAGTCAGCATTGATTTTACCGCCTTTTATCTTCTCATCACTAGGACGAAAAACAACCTCAAGGCCTGCTCGTGTATATGCTGCCGCATCCTGAGGATCTGTTGGTGAAGCGTAGCAGAATGTTGCTTTAATACGAATGTTGCCTTTTAAACCATCAGTTGGTAGTGGTAGTGTCGCGCGCAGATACTTGCCTGGCTTCAACTCACCCTGATAAACCACGCGTGCCACTCCTTCTGGGCAAGTTATGATACTCATGAGGTCTTCAGGAATTTTACCCCAGCCTACTTCCAGCTTGTCGTATTCAGAGGGATCGGCCGCATGCACCAATAGCGCTTTGATGGATAAAGGTGTGAGTTCCGAACCAAGTATAGAACGAATGCCTACGGCACTACGTAATAGATAAGGCGAAGCAAAGCTGGTTCCTAATTGCGGTATAAGTGTAGGACTTTTACTTGACTCCAATACATGAAAATACTTTGAAGTATCGCCACCAAATGCCATAAGATCTGGTTTGACAACACCAGGGCTACGGCCTGGTCCGGTAGCGCTATATGGCGCACGGCCCCAGTTATTTTCAGTACTGTTAGCAGCTCCTACGGCAATCGCATTGACGCAATCTGAAGGTACTTGCACTCTGTTATTTCGCGATAGACGATCTCCCTCACCATTATTGCCCACTGCAATTGTCATCAGCGTGTCGCCATCGCTTAATAAATCGTCAATGACGGAGGTCCATGCGTGAACATCCGTATCCTCGATAGGTAGATCTGGGCCGAGGCTGAGATTGATAAACTGGTACTGGCGTGACAATAAAACTTCTTCTATAAAACCTAGTGTTCGATACATTTCCAATGGATTTTCAGCATCAGAGCTGTCGTCTAATACGCGTAAGTGATCCACATAAGAGTATGGGCGTAATGCGGTTCCGTTAGGTTGGATTGGACCGAATAGGAATGCCGATGTAACTGCTAAGCCATGTGCTGGCCCATCGGCATCGTCTTTCGCATTTTCATCAAGAATGCGGTAAGAGCGTATCCAAGGGTTGATTGTATGTTGTTTTGGGAGGCCACCGTCAAGGATAGCAACCTTCGGTTCCGATGACAGCGGCTGCTCGGTCGGTAGTCTGCAGTTGATCGACACGCTATTATTGCGTTGGATAGGTCGAAAACTACGCAGCCTGGGTACTGGACGGATGACGCGTATGAATGCAAACATAGCAAGCTGCTCGATATCCATGTGCTTACCTTCGACTGGGACAAACCAGAGACTCCCAACAGTGAAGCTCAAATCACTATAGACCTTAACATTCATATTCTTTGCATATTTCATGAAAGCTTGCTGTACAAATAAGCGATCTCCCTCTGGTAATAGATGAACTCCTATCTCGAAAAAATAATTTTTCTTGTTACCACCTCTGACTATTCGCTCTTTAGGTGCAAATACCGTGAACCTCTCGATATGGGTCAAATCCAGTGCTTCATCAGATTCGGGCTCTATTTCTCCCATCCATTCTTGAAGATGACGAAATGCTTGCCGCTTGCCAGCGACGAACAGTTCAGTTGTTGCGCATTCTTGGGGCGCACCCTTCCTAGTCCATTTATAGGGCGTTAGCTTGACAGTGCGGCTGCCAATAGACGCTAATCCTGCGGACTGCAGCATCGCCATAGGAAAGAATGAGCGAGCGATATAGCTTGGGTTCATGGCTAGACGAGCTACACCAAAATCGCTAGGACAAGCTTCCGGCGGGAGAGTATCTAGTGCGGCTGCAGTTTCCAAGAATTGCGGGCCAAGCCGTTGCTTTGCTTCTTGAAAAGTATATGCTTGAGCCTTGTTATGTGGACGTTTTGGTCCCTTGATGTCATGCGTCAGTAATTCACCGCGTCCAATCAGAAAATTGGTTGTGCTCATGCGTTAATCTTCCTTATTGTTATTCATTTTGTTTTTGGGGTCTTCTCACTGATATATTTTCGGATCGTGTCACGGCTCACGCCAGTTATGCTGGAAATGTTGTGTTGTGATAGGCGAGTCTGCTTGGCTAGTAATACGGCTAAATTAATGCGCCCCTGGTGATCAAGAGCTGGGGCACGCAGCTTAATAAATTCCTCGATCAATTCAGTGTCGGAAGCTGCTTCTAGCGCTAAAGAACGTCGAAGGCGCTGGATATCTCGTTTGATGTCACTGAATGATAGTCCTTGGAAGGCAAAAGCGAGTATATCGAGCCAGCGCGTGAACCGAGCATAATCTGATCCAAAAAAACGCTTGATGGCCATTTTTACTGCGGCAGAATCAGGCGCTTTGAATTCAATAACTAAATCGAATCTTCTCCATAAAGCTGAATCAATAAGTTCAGGATTATTTGTTGCTGCCAGCAGCAAGCCGGTGGATGGCCATTCGTCAACTTCCTGCAAGATAATCGTCACAAGTCTTTTTAATTCGCCGATATCACTTTCGTCATTCCGGCGCTTTGCAATAGCATCAATTTCATCTAATAGTAAGACGCAAGGGCTGCTTTTCGCAAAATCTAGCGCAGCCCGTAAATTACTACCGCTGCGACCGAGCAGGCTGCTCATAACGGCAGTTAAATCTAGAATGTAAAGAGGAACATTAAGCTGTGATGCAAGCCATTGTGCAGTTATAGTCTTTCCAAGTCCGGGTTGTCCAACAAAGATGGCGGACCGTGTAGGCTGCAAGCCAAGTGAAGTTAAACGTTCAATCTGATGACGCTCTTGCATTAATCGTTCAAGTGTTTGTGCAAGATCATCAGCTAGCAAAGGAGCATCTTCGCTCGACTCTCCCTTGAATATCTTTAAAAGGGATAATCGAGATTCATCATCAACAGGTGGAGTTCGATCCGACATAGGAGGATGCGATGATACTTTACGCATCGATGTTTGGCTGCTATGTGTCTTGGCGCGTAGGTGTAGATCCATCTGCTCAGCGAGTTCTGGTTCGATATTTCTATACTTGCGAACAAGACGCGCTACGAATAACCGTACATCTTGCGTGTTTTCTGTAAGGGCAAGCCTGGCAAGATGGGATAAATCTGTCTCTATATCGTTCATTTAGTCTAAAATTAATTTAAATATATGATAATAAAGTTTAATTAATAAATAAATATTGGACTAATATTATTCTACATGTATCTAGAGCTTTTCACTACTTAAATTTAAAGAGTGTGATATTGATGGCGCGAAGATTTATATAAGGTGTGAGAAATCTATAGACGATAGGTAAAGTAAAAAAATAATCCAGGCGTGAAGCAAATAGAGAAGAAGGCATAAAGCTAAACATTAAACCCTGAGCGCCTGCTATTTGTTTTATGTTTAGGAGGCATTATTAATTTTGAGTGCCTCAAAAAGAGAAAAGAAGCTAAAGCTTTTACTATCTTGGCCAATACTAGATTTGTAGTAACCTTATCATTCCTAAATAACTCGGTGAGATATTTACAGTACCCACTGGGTTATTTTATTTGGGCATCATTAAAGCAACCCCATCTGTCTTGGCTCATCCTGCTGTTCAATAGCCAGAATTTTTCTTGCTTGCCGTTCAGTAAGGCTATATTTCAACGCGAGCTAGTGCTGGCTTAAGGTGGGCCATTCTGCGCATCTCTTCATTAACTTTTGTTAAATTTTGAACAAAGCCGGACATAAGCTAAAGTCCTGCATGTGGCGATGATATGTCTTTACCTTTCTCGTGTAGCGTTTTTCTCCAAGCTGGCTCGCTGTTCAATATTTCATCCAGCTTTGCTTTTTCGTTCAAATAAGCTTCTGAATATTCCCCATCTTGACGTTTAGGTGCAGGTAGATAACCTGATGGATTAACTCGTTTCTCAATCACAGACGGCAAATTACCTGCTGACACGTCATAAATCGCTTTATCAAGCTCTGTTTTCCAGCGAGTTTTGAGGTAAGCGTAAGGATTGTTCATATCCATACCGATTCTCACTGCTGCGTGATAGATGGCTGGATTTGACCATTCATCGCGACCTTCACCACGTAGGTGCATTTGCTCGATTGCCTCATGAAAAGCAGCTTCGTAGTCTAGTGAAGGTCGGCATGCTTCCAGAAATTGCGGGAAGGTTGGTGGCCAGTCTTTGTATAGCTTAATGCATTGACCAAGACCGAGCTTTGCTTCATCAAAAGTAACCTTTCTCTCCTCCAACTCTTCAGCCCATCCGATCATCCAGTTTTTTAACTCAGCTTCAGACTTGAAACATTGCTGCCACTTGCCCGGGTAATAAAAAGCCAGCTTTTCAAAAAGCATCTCAATAGCTGACTTTCCTGATTGTCTCTTCATTGACCAGTTCGCCTTCGATATCGATCGTTCTGCCTTGCTCTCGTTGGTTTCCATATCCATCGCCGCCGTTGATGTAGTCCATTGGGTTGAATTTCTGATTGGATGATTTTGTAGGAGGTGCTTGCTCTCTTTGCAGCCATTCGGCTTTAAAGCTTTTCCAGCCGTTTTGGCAGCAGATTTCTAAAACATCAGCAATACTGATTTTTGCTTTGGCTGCCTCCTTCCTCAGAGCATTCAGACCGGTATCTGTGAGAGGTGCTTTGAATTGTTTTCGTAAAATCAGATAGTCATTCCAAACCTGTTCAGGGATGTCATCAGGTCTGTCGATAGTGAATTTTTCTTTCTTTTCTTTTTTATTTGTTTTTTCTTTATTGGTCTGTTTATTGGTATGTTCTATGGTCTGTTTTTTGCCCCTTACCGAATCGGTAACCGTTTGAGTTACTGAATCGGTAACCGTTTGAATTACCGAATCAGTAACCGTTACCGAATTAGTAACGGTTTCGTGATCGGTAACCGTTTCTGAATCAGTAACCGTTTCTGAATTAGTAACCTTTTTGATTGGGATTTCAGGCACCGTTAAGCTGTAATGGCAATGCATTGACTTTCCGCCATTGCCTTGTTTTTTTAGCCAGCCCAGCTCAACGAGACTTGTTGTGGCCGTTGAGATTTTGCATAAAGGCAGACCGCACCTTTCGGAAATTTGCTCTCTGGATGGCCAGCAAAGATTTGTGTCCTTATTTCTAAAGGAAAGGATAGCGCCAAGGACACGCAGCTCGGTTTTGCTTAGCCTGTCATCCATGAACACTTCTATAGGCAGCATGGAAAAGATATTGTCCGTTTGACGCATCCTTTTATCCTCCTACCCTGCGTTACCTACACGGCCTTTCCTACCCATCCAGCGTCTCAGGTAGTTAGTACCAACGCTTATGTGAAGCAACGCTTCATCCACTTCAGTCCAGCCAGTAATGAGCAACCCATTAAGATCATCTAGTGCATCCCATAGCGGTGAGCCAATATCGCGGGGAAGAATGTTTGACCATACTTTCAATTCAGTGATGAGTTTTTTTGCTACCTCGATACTGCGGCCATCACCTTCATTGCAGCTTGATGCTGGACGTGTCCATGTTGGCGGTTCAATACGCTTGTAGTCTTCCAGCGATTTGAGCAGCCTTTCTTCTATCTGCTTGACAAGTTGTTCTGCTTGGGCGGGTGGTAATGATTCCGGTTTATGGGGATAACTTCTGGTATTGCGAGTAGCTGGCAAATTGTTATGGTTGCCGCGTTTTTTTCTGGTGTGATGGGATGTGTTATCAGTGCATACTACGGGTAGGTTGTTTTGCTTGGACATAATGTCCTCCTTTGTATTTTGTGATTGAAGTGGTGCCGGGGATTCACAACTGTACAAAGTCAGCCAGGCCTATTTCCCTTGCGGGTGTTGTATTAGCCTATCCCCGACTCGATCTGAACTAACCATAAACCTATGGGTAGTTAAAAACTGTGGGCGCAAAAAAACCGCATAACTTTCGAGTGCGGGACCGCTTTGTACTGGAGTTTGTGAGGCTCCCTGAGACGCACTATATTACTCTTAATCTGGTGTGTCAAATAATAGTAACCGGCAAAGCATATTTTGATTGAAGGATGTATTGTAACAACTCAATACCAATGGGCTTGATAAATAAGAAAACCCCCACCAAGTGGGGCGATACCTAGTGAGGGCTTTATTTCACATTAAATGGATTCATGATAAATGCTACATCATGAAATACTCTTAACGGCTTTTATTTCTGAAGCTTTAGGATAAAAAAGGTAAGGGGTACATAAAACCATTCGCGCAGGAAAATAATCGGTCTAGCGCAATCATAGCCCATTTCTCACATCATTAACCTTTACTAAGTGTCTTATGATCTTGGCTGAGTTACAGAATCACAAAGAGCATGCTTTGAGCAATTATTTATAAATTATCAATGGGCTTGATAAATAAGAAAACCCTACCGGATGGCTACAAAATCCGGCAGGGCTTCCAACACTTTTTTGGATTTTAGGTTTGATTCATGACAAATACTGCATCATGAATTACTTCTAGCGGATCTTATCTTGAAAACTTTAGGAGTGAAGAGTAGGGCACATATAAACCATTCCCACCAGAAAATAAACGCTCAAGCGTAGTTCTTGAGTTGTTTTTCAGACTATGCCATTGCCCACGGATGAGCTTATAAGTGCAAACTTACATATTAACGAGCTGCACACCTTGCTCCTAGAGTTGCTCAAAGAGTGGCTTTTTACAAAAGTCGTCACTCGCACAAAAAAATTGCTATAGTTTCCATTGGAATCTGGCTCCTCTTGTGATGAAGTGCTTTTCTAAAACAATTTCATCATAGAGAATTCGGGTTCCTTTTACAGCTTTTCTTATGTCAACTAACGTTAAATTAGAAGCCGGTCATCCTGAATAAAATGGGTCGAATATCTAAAGATACTTAGCCGCTTGAGTGATGTACATCATATCATCCTGAAGGAAATTTGGTTCATATTGAAGTGGTACCCAAAAACTGTACAGGTTGTTAAGCTCTGGCAGAATTAAAAAGGAGCTTAATAACAATGAGTAAAAAGCGCATACAATATTCGAGCGAATTCAAAGCAAAACTAGCGCTGGCAGCGATACGTGGTGATGAAACTGTCCCCCAATTAGCAGCGCGTTATAATGTACATCCCACGCAGATCAATAGCTGGAAACGGCAACTCATTGAGCAAGCTGCCGAGCTGTTTTGTAAAAATAATACTGCCGCCAATAAGGAGCAGCCTACAACAGATGACCTGCACCGGGTTATTGGTCAATTGGCGGTAGAACGCGATTTTTTAGCAAGAAAGCTCAATCATTAAGTCTTGTAGAACGCAAAGAGATGATTGAGCCCCATGGCAAACTTAGTCAAACTCGTCAATGTCAGCTGCTGGATCTGGCGCGCTCAACTTATTATTATCAACCGCAACCAATCAGTAATGCTGATCTGGTTCTGCTGCGCATGATGGATGAACAGTACTTAAAGACGCCACAATATGGCTCACGCAGTTATGCTACCTGGTTTCAGCGCCAGGGAATCATGTTAGGGCGCAAGAAAGCCTCTTCCTTAATGAAGACACTCGGTATTGTCAGCATAGCTCCAAAACCCAGGACCAGCATCTCAAGCAAACAGCATAAGGTCTATCCTTATCTGCTTAGAGAACTTGTCATTAATAAACCCAATCAGGTTTGGGCTGCCGACATAACCTATGTCCCCATGGAGAAAGGCTTTGGCTATCTGGTTGCCATCATCGACTGGCATTCGCGTAAGGTGTTGAGCTGGCGCTTGTCCAATACCTTGGATACTGACTTTTGTACTCAGGCGCTGGAGGCAGCCATCCAGGATTATGGCTGTCCACAGATCATGAATACCGACCAGGGCGTACAGTTTACCAGCGAAGCATTTACCTCCATACTAAAAGATCATCATATTCAGATCAGCATGGATGGCAAGGGGTGCTACTATGACAACATTTTTGTTGAACGACTTTGGCGGACAGTTAAGTATGAGCTTTTATATACCAGAGAATTCAATAATCTGAAGGAGATAAAGCAGAATTTATCCACATGGTTTGAATGGTACAATCAAGAACGATTTCATCAAAGCCTTGACCGTCTTACGCCTGATGAAATCTACTATAGTGATCCAAGAATTGATCGGGTTGCCTGAACCTGTTTAACTATACATATCAGAGCTGAACTTTCTTTCAGGTTGTCCAGTTACAGGGAACCACATCATATAGCGAAACTACTTAGAATCAAGGTCAGGATCCTAAATTTTACTCACGTAAAGCATACTTGATAGATAAAGAGTTACTCATCAATTAAATAGGAAGTTTAATCGTTAGCATTGGACAGAATTATGAGGAGCAATTATAAGGGTTCAATCACTACCAAGCCTCACCAGCCGTTAAGTATAACGGAAAGATTAGGGTTGACAGAGGGGCTATTTTTACAAGGAGGAATTTCAATGAAAGAAAGCCAGAAAAACGAACTCTTGTATCAAGCTCTGGATTTGCAAGGAGGAATTTCAATGAAAGAAGACCAGAAAAACGAACTCTTGTACCAAGCCCTGGAAACAGAAAAAGGTGGTATCGAAGTTTATCAAATGGCGCTTCGTTGCGTAGTAGAAGAAGACCTAAAGGGGGAGTGGGAAGAGTACCTGGAACAAACAGAGAAACACCACCAAATCCTGCTGGGCGTTTTCCAGAAGCTGGGTCTTAATTCTGATGAGGAAACCCTTGCACGGAAAGTGGCTCGTCATTTTCTTGAATCATTGATAAATTTGATGAAGATGGCTCTTGAAGCAGGTGATCCTCCAGCTGCTGAGCTTGTGGCCTGTGAATGCGTAGTTATGCTGGAGACCAAAGACCACCAGAATTGGCAGCTTATCGGGGAATATGCAAAAAAAGCAGAAAGTACCGAAGCCAAGGTGCTTAAAAATGCATATGACCAGGTAGAAGATGAAGAAGATGAGCATCTCTATAGCACTAAGGAGTGGTATCGCGAGCTTTGGATCAACTCTATATGCATGAAAGCTGTCCTGTCTTCGCATGAATGAAGAGAAAAGCATGTTTATACCGCCATCCGTGCGGTACGGACGCAGAGCTCTAGTGCCCGTGTAAAGATTTAGGTGCGTGTGGTTTATGCTCTTTGAATTGCTAGGGATACAAAGAGGACCAGTCATAAATAGAAAACCCCACCGAATCAGCTAAAAATCCGGCGGGGCTTCCAACACTTTTTCTGCACTTTAGGTTTGATTCATGATAAGTACTGCATCATGAAATACTTTAAACGGCCTCTATTTATGAAACTTTAATCTTTTTGCTATCTTCAAGCATTGAATTAGAAAACCCCCACCAAGTGGGGCGGCACCTAGTGAGGGTTTTGTTTCACATTCGAGAAGTTCATGACAAATGCTACATCATGAAATATTTTTAACGGCTTTTATTTCTGCAACTTTAGGATAAAAAAGGGTAGGGGAGACACATAAAAACCATTCACGCCGAAAAATAATCGATCTAGCGCAATCGCAGCCCATTTATCGCACCATTAAACTTTACTAAGTACCTTATGATTTTGGCTGAGTGAGGGTTTTTATTTTGCCGCCATTTAGCAGAGCAGCTTCTACAGAAGCTCAGAGCATACTTTGAGCAATCATTTATAAGTCACTTTGCGAATGACTTTTTGCTCAATTACAATAAGAACAATGTGTTAACTATGTTTAAACCCCACACCCTAAAATATTCACGCGGATTTCATTACCCTCAAGGGAGAAACCTCTCGGAAGTACCTTAAGCCTTTACACCGTTTTGTCTCGCTTGCTCAAGGAAAATCTCAAAATTTAGATTTTCACCGCCGCGCGCTACAGTCAAATAACCAGTTGCTACAGTTAAATCTTTCTCACATGAATTAAGAACATGATTCAGGCACTTTTCATCCATGCCTTTAGCGGTTGCCCATGCTTGAATTTCTTTCAATGCTTCACCCATAAAGATTACGTTAATTGCCATTTCTTTAACTCCTAGTTTTTACGTTAATAAAAGAACATCCTGTTACTACTTGCCGTCTTGCTGCTGTCAAGTTCCCGCTTTGCAGTAGAGTAATAGCGCCCGCGTGCGTCTGCATCCTGCTTAAGCCTGTCGGTCAGGTAATAATGTTCAGATTCATCAATACCTATCGCGCTTAACCACTCACACACTTTCATCAATTGCCTCTGCTGCATATCAATTATTTCTGCCACTTTTGCCTCTCTTTTAATAATTTGCTGCTGTTTGACTATGCTGTTTGACTAGATTCAAACTCGCCTCTCGCATGTCGCAAGAAGTAGGCCAGCGCTTCATGGTCTGCCTTGCATCGGTCTATCACCTGGTAATGGCCTTCTTCTGGTTCGCCAATCTTGAATAACCATCTTTTAATTATTTCTAGCTGGCTTGTCGCCTGACATCTGATTCTCCTTTAATTGCTGTGTTGACCATTTTCTAAATTGCTTACACACCTATACCCCTGTCGAATTTATCGAATTTAAGAATTTATTAAGGCGATATCAGCTTATCTATTATTTTCATAAATTCTATAAATTCGATGGGGGTCTATGTCTGTATGATATTTTTATATAATAAATAAATACTTAGAATTACATTTATAGCGAATTTATAGAATTATCGAATATTTGCGGGTTTACCTGATAGTAAAATGAAGGTTTCTTCGAACCTTTGTTAATTCGTTTCATTTCTGGTGAGAGCACATTCCATTCACTTAACCGCTCAGCAGCAACCTTGAGTTTATCGACTGTTCTGAATCTTCCTTCCAGTGCTTTTTGTGCCTGGCTGCGGTTAAATTCAATAAGCCTGCTTGCTTGTATCCATTTCATCACGTGGAGTGCATCTGCTTCTATTTGATCCGCCCCAAGTAACTGGAAAGCTGTCTTTGTGTGCTCAATCAGAAGCTCGCATAGTGTAACCGCACGGCCTACTGCGTCATCATCAACGCAATTGGAATTTCTCCCTGTCTTAATCAATTGCATTAAGCCAGCAATCCGCGCACAGTTACCGGCTAGCTTTGCTCCCCATTCAGCAATGTGCTGGAGTTTGCCATTTTCTCCCAATTCGTCTTCAACTTGCTGGGCGAAATCTAACCAAAGCTCACGCGCTTTATGAGTAAAAGCAAGTATTCTGGGTGCTGGTGCAAATTTTTCTGCATCGACCAATAAATTAAGCAATTCATCATGCCACGCTCGCTTAATATCATCGGGAATAGGGGTAAGATTTCTAACATCACGACGACCTACCGTATTTTGTGGAATCGTAAATAAGAACCGCGCCAATAAGCCGGAATCATGAAACCGCTTGTCATTTGCTGCATTCTGTAAAATGCCAGGCTGTAGCATCAGGCAAAAGGTCAGTGCAGGCTTTTCCATAAATGCTTGTCTTGTTCGGCGATCAATTCGCACTGACGATCCCGAATATGCTTGAAGGAATACATCCAGAATCGCAATACCACCTGAGTATTGTCCGCTTAGAATCTGGAATATCCCGGCTTCATCAGAAATAAGCGCCATGCGCTCATGTTGCTCAACAAGCATAACTTGTAATTGCTCGGGTGTAATATCGCCAGTCATTAGCCTTGGCGATTTTAACTCATCAGGCATGGCCTCAATTTCTGAACGGATTTCATCACGAATCTTGTTTCGTTCCTGCTCATCGTCAGTTGCCCCCGCCTTTGTCTTGAGTTTCTCGATCCGTTTCTCGATCACACTACGTGTCGCTTCGACATCTGCAATCTGTCTACGCATACGATCACCTGTCAGTTTTTCCCAGCGCTTAAGGGGATCGGTTAAAGCATTCAGAACAGGCGTTTTCCTGCTTCCACTGGGTGCAATGGTTAATGTCCATATATTTAGCGGCTCAGAATAAGATTGATCACCATGCGGCGCAACTTCAAAGCGACGCTGAACCGCGGTTGCAATTGAGGATAGGGCAGGTAAGATCACAGCACTCTCACTAACCTGTAAGTTAGCAGCAAGCGCCTGCGCCATTTCACCCGCCCATGCAGGCAAAATATTCGCTTGAATAGTAGGTAATTTAATCGTGCCAGGCAGAATCAGGGGCGGCCATTCATCAGAAGGCTGTGGTCTTGTCAGAATCGCGTCAGTTGCGTTATTCCTGACCTGGGTACACTTATTATCCCTTGCCAAATCAATCGCGCTCGAGATAGATTGCCGTACCGCGTCTAGTCCGCTATACTGATGAAGGTCGTTAAAGTCTGTTGCTTTCTCTTGGCGGTTCTCACCAAAATAAGGAATAGCAAGTAAACCACCCACTGCCCGCGTGGCCTCGCGGGCTTGGGTTACTCCTGGATTTCCTTCCGTTCGATAATCATCATCCGCGCAAATCACCAGCCTTGCTTTAGGGTATTTCTTGCGTAAAGCTTGCGCTACAGGTAGAAGGTTGCCCGCATCAAAAGCAATCGTTACAGTGTAACCTGTTGCCTGGTGAATGCTTGCACCCGTCGCCCAGCCTTCACAAATGCAAATCGTATCTAGCGATTCTCCCAGCGTCGCAAAGTATGCACGCTTCCTGCCACCTGTCATGAATCGCTTGGAACCATCAGGCAAGATGAATTGAAGGCTGTGCAAAGTACCCTCAGCATCGCAAAGCGGAATTATCAATGCACTGCGTAGTTGCTTAATACCTATTGGTTTAACTTTCTTTAAAGCTAAATAAGCGTGCTTGCTATTAGCATTCCCAGCTCGACTCCACAAAGCATTAGCCTTTTTACGTGTAGTTTCGTGCAATGCAGCTTCTTCTGCTTCCCGCTGCTTTTTTATTTCTGCTAATCGCTGGCGGTTTGCTTCTTGTTCAGCCGGGGATAGCTCGTTTGATGATTTGATACACCAAGTATGGTGTTCTCCTGTCTTCCAGCTACCAAATGCTCCCGCTGGTATGTCATCAAGATGCAGAACATACCAGCCGGACCGCTTACCAGATTTATCATCCTGACTAGCAAAGCGGTGTAGTTTGCCATCAGGTACAATCCCACGAATGGGGTTCAATCCAGCGGCACACATGGCTTCAGTGAATTGATTGATAACCTTGATCATGTGCTACACCCCCAAAGCTTCACGTATTACTAGCAAGTCGCGATGACGTTCTTCTTCGGTTGCGCCTGGTCTTAGGTTTGCGTAGTTGCTGCGGCATGAACGAAAGATAGCTAACCGAAAATCAATTGGCAGATCGAGTAATAAAAATTCTTTATTGATGGCGCGTTCAGTTATTAAGCAGCGCTCCAGTAATCTAGCCGCATAATCCACAGAATCCGCCAGCATGTATTGACCAATAAGTTCAGGGTGTTCATATAAGCACTTCTTGCCTAAGCGCCGTTCGATTTCGTCACAAGCACGACTAAAGCGATCAGAAATAATGTTGTCGCTGGTTTTTGCAATTTCATCAATCATTGCAACCTCCCGATTGGTTCGTAAGAAATCGTATTGCTATTTCAAAATCTTGCACACAAATTTGCATGAAAGCAGCAACCAATTCAGGATGTTTAGACGCGTAGCCATCGCCAAGCCGTTCGTCAATAGCTCTCACAGCGCGATTCAAATATGTTTCTGTTGTATCGCCTGCTTGTCGCACCAGTTCTGAGGCGCTCATCATTGGTAATGAATTCATAGATTTTTTACCTTTAAAAGATTTTAAGAAATTAAGAGGAAAACGCTGTCACGTGGATAGCGTTAGTTTATGCCTAGAATTTTTTGATTTCTGAGACAGTCCAGGCTAAACAAAAGAATCCGCCCATATCACGGGCGGGATTTCGTTATATCAAGTTGACTCTGTTTACCAAAAATCATGCTCAGCTTTGAATTTCTTGATAGCTGCATCAATATCAGGTTTTGATGGGGCTGGGAATGCGCTTGCTACGAGTCCTTGCCAATTGGGCGTGTAATAGCCGCTACAAGCTATAGCTGCATGTGCTACAAGGAGCTTTTCTATGATCTTTTTGTTATTGGCAGCCAGTTCACCTGCAATGGCTTTCTGGATGTCATCGCAAAGACAGCGTCTGTAGAAAGTTATGCTCCGGTCAAGATCCCTTATCTCCCTTTGCAGTTCATCCTGCACCTGTGGTACCAGCTCTAACCGTTGCCTTACTTTGTTTAATTCGTCTTTTGTCGCATAAGCCTCACTGTATTTTTGATTAGCTTCTACTTCGTCAATTTCACCTTTAATTGCTGCTTTGACGGCTTTTTTGATATCTACGTCTGATCGATCTAACTGGTCTGCCAGTCTGGCCTCCAGAGCAATATCTTCAAGATGCTTCACCTTAAGCAAGGATTCTTGTTCGGTTAAGCGTTTCATATCTGCGAGCGCTTTTTTTAAAATTTCTACGGAATATCCGGCCATTGTTTTATCTCCTGATTATTTGAGTTTATGCTGCTTGGTGTGGGTTGCTGCTGCTTGCTGAACAGGTCAAACGCCCATGACGCGCTTAATTTCTTTTACTGGCCATGCTAGACGGCCATTAATTCTAAGTGGAGTGATTAAGCCATTCTCGTTCATTGCCCATATCCGCATAGTCTGCGGTTTACGGTTGAGGTAATAGGCTGCTTCTTCTGTGGTTACAGTAGGACGGGTTATTTCTTCGAGGGGAGGGAAACTTTTTTCTGTTGACGTTACCCCAGAATGGGCAACCTGGTTAGAGGGATAAGCTTTTTTTACCAGCTCATCAATATTAATTGCTGTTGCTGTTTGCATTTTGAATCACCTTTCTTTGTTGAATTGAGGTGATTCATTGTCTAGCAACTGAATATATTTACCGCCATCTTTGGCGATTAACGGCGGCTAATGCTCTTTAATGGCGGTTAAAGGTTATTTGGCTGGTTGTTGCGGCGCTTCAGCCTTTTTTCCAAGGCGTTTTTAGTTAATTTATCTGGTTTGTTGCGATCATTCGTATAGCATAACGCCCCATCTTCGCTAATAACCCCTGAGAACGGCGGGGTCTCAGACAGCGCCAATTCTTTCAATTTCAAATAGACAGCAGGGAACATCGTAGTGCCAGCTTGAGCGATTGCACTATCTATTGCTGGGTCAAGAGTATTACTGCGAAGCTTATTCGTTTTTATTGGCGGGTTGATTGTTCTATTAAGTGTTGGCTGTTTTTGCTCATCTGATAACAATGGAAGAAACGGTTTGGCTTCTTCCTCTTTAAGGTGATCAAAATACTTTGTAATAGAATCATGCAATTTATTTACTGCCTGATCTATACAAGGTTCGCTGCCACCTTCAAGCGCTAGAAAGTGAAATCCTAGATACATCAACAGCTCACTTGCAGCAAGTTGCCTTGGAGTAAGGATGGTAGCTTGAAGATTGTAAAATAGTTCATTCCCTACCTCTAATGCATAATCTCCCCATGTTTTTTGAATTTCTGGTTCGCTCTTAATAGTGACTATCCTCTCTTTGGTAGAACGAACACCTCGTGCCCAACCATCAAGTAAATTGATGCTCTTTTTCTTTGTAAAATATCCCTCAGGTATAAATTCTTTGATATCGCAAAGTACCTGAGCTCTTAATTTAATTAACGTAGAAGCATGGCGCGAAGACCAATCCATAAGTATTCCTTCAAGCGCCTTTTCTGTCCCAAACTGGGGGCGGTTTAACTCGTTCATGTTGGCAATCTTTCCAGCGGTTTGATATTGGGAATAGGTTGCTGTTTTGCCTGCCACAAATCCCACTGTGTTTGCATTTCTAGCCAAATATCGGGCGTTGTGCCAAGCCAGGCGGAAAGGCGTAGCGCCATACCAGCCGTTATACCTGCTTTAGCGTTCAGCAATTTGGAAAGGGTGACGCGGGAAATTTGCAATTCTTTTGCTGCTTGCGTTACCGTCATCTCTTCTGGTAGCCATTCGCGTAATACTTCGCCTGGGTGGGCTGGATTGTGCATTCTGCTCATGTTTATTTTCCTAACATGCGAAAAGCTTTAATCATTGTTGAATCGTATACTGTTAATTAACACATATCAACACATGATAATATAAATCAATGATGCTTGAATAATTGGTTCTATCGGTTCATTATTCGCAAACTTGCTTTAGTTGATGTAAATTCAATTCCGGCCTCTTGCAATATCCAGGCTTCAATTTTGACATGCCACATTCTCAGTAAATCGAGTGGGCGCCGTATGTAATTCTTCTCCCTTACTCCACTTGGTTTGTGTCCTTGAATTTGGGCTGCGATGCCTGCGGGCATTTCCACCCATTCTGACAAAGTAGCGAATGATCGTCGCAGCCCATGGATAGTCAAATCCACGCCTGCTATAACACATGCTTTTCTATGCGCTATAGCAGGTTCAGTTAGCCGTCCACTAGTTGCGGTAGGGCTGCTAAATACCCATTGATTACGACGCGGTAACTGACTTAATAGATGTGATACATAAGGCGTTAATGGTATGACTCTTTGGCCGTCTACTTTGTCCCGAATAGTTAAGCTTTTCCATTGAAAGTCACAATCTTCCCATCGAAGCTGCGCTAACTCTTCACGACGTGCACCAGTCAATAAAAGGGATTGCAGATATACGCTAATGACAGGATTTTGAATTTGCTGAACTGATTTAAACCATGCGGGCAGTTGCTCACGTTGGAGCACATCGTTTTTTGCTTTTGGCTTGCCTGTTATTTCTTTGATACTCCGATTTTGCGCCGGATTAGTTGTGACTATCTCTTGATAGACAAAATGTTTGCCACACCAGAAAAGAAAGGCTCTCAATAGCCGCACTGATAAGCGAGTGCGGGTTGGCCTCTTAATAGCCTCTGTTTTAGCCCACTCTTCTATTCGTTGCGCTGTTAGATCAATAAGTCTCAGATTTGCTAACGAAGCAAGCGAACCAGGTACAGTTAATTCAGAACTACGGCTCCGTGCTTTTCCGCCCGGGTGCATGACTTTAGTATGGTCACGATAATGAAGCTCAGACCAAAATGGCCTTCTTGCTTCAATATATTCATCCCACACAGTTTGTACCGTTATTGATTCGCGCCTCTCTTTCAATTTTATGGCTTTGGCTTCGGCTTGCTTTGCTGCCTCTTCCTGCGCTTTTAATTCTCTTGGGTCATGCCCTTGGTCGATTAGAATTTGCAGACGCCGTGCTTCAGCTTGTGCCTCTGGAATACTCCACATGCAAACATCGCCAATTGTCACACGCATTGTTTGACCTTTAACCTTGGATTGAAAGATATAACGCTTGCGCTCTGAATTGGGAGTGGCTCGTACTCCTAACCCATATACTTCATTACACCAAAGGAAAGCTTGTGGTTTGTCTATTGGGCATTGAAAAGATGCGATCCTTCCTGCTGTCAGTTTGATTTTTGACATAGTCCTTGCGTCAAATTTGTAACCAGTTTGTAAGAAGTTTTGATGATTTGTAACCGTTTTGTAAGCAGATTTTTTAATTAAAGATAAATGCAAATCAACATTATTATAGCCATAACATATTGATTCATGTTGAAAATAGTTAATTTATTGAATAACAATCAACAATGATAAATGGTTATTTTTTGAGACTGAAAATCCTTGTGTCGGTGGTTCGATTCCGCCCTTGGCCACCAATAAAATCGGGCACTTAGTCATAACATGGCTAAGTGCCTTTCTATTTTCAGGCTCTCGTTTAGAAAAATAGTAAGGAATGATGTGGTTCCCTGTAACTGGACAACCGGGGGTAGATATACCCAGGTATGGGTGTGGCAGGAAAAAAATGTCACAATTTTGTTGGCGTGCTGCTTGCTTTGGAATGGAACGAACTACTGAAAAGCTTTGCCTGACATAATAATAGATCAACATGCGCTGGTAAAAATCAACGCGACGACAGGGGTAAAAATAGCCAAATACTAAATCACGGTGAAGGGAAGAATATCGGCAATGCAGCCAATCACAACAGGTGCGCTACCTGTCATACGAACGGCCGCTGGCCGACCAGCAGAATCATCGTATTGCGACCCAAACCGAACGATCATGACCAACAATGTGGCGAAGATAAGATCCGCGCGTAATATTGAGACGTTGCCGCTTCGACTCTGACTTCTGATCAAGCAACTATGACATTATCCCTTACCGAATAGACCTCCAAGACTCGCCTTAATTTCACTTTCCGTTCTACCTAACTTCACGAGAAGGCTGATATAGTTTTCCATGACAATGCGGAAGTGCGGATACTCCGTACCTACACTTTCGATGAATATGGCCAGCGCGCGTCGTATCAGCGGCTCAGCCTCAGCCAGGCGGTTGGTATCCTTAAGCAGTCCCGCTAGATTGTTGAGGCGAATAGCGACTTTGGGGTGATCCGCTCCGAAGCTAGCCTCGTCAATGGCCAGCGCGCGCCGCATCAGCGGCTCGGCCTCAGCCAAGTGGTTGGTGTCCTGAAGCAGTTGCGCCAGGTTGTTGAGGTGGATGGCAACGTTGGGATGATCTGACCCGAAGCTGGCCTCGTCAATGGCCAGCGTACGCCGCATCAGCGACTCGGCCTCAGCCAGGCGGTTAGTGGCCTTAAGCAGGCATGCCAGGTTGGCGAGGTCGCGGGCGACGTTGGGATGATCCGCTCCGAAGCTAGCTTCGTCAATGGCCAGCGCGCGGCGCACCAGCGGCTCAGCCTCGGTCAAGCGGTTGGTGGATTGAAGCAGTCCCGCCAGGTTGTTGAGCTTGCGGGCGACTTCGGGATGATCCACTCCCAAGCTAGCCTCGTCAATGTCTAACGCACGCCGCATCAGCGGCTCAGCCTCAGCTAGGCGATTGGTTTCCAGAAGCAGTCCTGCCAAGTCGTTAAGGTCCAGGGCGACTTTGGGGTGATCCGCTCCGAAGCTAGCCTCGTCAATGGCCAACGCGCGGCGCATCAGCGGCTCGGCCTCGGCATGCAGCGACTTGGTTAGGTACATCAACCCCAGCTGATTCATCAGTCGAGCTGCAGGCAAGGCGATCCCAGCGGCATCTGCATGCTCAACTACTGACTGGGCGTGCGGTAGCAGTGGGTTTAGGACTGGCCAGTTTCGTACATCCTGCGGATCACCGACAAAGGCGGCATCCAGCCATCGCAGCGTTTCAGTCAAGCGGATATGTTCTGAATCATCGCATTGGCGCCGAGTGATTTCCTGCACCAGGCGGTGTACGCTAAAACTCGGACTGTCAGTGGCGCGAGTGACCAATGAGTAGGATTCCAACTCGGCCAGCGCGGTGAGTGGATCGGACTCGCTTTCTCCCTCCACCACCCGTACATCGAGCAGAGATTCCGGAATCGGAGCAGGACTTAGCCAGGCCAGACGCTGCAGCAATTGCCGGGCGGATTCGCCGAGTTGGTCGAAGGTGGTCTGCCAGGTCACGGCGACACTTTTAGGATACTGCATCAGGCGCGAATCGTACCAGCTCAGAACACTATCACTCTGGCTGTGCCATTTCTCAAGATAGCCCTTGAGGGTGAGTCGATTTTGGAATATATAGGCACCAGCCTGCTCCAGGGCCAGGGCCAGGCAACCAAGTGTTTCCGCCAGGATGCTTGCTTGAGCGTTATCATCGGTTAGCCGGCGACGTTTGCCGTCGGTACGCTCCAGCAGGAATTCGATAGCTGCCTCGATTGACAGGAGGTCCACTGGCAAAACCGACTTACTACCGCTCCAGTTTACTAGCCGGCTGGTAACCAGGAGGTGTCCACCAAACAATTGCGGCACCAAATCTTCGACAGCTTTCGCGACTTCTTCCGTGTCCACGTTATCCAGGATCATCAGCCAACCAGGATTCTGACGCAGCCAACTGAGCACAGCATCGCGCTGTCTGCTTTCATCAGTTTCGCGCTGCTCCTCCAATTTGAAGGTATGGCACAGCGCTGCCAGGTTACGTTGCAGTGCTTCCACGCTGTTAGCGTCGACAAAGAGCAGTGCCATGTAATCTTCACCGCGTCGCCAGGCATATTCCAGGGCCAGCCGAGTCTTGCCGATACCGCCAAGGCCGCTCAGTACACGAGTGACTACCGGTGTTTCATCGTTTTCAAGAACAGGACCCAGGCTCCGGCTTAGGTAGTCCAGCCAGGCACCCCGGCCTTTGAATAACCCACCAATGCTTGCGATAGGAAGAATGACGGGTTTCTTGAGTGCACCGGCGCGAGCAAGGATATCGTGCAGCTTGGAACGCAGTATTTCTACTGCTAGCCGATCAGGGTTAGCGAACCTGATCTCCGGATAATGCTCGAGTGCAGCCAAGCGTGCGAGGTGCTGCTGCTGTTGCTTGCGTTGTTCCTCGTTCGGCTGGTATTGCGCGTCGCGCGGCGCACCTGCTTCAGGTATGGCAATGATCAATCTCTTGCGGTAATACAATGCCAGCCACGCCTCCCACTGTGTGTAGGAAAGTGCTTGCGCCCCAGGCTCTAAAAAGGGATGAAGCGGTGGCAGTCGTTCTGCAAGTTTTGGGCACTGCTTCAGGATGAATGCTAAGGAAGGGGCTTGTGCCAAGGCGCCGGTCATATCGCCGACCAAATGGATCACCGCATCGCATTGCTGGAGGTATTCATCCAGCTTATCCAAGGTCTCGGTGCCGGTCGCGATGAAGTCCTCCTGCACCTTGACCGTAACATTAGGACGTTCAAGGTCGTGCCGTAAAGCATCACGGTAACTGCGGAACTCTGCGCTAACAGTAGACAGGAAGATGCGAATCTGTGTCATAGCTGTTTTTTTATGGCTAATAAAGATAGTTCCAGTATTGCTTCTTTCTTGTCGAAAAGCAAGAAGCTATAACATACCATCATATCGGTTTAATCTCATTCCTACGTCAGAAGAGCCTTAATTTTCCACCAAATTGCCTCTTTGCACTTTGCTCCCTCCAGCCACCGATACACCTGCCTAGAACTTCTACCGAGTGCATGCGCCAGCTTGGCAATCGTCCACCCTTGCTCAATCAACTCCTTCAGAGCATCCGCGGCAGAACTCGATTGCTGTTTCGAATGGATAAAATTCTCAGATATCAACAAGTTTCGCTCTTGCCCAAAACGTTGCAGCAGCTGGGTATATCGCTCCTTGACAGAATAACTCACCGACTGACCAGAGAGCAGGTTGCTTAACGTTTTATCGCTGATCCCCAGCTCATTACAAAGTTCTTGTCGGGTTAATCCAGAGTTCAACAGCGTTCGACACGGCTGATCAAGCCAGATGGTCAAACCCTCAGGATCTTCGATAGCAAAGGTTTGCGACTCTTCCTCACCCATCAATGTCGTACCATTGGATTCCCCATCTTCGGAGTAACTATAAAGCGTTTGGGTTTCCTTGCCACAATAAGCAAGGCTTTCGACCATCACCGGCTGTTTCTGCAGTTGGCCAATCCCCTGTGGTGGATAGGCTTTGTGTTCGGCATGCGCAAAGTAGTGCCACACCTTTTCCGCCAGGGTCGCAGTCGGCGCATGAGGAACGTGCTGATGGGTATCCTTGCGGGTAAGGTGCGCCATGATTTCGTCCATATCAGTGGAAAACGGCGCGTAGTAGCCCACCTCCATTAGCTCTGGTTTAACCTGAACAGGCTTGCCGGTTCGCCGCATCCGTTCGTGGATCATCCAAGGCTCAATGCCTGGCAGCGTCACAAAGAACGAGCAGGGACGGATGTCCGGAATGCTTTCGACCCGTTGATAAACCTCCCACGTCGAAACGGTTTCCTTGGAGATGGCAGGTGTATCACCCAGCAACCCGTATATCTCCTCATCGAGGATCATGTCAAGCTCATCGTTTATGGGGCCTGACTCGGCTCGGCGAATCGCCATGGTCCATAAGTCATCGATCCAGCGGGCGGTGCAAATGGGCTCGTCATCCTTCGCATAAGGTACCGGCAGCTTGGAGCGATAGCCGGGAGGATTAAGATAACTACCAAGCCCGTGATTAGTACATTTACGCAGCCTGATACCTTCTTGCCATTGTCCATGATCATCTTTCCAGCGCTTGTTATAAAGTGCATAGCGCTTGCTTGAAACAGCCAAAACATATAAAGGCTCTGGCTCATCATCGACAACATTGACCTCTTCACTTTTTAAGAGTGGAATGCCCGCGTTATAAGGTGACAGTAGATTGACCATTGTAATGATGTCTTCGATGTAGTGATGAAAGGTCTCCCTCTCCATACTATCGGGTCTGATAAATACCATAGAATCAGTATCCCCTAATGCATGGCTGATACCACGATCCCGCCCAAGACGTTCAATCAAAGCAAACAGCAGACGCCCACCCCCAGTGATGAAACTTGCGATCTCGCCCGCATAATGTTTTCCAGGGGTTTCAAATTGTGTGGTTTTGCACGGACGAGGTAATCCTTGACCAATATGAAGTTGAATAGACCGCGGCACTTCGAAAGGATCTTCCTCAATGAATTCAGCTAATACGCCATAACTAGTCGAATTAGCAAGAAATTTCAAACCCTGTTCCATTGATTCCAGTTTTTCAATTTTTTGTTGATCGTAATTTAATACGCTATCTTGTTTTTTCTGAGATTTTATTTCTGTTTTGATTGCCTGGCGCATTTCGATGATGGTTTTGAACAAGTCATCTTTCTGCAAATCGATAGCGTAACCTTCATCACCAAAGATACATTTAGGCTGAGTTGGCACTATGCCCTGTGGAATAAGCTCATAGGCTTGCTCGATTACTGGAATTTTGCTGGGGTTCATCAGCACCGCTGCGCAGACATCGGCTAGCGTGTACCAAATGGCGTCGGTAGCAAAAACAGGCGTTACGGCAATGTTAGGGGGATCGGCGGGCCCTGCGAAACGGGCTCTCACGGGCAAAATCTCGCCCTGAGGAATCAGCTTAACCATTGAACGCAGTTTTGGCCATATGGCGGGGTCTAATAATGTTTCCGGCGATAAATCTTTTAAGAGTACTCTCACCCAGTCCGTGTTATCGCGTCGTTCAATTTTTTCTGCCAACAATAAGGATTGATTTCTCATTAACGCATTGACCGACGGGTATTGTGAAGTGAAATCCACCATCATGCACTCCATGGAGCGCAGGCGCACCATGACCTCAGATCGTCCACCATAATAGGCTTGGCTGGCTATACCATAAAAACGCGAATCGGTGTCCGGATGTTGTGCTTGGAAACGAGGCACGCCCATCGCTTTAAAATATGCTTTACCTAAGGATGCCTCAGAAAAAATGCGTGTGATGGGAGTAGTTAAATCATGTTGCCGGTAGAGATCACGTAATCGTCGGTATAAACTGAACGTTGCACGGACATCCTGAAAAGCATAGTTTATATATTGATTACTGAGTTCTTTACCATGGAGATTCTCAGCATCAAACTTACATTCAGACTCAGGCACATCCGCACGACGACAAAGACCCTGCAAAGTAAGATCTCCAGGCCCTAGTAAGGCACGACCCAATGTAGCCATATCAAGAAATTCTCCTTCATAAGGCTTAGCAGCGTTATCGATGTTTTGGCGCACAATTCGAAACGCAAACTTGGCCTTTTTGGGTCCCAGTTTGCGCATCCGGATGTAAGGATGAAACTGGCAATCATCGGGTTGCAAATCCTCTCTCTTTTGTGGATTTTTGACTTGCCATTGCTTAATACAGTCGCACAAAATAAATTTGAACCCATTGGTATAATCTTTTCCCCCAGGCCCCCAATCTGTTGCTAGTCGAGAAAGATCGAATGGCAGGTTATGTCCCACGCATAATGCGCGCTTTTTATGAACCCAGTAGTAAAATTGTTGCTTGACGAATTGTGCAACTGGCAACAACACCATGAGGGGCTGATGTTCATCTTTCTCACAATTAAATCGATCTACCCAAGTCGTCAGTAGCATCAGCTCATCAGGATTTAGATGCGTTGGATGATAAAAACAAAAATGCCGACAAGGCTTATCAAGCTGTTCCCGAGTTAATTGCCGGGACTCCCAAAGATCAACCTGCTCAGATTTTTCTATTCCGAAAACGCTTGCAAAACCGAAGCGCAATTCATTTTTAACATCAGCAGTGGTTTCGCAATCAAACACAAAAACAAAATCTGAATACGGCTTAAAATTCTCAGCAATTGCCAATTGGGTGTTTTTCAAAGATTGCGCCCGTGAAGATAACTTTTGTTCGGTCTTCTTTTCAGGCTTGGGCGTCCTCTTTTTGCGAGCTTCTGTCTGCTCAGGATAAGCTCTCAAGATTTGCGTTACAACCTTAGGCTCTATAGGTAAGTTTGTTTCTTTCACGCCATTTTCTCCTTCGTTCTCCAATTTCCTGCATATCCTTTAACCCAAGCTCTCGCGATGAGCTTTGCTGAGTACTCCATGTCAATTGCCGCTCTGTTAGTTCAGCATGACAATTCAAACAAACATCCACGATCCAGTCAGCATTATTGCGATGCATCTCAACATGGTGCCCCTCAATAGGAATGTTGTTGCCTCTGCAAGCGCCACAATGACCTCGCTTATGCTGAGCATCATCACAGTTATGACATCGGAAGACGTCTTTGGAAAACCTTCTCAATACAGGCCAAAAATATTCCCCGCAGTCTTCACAACAGGCGGTATCTGGCCAACCGCGTTTGGTCTTATTCCGGCTCATGAGGAAAAGGCCAGATTGCCGCCCAGTTCCACCCGCTCGGAAATCCGATGTTGCCGTCCGGCTTCCTTCTGGCTCTCGACGATGCGGCGCTTGCGCGCTCGTTCCAAGGCGATCAAAGTGTCCAGATCGGTGACTAAACGGTGGGAATTACCCCTGACGTCATGGATGACAGTTCGCATATATTTCCTCAGCATGCTGGCATCGTTTTGTCTGATCGCCTTCATGACCTCATTCAAATACTCGGCCAGCTGCGATGCTGTGGTTTGATCGACGGTCAATCTTTCTAGTTTGCCTGGTTTGACATAGACCTCCATGCTGGACAAGGTATCGGCTGCTTTATACCGCTTGGCATTGGGGTCAAAATCGATAAAGCCGAAGCCGGACATCCAGCGCTTGAGTGTGGCAAGACCGATGCCCTCCATCCTCGCAGCGTGGGTCATAGACTCACCTTGCCTCATGCGCTCGGCAACGCGGTAGCTTTTCGTTAAGGTCGCTAGTTTGGGTGTGGGTGGCGCCGACGCTCGTACGAGCTGTGCAGAAACTTCCTTTTGCCGTGGGTGGCCATAGGCTTGCGACCGGGACAGCCCCTTGGCTTTGCCGGCTCGAAGTCGTTTCTGATATACCTGGGAAAGCTGGGCTAATGGTTTACGAGGGCGACCGCGTCGTTTAGCCATGGCTGGTTACCTATTTTTGCAATCGTGATAACAGTGATCCACTCGATCTACCTTTTCCCTGGCATCCAATGAATTTGTCGTCAACAACTCCTCGAGCAGTGACTGGCGTGGTTGCTTCAATATTTTGCCGATCAGTGCACGCACCAAGGTACTTACCGGAATGCCAGAGCTAACCGACATGTCACTAAGTTGACTCATCCACTCGTGCGGCACGTTCAAGCCAATGCGGTAGTGTTTGCCAAGCTTGTGGCCCTTGATCATAAGGCTTTACCTCCTGGATTGTTCAGTGTCGCGGGACTAATAGGGAGGTGATGGCGGGAGCGCCTCAATGCAGCACCAAGAGCATGGCGTAAGATTGCAGAACTCGAAAGCCGAGACAGGCGCGAGAGTTCGTTCAAGCATGACACCCATTCCTCTGAAACGAGCAAGTTTACCAAGTGGTAACGGCGGGGCACTCGATGGAGAAAATTATTTCTATGCACGATTGTAAATCCTTTTGATAATGTACTTATCATAATAATGTTGAACTCTAAGTTACTCTCTGTATATATTAAAATCTATGTTATTCACTCTTTCTATTACAGTCAAGTGTTATAAATCAATAACTTACATTCATGTATAAAACACTAGCTTGACGACACTTATGCACGATTGTAATATATTGTTATGAACGAGTTGACTACCGAAGAGTTACTGGAAACACTTCATGGAGCAGGAATGCGCGTTTCTCACGATCAGTTGAAATACTGGCGACGCAACGGACTGTTACCCAAGCCGCGTCGGCGAGGAAGAGGACGAGGGTTGGGAGTCGAGCAATTATGGGATGAGGCATGTGTCGAGAATGTGCGGCTCATACTCGAAAGCAGCGGTGGCAAGCGAATCAATTTGATAACTGCTGGACATCATCTCTTCACCTACAATCAGCCGTTAGGAGAGCCCTTGTTAAGTAGAATTCTGCTGGAAATTCCGAGCGAGATGCGCGAACAAGCACAGCAGCGTACTAAAAACACTGTGGCTGATTCCGAGCTTGTGGAGTTAGCGCGCTTTTTAACACCTCAAAAGGTCAAAGACGCCATTGCTCACACAGACGAGAACACTTTGATTGAACTTTATCAGCGAATCAATCAATTTGAAACACCGCTCGAGGGCGATATTGCGCTGATTTCGAACTGTCAGCAAGTGTTTGATGTTTTGGTCAAAACTGAATTTCCAGACTTAACTGGTAGGACTTCGCTATCGGATGACGCTTTATATCGTCGTCAACGATCCTTTCTGGCATGGGCTGTGTTAATTCGTCATTATGGCGATTCTTTGCGTAGAATAGCCTCTAGTGCTCTTCAGCGTATAGTATTAAACAGCATGTCCTATAATGCAGACCCACCGATCAATTGGCCAAAAGCTTAGGAGATATTCATCATGGCCAACAAACCTCTTCCTATCGAAAAAGTACGCAAGCTACTTCACCTCAAATTCAAGGAGAAGCTGTCGTATCGGGCCATTGGACAGGCTCTGGGTATTGGTTATATGTCGGCGTGCTATCTGGTGCGCAAATTTGTTGAATCGGGCCAGATTTGGCCGACTGAGCTAACCGATAACGAGCTTCGCCTTCTGCTTTATCAACAGAAAATACCTTATCAGCCTGTTCGAGTGTTGCCCAACTTTGAGGAAGTAAGGCAACGATTAGTAGACGGCAGTTCCATACGACGGGAGTGGCAAACCTATCTATCGGAGAATCCGGATGGATATCGATATAAGCGATTCCGCGAACTGTATCAGCTATGGTGTGAGAATCGGCTTGATGTTAACTCCCATGCACCGATCCCTACACCATGCGAAGGCGCCCTTAAACCGAAGCCGATAGTAAGCAAGCAAGAGGCGAGCCAGAGAGCCCTTAATGAGGAGGAATGCATAGGAGAGGCCTTAAAAAAAGCAGAAGGCTTTTGGCACAGTCAGGTTAACGACAACGCCTTGTTAACACTAGCGGGTCATGGTGCTCGTCTTACAGTGGAACGAGATGAATTGGTCATTTTTCCAGGCACTACGGCAAGCACGGTTAAGGAACCCGCTCGGCGGCTGGCTCGTGCAGTGCATGGCCTCAAGGCTATTGTGATTGTCGGTTATGCAGGCTATCTCACGCTCGATGCCATCGAATGGCTGGCACAACAGAAAGTGGGGCTATATACACTGGATTTGGTAGGAGATCTTTGCCTTAATTTGATACCGGCCATTTCTCCCCATCGCCCGATTCAGCGCAGGGCACAGTACACAGCCAATCCCTTTACCATTGCGCGCAGTATTATGCGGGAAAAACTCGGCGAGGCCATACGGGTAAAGCCAGCATTAGCGCTGCCTTACCGGCGGATTTTAAATGATATATCCAGCATAGGAACCTTGGATATGCTCAGGCAGGCTGAAGGACGAGCGGCTAATCTGTATTGGAACCAGTGGAATTTTGAGCTGGACCATCACCGGGACTTTCCCGAGCACTGGCGCACCTTCTCCAACCGGAGCTCAACGCTCACGGGCTCAGGACGCAAGGCGGTTCATCCGGTCAATGCCATGTTGAATTATGGCTATACCGTATTAGCAGGACGCATCGAGCGAGCCTTAGTCTTTGATGGCTATGATCCCGCTGCTGGAACCCTGCATGCAGCTATGGACGGGCGCGCGAGCCTGGCATGGGATTTAATCGAATTGTTACGCCCAACCGTGGATGAGCAGTTGATTGGCTGGATACAAACACAAAAATGGCGTAAGCGGGATTTTGAGGTAAATGATGACGGTGTGGTTTATCTTCGTCAGCAACTCGCTCGGGTTGTCATTCAGAAGAGCTGGATTCCGGATGCCAAGATTAAGCAGGTTATTCGGTGGTATGCTGGGCAGCTGGTAGGTCGGGAGGAAGGATTTAGAGTGGGATGATTCTTTTTGATTCTTTTCCTTATGCTATAATCATAATTAAGCAGAAGAATCAAGTAGCGTAGTGCGATTGATTTGGTCCTTGACAAAATTATGCTTGAAATTATCCGCGCTCGAGGCCAGTTGTATAGCTAGTTTTCGGCCACAGCGGATGCTCATATTTAGCTGCTGATTCCTCGAATGACTGCTTTTGGATCTGTGCTAGAGATGGCGCTATTGGCCGAAATTGAAGAATTCCTCACCAATGTAAAAAAGATGCGTTCAAAAGCATTGAGCTAACAAGTGTTGGTATAGCGATCGCACATGCACACTCTCGTAAAAAAGCTGGATTTGATGCCGATCTATCTATATAGATTTAACAAGAGCGTAAACTAGGACACTCGCAAGCTCGCGGCTATTTCGCGGGCGTTTGGCGCTGCGAAATGATATTGATAACCAAGCAACTAAAGATTGACATCCCTCACGAACTCGACGAGGATGAGATTGAGGGTTACTTCCACGATAATGTGGAGGACCTCTACTCCGCGCTTGACCTTGAGCTTCCTGATGATCGCGCACAAGTCGATGACGTACAGATAACGGAGTTTGAGCTGACAGATGACTCCGTGCATATCGAGTATAACGTTGAGTTCTCCGCGTATTACGGGTGCGATGACGCTAACTATGCAGACTCAGATCAACGCTCAGTATCCGGTCGTCGTGATGGCAGCACGCTTATCTTCGATATATTTGTTCCGCCACCACGACGCGACACGGTTGACGAGTTCTAGCGTGATTGCGCCTCACTCGTTCGGACACAAACTAGGCTATGCCTCGTTTGCGCCGCACAGCTTTGTCGTTATGTCTTTCATGCAAACCAGAGGAAGTTATCTTGCCTAAAACCTTGAACGTTGCTGACGTCATGCCGGGCGATGTGTTGCTTTGCCGTAGTGACTACAGTGGAGCGTCTGTTACAGAAGTCACCGGATCAAAGTATGTACATGCTGCGATTTGTGTCAGGCAAGGATATGCGGCGGAAGCAAGTGGTCATCGGGTCAAAGAAATAGAAATAGAGAAGCTCCTCAATGAATACGATCATATCGCTGTCCTGCGTCAGCCCGATTGCTGGTCGCCACGTCGAGTAAATAAGCTGCAGTCCTTCATAGACGCCGCCATTTCACGGAAAGCCGGCTTCAATTGCGACGGCATGCGGACTTTCGAGGAAAGAAAAAAGGCGCATGAAGAAAATTTAATGGACAAGCTGCGCGAGTTCTTCGAGCAAACTCCCGTTGACCCTGCAGTGGATTGCAAATCATACTTTTGTTCTGAGCTAGTGGCAGCAGCACACGTGGCCGTCGGAATAATCGAGCCAAGCGCCGCCGTAGTTTATGAGCCATCTACGCTCTCGCCTAGCGACCTCGCAGATGACTTCACCTTTGGCATCTTTTGCGGGTATCTGATTCCGTACTCTGGGTACATTATTCCCGAAGACGATGAGTATTCCGCAGCGCCGCGGTTGGATGAAATATTTGAAAACAAGACATAACAACAGATTCCAGTAAGGCCTGAGCGTTAGTCCAACGCTCAGCACAAATCATGCATAAAAATGACATTGAGTTCTACAAATTCTTTATTCATGAGGGTATCATTGCTGCCCATGAGAATAAGACTGTGGAAACGGTCAAGTCCAAGTTTGTCTTTACATAAATACACTACAAAATCATGAGCTACGCGCCTTCGGTACCGGATACCTGCTTCGCTGTCGCCGGTTATGAACGGCATAGAACTTCCACTAACGAGGGCATATGCAGAATGTACTGAAGCACGCAATATACATATTCTTAGCAATCTCCGCGGCTACCGCCTTTATAGTCTTGGGTGCTCTTATATATTTGTGGACGAATGATGCGCAAATTAAGGATCTGCCTTATTTGGGGGGACTTATAAGCGCTGTAATATTTGAGGTCATCGGCGTTGTAATACTATTTGTTAAAAAAGGACTGAAATACCTTCCAGAGGTAGAGATTAACAAGGAGGAAGGTGAGACTCTTGAGTTCATGAAAAGATTTATTAAATCTGGAAGCTCTGTAACGATTGTTAGCAATCGCCTTGCTTGGCTAAGAAAGTCTGCACCAATTAAGGATGCCATTATTCAAATGGCTAAGGATGGGACATCGTTAGAAATCATAACGCCATCCGAAGTGGCTGATGATATAAAGAAACCGCTTGTAGATGCTGGCGTTATTTTCTATGTCACCAAAGAAAAAGTACCGCCAGACGCAAGATTTACTCTTGTGGATGGCAGCCGAAGCGGGGCCGAGAAACTGGCGATTGCTAGAGGTAGCCATCCAGAACATGAAATCACAATATTTGACAATAATTCAGGACCACAGATTATTGCTATGGCAAAGGACATAATACGAAAATCTAAAGAGCTGTCCCGTGCCGCATAGATGGTGCACTTCGGCAGGCCTCAGACAAACTCAAATTGAGTCTGGCGCCGACATCACCTTTAACGAGGTTTTCAAGCCCTTATTTATCCAGCGAATATGCGCCCTTAAACCCAAGAGAGTTATCGAGGTAGGAGCAGGAACTGGGCACCTATCGAAGGCAATCTCAGGTCACGGATTTTCTCTCACCACAATTGAACCCTCCGAAGGAATGTTCAGGATTGCCCAAGAGGTCCTAAGCGGCGAGAATGTTATCCTTAAAAATTGCTCATCTTTCACACTGCCCCTATCTGAAACTTTTGATGTGGCATTTTCTCACATGGTGGCTCACGTTGTTGAAGATATGCCAGGCTTCTTCAACTCCATAGCTATCCATCTCTCACAAGAAGCACATTTTATTTTCTCAATTCCTCATCCATGCTTCTACAATTCCTATAAAAAGTTTTTTGGTGAAGAATACAACTACATGAAGCGCATGATGAAGGTAGTTTCGTTTAGCATCACTAGGGATCCTGATAATTTGATCTCTGGTGTTCCTTACCATCATAGGCCATTGTCTGACTACATTAATGCGCTTGTAGATGCTGGGTTCGCGCTTGACGGATTTGATGAAATATATCCACCAGAGAAAACGCAGAGAAAATATGGCGAACTGTGGGAAAGCCCAAGATATTGTGTCTTCGTTTGCAGAAAGCTCTAACACAATGTGATCAATGGGGCATCAACTAAGCTGCGCTCCGTTGCCGCCCATTTCCGCTAGAGTTATCTTTATTTCTAAAAACAAATATTCATCATCTCACCATCTGGTTTGAGTCGCAAGGCGACGATTCCACTCTAAGTGGGAAGCGGCGGTTAATATGATAGAAGCGCACCTGCTATGATTGGCTGTATTGCTGGTATCCTGCCCTTCACCGTAGTTTAGGGTTTGGCTGGTTTTTGCTTCCTACCGTCACGCCGATTTTATCAGAGCGATTCAACCTATCATTCTGTCATGTGAAGCTTCCCAATAGCTGATCCAGTTACAAGCAATTTTCATGCCATCAAAGTTATGACATTTTTTCCTGGCACACCTGCTCCTGGGTATATCTACCCCCGTAACTGGACAACCTGAAAGAAAGTTCAGCTCTGATATGTATAGTTAAACAGGTTCAGGCAACCCGATCAATTCTTGGATCACTATAGTAGATTTCATCAGGCGTAAGACGGTCAAGGCTTTGATGAAATCGTTCTTGATTGTACCATTCAAACCATGTGGATAAATTCTGCTTTATCTCCTTCAGATTATTGAATTCTCTGGTATATAAAAGCTCATACTTAACTGTCCGCCAAAGTCGTTCAACAAAAATGTTGTCATAGTAGCACCCCTTGCCATCCATGCTGATCTGAATATGATGATCTTTTAGTATGGAGGTAAATGCTTCGCTGGTAAACTGTACGCCCTGGTCGGTATTCATGATCTGTGGACAGCCATAATCCTGGATGGCTGCCTCCAGCGCCTGAGTACAAAAGTCAGTATCCAAGGTATTGGACAAGCGCCAGCTCAACACCTTACGCGAATGCCAGTCGATGATGGCAACCAGATAGCCAAAGCCTTTCTCCATGGGGACATAGGTTATGTCGGCAGCCCAAACCTGATTGGGTTTATTAATGACAAGTTCTCTAAGCAGATAAGGATAGACCTTATGCTGTTTGCTTGAGATGCTGGTCCTGGGTTTTGGAGCTATGCTGACAATACCGAGTGTCTTCATTAAGGAAGAGGCTTTCTTGCGCCCTAACATGATTCCCTGGCGCTGAAACCAGGTAGCATAACTGCGTGAGCCATATTGTGGCGTCTTTAAGTACTGTTCATCCATCATGCGCAGCAGAACCAGATCAGCATTACTGATTGGTTGCGGTTGATAATAATAAATTGAGCGCGCCAGATCCAGCAGCTGACATTGACGAGTTTGACTAAGTTTGCCATGGGGCTCAATCATCTCTTTGCGTTCTACAAGACTTAATGATTGAGCTTTCTTGCTAAAAAATCGCGTTCTACCGCCAATTGACCAATAACCCGGTGCAGGTCATCTGTTGTAGGCTGCTCCTTATTGGCGGCAGTATTATTTTTACAAAACAGCTCGGCAGCTTGCTCAATGAGTTGCCGTTTCCAGCTATTGATCTGCGTGGGATGTACATTATAACGCGCTGCTAATTGGGGGACAGTTTCATCACCACGTATCGCTGCCAGCGCTAGTTTTGCTTTGAATTCGCTCGAATATTGTATGCGCTTTTTACTCATTGTTATTAAGCGCCTTTTTAATTCTGCCAGAGCTTAACAACCTGTACAGTTTTTGGGTACCACTTCACTTGATGCACTGCGGCAGACTATTCTCGAATGGCAATAAGTGCTTTTTTGCTTCCTTGATAATAACTCATCCTGTATTCAAGCTTTAATTTTAGGCTTATGTGTGCTTGCGCACAGATAAAACCAGATTCGAAGAGTACGATAAAATCGTTCTTCGTGTTATCAAAGCGGAGAGAAAGAACCCAAGCGCATCATGGGGGATTTTTGAACTTACCGAATAGGAGGGTATTATGCCTTCAAATAAAGGAAAGGATGAGGACAATAAGGGTACCAGCCAGCGTGGTTTTGCTTCCATGGACGAAGAAAAGCAACGTGAAATTGCGAGCAAGGGCGGTCATGCAGCTCACGAGAAGGGTACTGCGCATGAGTTTACTTCGGAGGAAGCACGCGAAGCGGGTAGGAAAGGAGGTCATGCGGCTCATGAAAAGGGTACAGCTCATGAGTTTACTTCTGAAGAGGCGCGCGAAGCAGGCAGGAAAGGAGGCCATGCAGCTCATGAAAAAGGTACAGCCCATGAATTTAGCTCGGAAGAAGCGCGTGAAGCAGGCCGCAAAGGTGGACATTCACGTGGTAAAGGCGACTCCGAGGATGAAGATAAATCATCTTCCTCTACTCGTGGCGGCACATCTGAGCAGCATGCGGAAGCAGGCAGGCAAAGCCATAAAAATCGCTAATCAGTAATGATAACAACGAGCAGATTCGTTTGCTCGTTGTCTTTGTGCCAGCGTATTGGTTATTTACTTGATCGGTATTTGCCCAATTAATGATTTTTTTCTAGATTAAATCGGTTGGTTTGCTGTTGCATAATGAGGCAAAGAGTCTGGATTTATTTGGCTTGTCGTTGCGCTTCTTTTTCATCACCAAGATGAGGAATATGTTCATGGTCTTTAAGATGGGTAGCTCCGACCAAAAATCTTTTCGTTCGTTGACGTATTCACAGTCTATATCGCACCTAAGGTTAATTTCTAGTTGCTCTTGTGTGCCTTCACCGTCTTACACACCGTCTTACATTGAAATTCTGAAGTAGCGCGTCCAGGAAAATACCCGCATCAACTTTTTCCCGTTGGGGTACATGCACTTCGTGCTTTCACACAGCAAGTTGTACGTGCGCCATTCTGTCAGATTTTCTATCATGAATGGCGTATGTCGCTTGCTCGCATCCTTGTTTCATTTTAAAGAGACCAACTCGCACCCGAAATTGTTGCCATAGAGCAACCTAGGAAAAGGCCGTTTTCCATCACAGGATTGCAGGCAATTTGGTCGCTTGACAGTAAATGTGCACCGTAATGATGCAGTACCACCGTAATGATGCAGTACTTGTTTTAATCATCTTTCCTTGCCCATATCTTTTTATGGGGTGGGGTATTTTGTCTTTTATCTATGTTCTTTCATAGTAAATCGAAACTGACTTTGTCGGTTTCACCTTGCCGTATGATTGATACTGTCTGCGGTTCGTCTTCGCGTCATTTTTGATTTGGAAATGGAATTACTCCGCGCATGAATTTCAATATGTCTTACATAAAAGTGGAAGAATGATATTATCTATTCCGTTCCCACGTTATACATTTTCAATATTGCCATTCTAAAGAAATATGCGTAGAATCTTCGCAACCCTACCTAGTTTAGGGTTTTCAAGAACAAAGAGTAATTTTCAAAAGGAGAAAGAAGATATGGAAGAAAATAGAAGAGTAGATGAGGCTGGTTTGTTTAAAGTAGTTGCAGGTGCAACCATTGGTCTCATAATTGTAGGGCTAATCGTATGGTTTACTGGAGCGGGCGGCAAATACTAATTAATCGCGTTTGGGAAAATACTCTATTTTTCCTAATCATCTCTTGGCGCATTTGTTGATTAGTATAAAGGTCAAGAAAGGTCTAATTGAACGCGTTATATTGGCTAGAAGTCGATGGTGGTATGACACGACTTCTAGCTACGTTAATCTGCTTACCTCTTCTAATTTCCACATAGATCAGTATCGATCATAATTTCTTATTAATAGTAATTTCTTAGCAGCCATTTGCGAGACACCTCTAATACTCATTAACCGCCTCAGAAGAGGCATCATAAAAAACAAGATGTGCATCTATCAACTTTATGACAAAGGTGCGACGGTAAACGATCTGCTTAGCTCTATCCATTATTTTTTACATAATAATCAATTTTGAGTCGCCGCTACCTTTAATTTGCGCGATCACCGACCTGCAAACAAGATTTTTTTGGCGTAAGTAAGGCAGTGACTCATCGATCTGCTGTGTGGCTGCCTAATTTCTCCTGAAGGCTGGATGACACGTGCGATCAATACCCTTGTCCGGGTCATCGCCAGACAATCTATTTCCAAATCCTGGAACGCAGCAGTGTGTGAAGGCTATGGCTGGCGCGCCTTGTTTGAGGCGATCAGTAATGCTTGCTGGTGAGCCATTCAATCTAGTCATCCACGATACGCTGGTTTCACGCTCATCGGTTCTACATCAATCCAAAAGGACGAGATACATTACATATCTTTGTATACTTTATTGGCGAAATTATTATGCACAAATTGGTATCTACACATATTTTAATCCACTTTGAGCGATAGATTGCTATCCCCACTAAATATTGATATTAACAATAAAAGGGTAAGGCGCATCGGGTTAACAGTAACTTATTGGAATTATTATCATAAAATAAAATTCTGTTTTGTTAGCAATTGAATATTGTTATAATAACCATAATGTCTGGTGGGCTTATTCAGCCCATTTTTTATTTGTGGCTAAGCTATGACCTTATATGAATTACTAGATCCGATTTTAGCGGGAATGGGTTATGAATTGATAGATGTGGAGCAATCAGCATCTGGTAGATTGTTAAGAATATTTGTAGATAAAGAGGATGGTGGTATTTCTATTGACGATTGTGTCGCTATTAGTAACCATCTTAATAAATTATTAGCAGTGGAAGGGATAGATTACAATCGACTTGAGATATCTTCTCCGGGTCTAGACAGACCTCTGACAAAGGAAAATGATTTTATCCGCTTTTCTGGGAAGTTAATAAAAATTAAATTGCGAATAGCGCTACAAGGTCAAAAAAACTTTACTGGAAATATACGAGAAGTCAATGATGGAATATTAGGGTTAGAAGTTGAAGGAAGATTGCTACATATTAAATTAGATAATTTAGAAAAAGCTCGGTTGGTTCCGGAACTATAACTATAGATGCATAAAAAATTGGCTGGAGGAATATGAGCCGCGAGATTTTGCTATTAGTAGATGCCTTGGCACATGAAAAAAATGTTGATAAAGCAATCGTTTTTACTGCCTTAGAAATGGCGCTTGCGTCCGCCACAAAGAAACATTTTCATGAAGATATGGATGTGCAAGTTGTCATTGAGCGGGAAACTGGAAATTATCGGTGTTTTCGTAACAAACTAGTGGTTGCTGATGATGCTGTAGAGAACCCTGCACGGCAAATTTCTTTAAGCGAAGCATTACAGTATGATGCTGATATTAAATTAGGGGACCACATCGAAGAACCTTTAAAGGCAATAGAATTTGATCGTATTGGTGCTCAAGCAGCTAAACAAGTCATCTTTCAGAGAATTCGTGACGCAGAACGAGAACAGAATCTGAATGATTTTCTTGAACGTAAAGAGTATTTGATTGCCGGCACTATTAAGCGCATGGAGCGTGGCAATGCTATTGTGGAATCAGGAAGAATTGAGGCTATTCTTCCTCGTGATCAAATGGTTCCCAAAGAGAATTTGAGGGTTGGAGACCGCGTTCGCGCATATTTGCTTAGAGTTGATCGCTTAACAAAAGGGCCTCAATTAGTTTTATCACGTACTTCTCCTGAATTCTTGATTAAATTATTTCAATTAGAAGTACCTGAAATTGAAGAAGGATTATTAGAAATTAAAATGGCAGCAAGAGATCCTGGCTCACGCGCTAAAATAGCCGTTAAATCAACTGATCCACGCATTGATCCAATTGGAACTTGCGTGGGTATGCGAGGTTCTAGAGTGCAGGCTGTGATAAGCGAGTTGGCGGGGGAGCGAATTGATATTATATTATGGTCGGAAAATCCGGCTACTTTTGTCGTTAATGCGCTTGCACCTGCCGAGATCAGCAGCATTATGGTCGATGAAGATAAACATAGTATGGATATTATTGTCGATGAAGAAAATCTCGCGCAAGCAATCGGCCGCGGGGGGCAAAATGTACGCCTCGCGTCAGAATTAACGGGTTGGAATCTCAATATCATGACAGTAGAGGAATCACAGAAAAAGAATGAAGAAGAAACCTCTAGGATATGTAAGCTGTTCATGGAAAAACTTGGTGTTGATGAAGAAGTAGCGGATATTCTGGTAGAGGAAGGCTTTTCTACACTAGAAGAAATTGCTTACATCCCGCTTAATGAAATGCTTGAAATAGAAGCGCTTGATGAAGAAACGATTAATAAACTACGCAATCAGGCACGTAATACTCTTTTAACTGATGCGATTGCTAGCGAAGGAAAATTTGAACACATATCTGGAGGACTACTTTCACTGGAAGGCATGGATATGCAACTAGTTCGTGAGTTAGCTGCCAAAGGTATTAACACTCAAGAGGAGCTTGCTGATCTTGCCGCAGATGATTTAGTCGAAATGACAGGGATCGATATTGAACGTGCTAATATGCTTATTATAAAAGCGCGAGAACCGTGGTTTAATTAGAATATATTTATATCGATCGTTTTGCTTTGAGCTTGAAATTTTAACTGTCAATACCAATAACATAAGATTAAAACCAAAATAAGATTTGCGTTTTTGAAATGAATTTAGAGTAAAAAGGTTGCTGATGACTCAAATGACTGTAGAAAAATTTGCCAATGAACTGGATGTGTTGCCAGAAGCGTTACTTGACCAGCTTCTGGCTGCAGGCGTCAAGAAGCAATCGATAAGGGATATTTTGACAGAAAAAGATAAAACACAGCTGCTTGACTATCTTCGTAGAGTACACGGCTCGATTGAATCCAAGAAGAAGATCACGTTGACTCGGAGGGAAACTACTGAAATACGACAGTCGGATGGAACTGGTAAAGCTCGGACTATTGAAGTCAAAGTCCGAAAAAAGCGTGTGCTCACTAAGCCAACTGAGCAAGAGGTTGAAAAAGAGGTAGTACTTGAAGCGGCGACTACTTCAGCCCCTGTTATTCCATCAGCATCTACCCGAAAACCAATAATTGATGCAGCGGAACAAGCCTTACGTGAGCAGGAAGCATTAAAACAAGCTGAATTAATTGCCCGTCAAGCAGCCGAGCTTAAAGAAAAGCAGGAAAAAAGAAGAAATATCATTGCTGAAGTTAAAAAAGAACCCAAAAAAGAAGAATTAATTCCAAAAAAAGAAGAGCCAACTCCACCATCTATCACGGAAGAGGTGCCAACTCAAATACCCGCACCCCAGTCAGAACAGGAATTAGCTGAGAGTGCCGAGCACAAGCCTGTTGTTAAAGCTGAACAGGAACTAGCTGAAAGTGCACAGCCTAAACCTGCTGTTAAAGCTGAAGATAAAACAGAGAAGAAGAAAAAACCAGCTAAACAAGAAGAGTTATGGAAAGATGAGGTTGGCAAAAAACGCGAAGCTAAAATACGCGGTGATGTATCTGGCAATCAAGGTTGGCGTGTTCGCAAAGATAAGCAGCATGGTAAATCAAATTTAATTGAGGCGCAAATACAGCACGGGTTTTCTGCCCCTACCGAGCCAGTCGTGTATGAAATTTTGGTACCAGAAACTATATCTGTTGCTGCACTTGCACAAAAGATGTCAGTAAAAGCGGCTGAAGTTATCAAAGTGCTGATGAAAATGGGTACTATGGTAACAATCAATCAGATGCTGGATCAAGATACGGCCATGATCGTAGTTGAAGAAATGGGTCATATTGCAAAATATGCGGCACCTGATAGTCCGGAATCTTTTCTTGAAGAAATTAAAACACCCGTGTCCGAACTGGAGATGGAGCCTCGTGCACCGGTAGTAACGGTAATGGGGCATGTTGATCACGGAAAAACCTCACTATTAGATTATATTCGTAGAACACGTGTGGCAGGTGGTGAAGCTGGGGGAATTACACAGCATATCGGAGCCTACCATGTGGAAACCTCCCATGGGATGATTACTTTTCTTGATACACCGGGGCATGAAGCATTTACTGCAATGCGTGCACGAGGCGCCAAAATTACCGATCTTGTAGTTCTTGTGGTCGCAGCTGATGATGGCGTAATGCCTCAAACTATAGAAGCTATTCATCATGCTAAGGCAGCAAATATTCCTATTGTGGTCGCTGTTAATAAAATAGATAAACCTGAGGCAAATTTTGAACGTATTAAGCAAGAACTCTCAAATCAAGGGGTTGTGTCAGAAGATTGGGGAGGAGAAACCATATTTGCACCTGTTTCAGCTAAAACCGGGCAAGGCATTGATGAGCTTCTTGAAAGCATTTTATTGCAAGCAGAGGTTTTAGAACTTAAAGCAGTCAGAAATGCGCCTGCAAAAGGAGTAGTCATCGAGTCACGCTTGGATAAAGGACGTGGCCCAGTTGCTACTATATTAGTGCAATCTGGTACGTTAAGACGTGGTGATGTTTTATTGGCTGGTGCTGTATTTGGAAGAGTACGGGCGATGCTGGATGAAAAAGGTAGCCCAATTGAAGAAGCTGGAACATCTATACCAGTAGAAATTCAAGGGTTATCTGATGTGCCGATAGCAGGTGAAACAGTGATAGCGCTAGAAGATGAACGTAAAGCACGCGAAATTGCATTGTTTCGCCAAGGTAAATTCCGTGATGTGAAGCTTGATAAACGGCAAATTGCGAAGATGGAAGATGTTTTTGGTCAGAAAGAAGGGGCCAAAATACTCAATCTTATTATTAAAGCAGATGTGCAGGGTTCGTGTGAAGCATTGTCATATGCTTTGCAGAAGCTTACCACCGATGAAGTGAAAATCAATATTATTCATAGTGGTGTAGGTGCAATTATTGAGTCTGATATTAATTTAGCCCTTGCATCTAAAGCTGTCGCAATTGGTTTTAATACTCGTGCTGATGCAAGTGCTCGTAAGTTAATTGCTTCAACAGGTATTGATGTACACTATTATAACGTGATTTATGATGCTGTTGATGAGATTAAAAAAGCGCTTTCTGGCATGATGATGCCAGAACGTAAAGAAAGCATTATTGGCTTGGTTGATATCCGCGAGATATACCGTATTTCAAAGGTAGGTACGGTAGCTGGCTGTTATGTTTTGGATGGTGTAGTAAAACGTGACTCTCTTGTGCGAGTCTTGCGTGATGGTGTGGTAATTCATAGTGGTAGTCTTGATTCTTTGAAGCGCTTTAAAGAAGATGTGAAGGAGGTAAAGGCAGGGTTTGAATGCGGACTTTCACTTAAGAATTTTAATGATATCCAAGTTGGTGACCAGCTAGAGATATATGAAGTTATTGAAACAGCACGTGTTTTATAACACCAGAAATAAATGTCATGCCTAAAGATTATTCTCGAACACAGCGTGTTGCTGATCAGATACAGCGTGAATTAGCTGTACTGATTGAAACCGAAGTTAAAGATCCACGAGTAGGAAGGATCACTATTACTGGTGTAGAGGTAACACGTGATTACTCACATGCCAAAATTTATTATACAAGTCTTGGTAATAAAGAAGATAGGGTTGCGATTGAGGAAGGTTTACAACATGCCAGTGGATTCCTGCGTAGCCAATTATCAAGCAGAATTAGATTGAGAGTAATTCCTCAGCTTCATTTTATTTATGATGAATCAGTTGAACGTGGATTATATCTTTCACAATTAATAGATAAAGCAACAGGCAAAATCTAGCCAATACTCTTTCACTTGGTATGATAGCCTCCGTCCAATTTATTTTTTAACTCAATAAATTACATAAGAAATTTAACTATAAAATATTTACTTTTGAGAAAAGTAGGTAAATAAGATTAGCTATTGCTGTAACTTATTTACCTTATACAATTTTTTCAAAGCTTACAGGAAGTTAACTTATTAAACGTAATATTAGTGGTGTTTTATTACTCAATAAACCCTCTGGTTTAACATCTAATCAATCGCTACAAATCATCAAGCGTTTTTTCGGCGCTACAAAGGCAGGTCATACTGGCACACTTGATCCCATGGCTTCTGGTCTACTGCCTATTTGCTTGGGCGAAGCCACAAAATTCTCAGCCATGTTATTGAACGCAGATAAAACCTATCACGCCACACTGAAGCTGGGTTATCTCAGTTCTACTGGCGACGCAGAAGGGGAGATAATTGCAGCAGTAAGCGCAAAGTTGAATCACGAAAAACTGAGTTTATTGCAAGTACAAGAAGTTTTGCAGACTTTTAAAGGGCACGTTAAACAAACACCTCCTATGTATAGTGCACTGAAATTTAACGGGAAACCTTTATATCACTATGCGCGAAAGGGTAAAGAAGTTGAAAGAAAAAGTCGGGATATTGTTATCTATGATTTATATCTGGACTCATGGATGGGGGATGAAATGTCGCTTGTGGTTCATTGTGGAACAGGAACCTATATACGTACATTGGCTGAAGATATCGGTAAGGCATTGGGATGGGGGGGGGCATATCTTACAAGTTTATGCCGTAGTCAGGTTGGGAATTTTAGGTTGCAACAAGCTTATCAGCTCGATCAATTTCAGGGTGCTTTCTCCTCTGAGTATGATGCTTATTTATATCCTATAGATAGCCTCCTACAGAATTTTCCCTCCATTACGCTCAATGAAGCAGAATCTTTATTTTTATGTCAAGGGCAATGGATAAGGAATAAACATAAAATTGATTTGTCAGGCGGAACCCGCGTTAAACTATATGATAGTAGTGGATTATTTTTTGGGGTAGGGGAAATAACAGAAACTGGAGCAATCGCGCCTAAAAGGCTTATATCGAATAAGATTTAGAAAATTATATTATTAAGTAATATGATTTTCTAACTGTATGGAGTTATAAGTAATAAAATGAAGAGTATTTGCAGTCTAAAAAAGCAGTTTTAGTTTTAGGTTCAATTATTTTCCGGATTTTTTTCCATAACACAAAGTGTCAAAGGTATTTCAGTACGCTATAATATTTAGTTTTAATTAATTGCTAACTATGTTGCAAGGCAGCAATCTGGAATGCGCGCGCGGCGATCGCGTATTATTCAGTGGAATCAATTTTTCTATCAAACCTGGCGAATTGATGCAGGTGCGTGGGCCTAATGGTAGTGGTAAGACAAGCTTATTAAGAATGTTATGCGGATTGACTGTTCCAAGTTCAGGAGAGATTAATTGGAATGGCACCAGTATTCGATCTCTAGGTGCAGATTATTTTAGTATGATCACCTATTTAGGTCATTTGAGCGGTGTAAAAGATGAGTTGACCGCTATTGAAAATTTACGTATTACAAGCGCGCTTGCTGGGGTAGACATTGATGAAAAGATAGCCTATCAAGCCTTGCAGAAAATCGGCTTAGAAGAACGTGAAACCTTATTAGCTAAGGTATTATCGCAAGGCCAAAAACGGAGAGTCGCATTGGCGCGTTTGATATTAGTGAATACAAAGCTATGGATATTAGATGAACCTTTAACTGCATTGGATGTGTCCGCAATTGAATTCATTAAAAATATAATAGAGCAATATTTGGCTCAAGATGGTATGGTGATACTGACAACGCATCAGGAAATTGATATTAGAGCTACCGTAACGCATCAATTATACCTTTCTTGATATGTTGACTTGGGTAATTCGGCGAGATCTATTATTGGCCATGCGCCGGCAGGCTGATGTATTAACGACATTATTTTTCTTTATTATTGTAGTAAGTCTGTTTCCACTTGGGGTGGGGCCAGAAATGAATACACTTCGCATCATGGCTCCGGGAATTGTATGGGTTGCGGCATTATTAGCGTCAATGCTTTCACTTGGACGTATGTTCTCTAACGATTATCTAGATGGAACGCTAGAGCAGATATTGCTTTCACCCACATCCTTGTCGTTATTAGTGCTAGGAAAAATGTTGTCACACTGGCTAATCACAGGAGTTCCACTCGTATTGATGGCTCCAGTATTGGGTATTCAATATGATTTACCTTTCAGCGCGCTGGTAGTATTGACATTATCATTATTATTGGGCACTCCTATACTGAGTTTAATTGGTGCTATAGGTGCGGCGCTTACTTTAGGGCTAAGAGGAGGCGGGGTATTAGTATCCTTATTAGTACTGCCTTTATATATTCCTGTTCTTATTTTTGGAGCGGGCGCAGTCGAAGCCAGTACCGCAGGCCTGGGATTCGAGGCGCATTTCTCATTACTTGGTGCTTTCTTGCTCGTATCCTTAGTTTTTGCGCCGTGGGCAACAGCAGCCTCCCTCAGGATTTCAATGGAATAACATTCAACTAAAAACTTATAAACAAAAATCTAATATGTCGATAAACTGGTATAAATATGCTTCACCTGCAAGTTTTTATTTTCTGGCAGGTAAAATGATTCCGTATTTTTCTATTGCCGCTATAGCGTTGTTAATTATTGGTCTTTATATTGGTTTTTTTGTAGCACCGACTGATTTTCAACAAGGTGAAGCGTATCGTATTATTTTTATTCACGTGCCAGCTGCCTGGATGTCAATGTTTCTCTATGTAGTTATGGCATTTTGGGCGGGAGTTGGTCTTGCTTTTAATACGCGTCTTTCATCGATGATGGCGACAGCTATCGCGCCAACAGGAGCCATGTTCACCTTTATTGCATTATGGACAGGAGCGTGGTGGGGTAAGCCAATGTGGGGAACATGGTGGGTATGGGATGCTCGACTTACTTCAGAATTAATCTTATTTTTTCTTTATATTGGATTTATGTCGCTCCAGGCAGCTATTGATGATCCACGGCGAGCAGATAAAGCTGGTGCAATTATCGCATTAGTAGGGGTAGTTAATATACCTATTATTTATTTCTCAGTTCAATGGTGGAATACATTACATCAAGGCGCCTCCGTCAGTATTGCTCAATCACCCAAAATGGCTACAGCAATGCTTGCAGGAATGTTAATTATGGCACTTGCCGCATGGATGTACTCCATTGCCATGATATTGATGCGAGCGCGCACTATTATATTGGAGCGTGAGCGTCATACAGCATGGGTAGCAGAATTAAAGGGAATGACACGATGAATTGGAACAGCTGGTCAGAATTTTTTTCAATGGGTGGATATGGATTCTATGTCTGGGGCTCATATCTGGTATCGTTTATTTGTATCGCAGGCGAAATTTGGATTTTATTAAATCGCCAGCGAACTTTGCAACAATATCCTGGTCAGAGAAACGAATTAAATATGAGAGAGAAAAAGAATGAAACCACGTCATAAAAAAATAGCTATTATCGCCGCAAGTGTTACTGCGCTAACTTTTGCTGCTATTTTAGTATTGAATGTTTTTCAGAGTAATCTGGTTTTTTTCTTTAGTCCAAGCCAGGTTGTAGCCAAAGAAGCTCCTATAGGCAAAAATTTTAGAATTGGTGGAATTGTAGAAGAGGGCAGTTTAAAGCGCCAAGGCAGTAGCACGACTGTCAACTTTGCCGTAACAGATACTGCAGAAACAATAAAAGTCGTATATACCGGGATACTACCTGATTTGTTCAAAGAGGGTAAGGGTGTGGTAGCACAAGGGAAAATAACGGAGGATGGTATTTTTTATGCAGATGAAGTTCTTGCCAAACATGATGAAAATTACATGCCACCTGAGGCTGCAAGCGCACTAGAACAAGCAGCCAAAGCTCAGAAAGCCTCATTAGTTCAATAAGAAAAAGCTTTTATCGACAATTTCTTAATCTCAGATAATTTTTTAAGGGATAGCATTTCAACATGATTCCAGAACTTGGTAATTTTGCGCTAATACTTGCGATGTTATTAGCTTTGATTCAAGGAACGTTGCCTCTTATTGGTGCCGCTCGCGGTATTCCTTCATGGATTGCTTTGGCTCGCCCGGTTGTACAAGGTCAATTCGTATTTATTGCCATTGCATTTGGCTGCTTGGCTTACTCTTTTGTTAACAACGATTTTTCTGTGCACAATGTAGCTTCTCATTCTAATTCGGAATTGCCGCTGCATTTCCGATTTGCTGCTACCTGGGGATCGCATGAAGGATCATTGCTGCTATGGGTATTGCTGTTGGCAGGGTGGTCAGTTGCAGTCAGTGTATTTAGTCGTCAATTACCAGACGATATGGTAGCGAGAGTTTTAGGTGTGCTAGGTCTGGTTAGTGTGGGATTTATATTATTCTTGCTATTTACTTCCAATCCATTTGATCGTCTTTTACCGGCAGCGTTTGAAGGGAGTGATTTGAACCCCTTGCTTCAAGACCCTGGTATGGTAATGCATCCTCCCATGCTTTATATGGGATATGTTGGCTTCTCGGTAGCCTTTGCGTTCGCTATTGCCGCTCTCCTCAGTGGCCAGTTAGATGCTGCCTGGGCCCGCTGGTCGCGGCCTTGGACAACGGCTGCATGGGTATTCTTGACTATCGGTATTATGATTGGTAGTTGGTGGGCTTATTATGAATTGGGCTGGGGGGGATGGTGGTTCTGGGATCCAGTTGAAAATGCTTCCTTTATGCCTTGGTTAGTGGGTACCGCCCTCGTGCATTCTCTTGCCGTTACGGAAAAACGTGGCAGCTTCAAAAGCTGGACTGTGTTGCTTGCAATCATTGCATTTTCATTGAGTTTACTCGGAACATTCCTGGTTCGCTCTGGTGTGCTTACATCCGTTCACGCCTTCGCGACAGATCCTGCACGTGGCATATTCATCCTAGTTTATTTGGTAGTAATAATAGGTTTCTCTTTAGCGCTGTTTGCCTGGCGGGCACCCAAAGTGGGTTTAGGAGGAAGCTTTCAACTTGTTTCGCGCGAGACCATGCTTCTTGCCAATAATGTATTGTTGCTGGTTGCTGCTGGCAGCGTCATGCTGGGCACACTTTATCCATTACTTGTTGATGCATTGGGGCTTGGGAAGATATCAGTTGGGCCTCCCTATTTTGAGGCTATCTTTGTACCGTTAATGGCACCCGCTGTTTTTCTGATTGGAGTGGGACCCATTGCCAAATGGAAACAAGCAAGTTTACCGTCCCTGGCAATTCGTTTGCGCTGGGCTTTTGCCGTGAGTTTAGTTTCCGCATTAATCGCGCCTTTTTTGATGAGTGAATGGAAACCGCTTGTTAGCTTTGGTTTGTTATTAGCTTTCTGGATTATTGCCAGCATTTTTGTCAATATCAAACACCGTTTACAAAACAGTGGGGAGAGTGGGTTATTTAGCAAGTTATCCCGACAATCTCGTAGCTACTATGGGATGCATTGTGCGCATTTAGGTATAGCCGTTTTTATCGTCGGCGTCACGCTAGTCAATGGTTATGAAACTGAAAAAGATGTTCGTATGGAAATCGGTAATACTGTTTCAATTGGCGGATATACCTTCCGTTTTAATGGGACAAAAAACTTAACTGGGCCTAATTACAAATCAATTGAAGGTGATATCGATGTTCTGAAGAATGATAAGCAGATTAGGAAGCTATATCCAGAAAAAAGAACCTACAATGCTTCGGGTATGGCCATGACTGAAGCTGCCATTGATACTGGTTTATTCCGTGACTTATACGTCGCATTAGGTGAACCTCTAGATAATAATGCCTGGATAGTCCGTGTCTATCATAAGCCTTTTGTAGATTGGATATGGTTGGGATGTTTCTTGATGGCATTAGGTGGAGTTTTATCTGTTACTGATCGTCGTTATCGTTACGGCATACGCAAAAAAAGCAAAACTGAAATTACCTCAGAAACGACTGCTGAAAGTAATAAAGGTGCAACACCTACAGAAGCAGAGCCAATTATTGTGCCGGAGGTAAGAAAAGTATGACCCGGTTCTTATTGCCGCTTGCGATATTCTCTGTTTTAGTTGTATTTCTTGGGGTTGGCTTGACATTGAATCCACGGCAGGTACCGTCCCCTCTTGTGGACAAACCCGCACCTGTATTTCAGCTGCATCATTTGCATGATCCAGATAAAACTCTAATGTCGCAAGATAATCTGGGGAAAGTATGGTTGTTGAATGTCTGGGCTTCCTGGTGTGTCGCTTGCCGTGATGAGCATCCTTTGCTTGTACAATTAGCGAAAGCAAAAATAGTACCGATATATGGGCTGAACTACAAAGATCAGCGAGATACCGCCATACAATGGCTTAAGCAATATGGTGACCCTTATACAATCAGTATCGTTGATGCCGATGGGAGAGTGGGTATTGATTATGGCGTGTATGGTGTCCCTGAAACATATATCATTGATAAGCAGGGAATAATACGTTACAAACATATTGGACCTGTGACAGTAAAATCGCTGGAAGATAAAATTCTTCCACTGATAAAAGAGTTGCAAGGATAAATTCGATGTATAAATTTGAAGTAGCAGCAAATAGTTTTATATTGCAAAACCGTATTGATCATTATTCTACATTTATAAAACAGCTTATTGCTGTTCTCTTTGTGGCGTTGGTACCATTGATTAGCTTTGCTAATGAAGCGGTACCGGTTGCAGAAGATCCCGTACTGGAAAAACGCTTGATTAACTTATCAGAAAATCTACGTTGTCTGGTATGCCAAAATGAATCTCTCGCTGGCTCTCGTGCTGATTTTGCCAATGATTTAAGGCGAGAAATGCGAGAGCAGATGAAAGCAAATAAAAGTGACGAAGAAATCATCGATTTTTTAGTTGCCCGTTATGGTGACTTTGTTCTTTATAACCCACCATTCAAAACTACCACACTGTTGTTATGGTTTGGCCCACTTATTTTATTTTTGGGGGCAACAATAGGTTTATTTATTTATTTAAGACGGCGTCGCACACAATTGGAAGATTTTCCACTATCGGAAAGTCAGCGCTTAGAGGCCGAAGCTTTAATAAATAAAACTAATAAGGAATAAGTATGACTTCTTTTTGGGTTGTTGCTGGAATTTTTATTGTTGCTGCATTAATGTTTGTTCTTCCCACTTTGTTGAGGAAAAGACAAGATAAGATTGAGCTATTAGAGCGGGAAACTGCGAATATTGCGATTTATCGTGACCAGCTTGCAGAATTGGATAACGATTTACGTAATGATATTTTATCTAAGGAGCAATACGAAAAAAGTAAGCAGGAATTACAAAAAAGAATGTTGCAAGATTTGGCAACATCATCAAAAAACCCGGCAACTTCTTCCATGATAAAAGGTCAGGGGGTTGTGACGTCAGTTGTAGTTATATTTGCAGTTCCTTTAACTGCAATATCGTTATATATGGTTCTGGGTGATACACGAGGTTTACTACCACAATCTCAGTTAGCCAGTGTAACGCAATCTCACGCACAGGACATGGCAGGAATGCCATCTAGCCATAGCGAAATTAAATCTGTTGTGGATAATTTGGTTGCTCGTCTAAAAGAAAATCCAGGAGATATAGAAGGCTGGGTAATGCTAGGCAGAACCTACGCTATTATGGGTCAATATCAGGAAGCCAGTGCAACTTATGCTAAATTAACCGAAATAATCCCTGATAGTGCACAATTGTTGAGTGATTATGCAGATGTACTTGCCATGACAAATAACGGAAGTTTGATAGGCAAACCTGCTGAATTAATTAATCAAGCACTTAAGATCGATCCGAATTATCCAAAAGCACTTGCACTAGCAGGTACGGTTGAATTTGAACAAAAAAAATATGATCAGGCTGCAGCTTTTTGGGAGAAATTGTTGAGTGTTATTCCAGCTGATTCACAATTGGCTCAATCCGTCAATGAGAGTATTGCTCAGGCAAAGTCACTGGCGAGCGAAGGGAAAGACTCAGCTCCAATGCAGTTAGCAAAAAATTCAAATATCGATACAGATTTGCCTGTTGAGAAAAACCAGCAATCACAATCTGATAAATCGGATAACACTGCCAAAGCAGCTACCATCACTGGAACCGTTTCGCTTAGCCCTGCATTAGCTAGTAAGGTATCCCCAAATGATACAGTGTTTGTTTTTGCACGAGCTAAAACTGGGCCTAAAATGCCATTGGCGATTTTAAAACTGACTGTAAAGGATTTACCCACTACCTTTACATTAAATGATGATATGGCGATGACGCCTACCATGAAGATGTCTAGTTTTCCAGAAGTAGTCATAGGTGGAAGGATAACAAAATCAGGCCAGGCTGTTCCAGCCAGTGGTGATTTAGAAGGGTTTAGCAAACCGGTAAAACTGGGTGATAAAGATATTGCCGTGGTGATTGATCAAGTAATTCCCTAATACCAGCCTCTTGTTAAATACGAGATTTTAACTACTCCAATGATACTTGAACCAGCTCCAGATTTTGAACTTAAGGCTACTGGTGAGAAAACATTTCGCCTATCAGCCTCTTTGGGTAAGAATATCGTGATTTATTTTTACCCTAAGGATGATACACCAGGCTGTACCGATGAGAGTCTGCAATTTCGAGATCTCTATGCTAGATTTAAAGAGCTCAATTGTGAAATTGTTGGGATTTCACGAGATAGCATAAAGTCTCATGACAGTTTTAAGGAAAAATTATCATTGCCTTTTGATTTGCTGAGTGATCCAGATGAAACCGTATGTGAACTTTATGGTGTCATTAAGATGAAAAACATGTATGGCAAGCAAGTACGAGGTATAGAGCGCAGTACTTTTGTAGTTGATACCAAAGGGATATTACAAAAAGAATGGCGTGGAGTGAAAGTACCCAGCCATGCTGAAGAAGTTCTTTCGGTTATTAAGGAACTAGAAAAAAGTTAAATAAAATTTAAGGCAATAGATGCTTGATTGCGTTTTTTTCTTCTAAAAGCTCTTTATAGGTAGTAAGCATCTTTGCTTGAGATATTTCATTTATTTCTAACCCTTGAACAATCGTGTAATCGCCATTCTTACAAGTGACAGGGAAGCCATAAATTACCCCCTCTTGAATTCTATAGCTTCCATCAGAAGGAATTCCCATTGTGACCCAATCATGTTCTCTTGTACCAATGATCCAGTCGTGAAGATGATTAATTATTGCATTAGCAGCGCTGCCTGCACTCGATAACCCTCTTGCTTCAATTACTGCGGCACCACGATTCTGAACGGTAGGAATAAAATAATCCTCTATCCAGGATTGATCCTTAATAAGATGGATGACCTTCTTGCCATTGATTTCAGCATGACTGAGGTCAGGAAACTGTGTAGAAGAATGATTACCCCAAATAATCATTTTGCTGATGCTTGATACTGACTCCTTTAATTTTGCTGCTACTTGATACAAGGCGCGATTATGATCAAGTCTAAGCATGGCAGAAAAATTACCGGGTGATAAGTTAGGGGCATTTTTCATTGTAATATAAGTATTAGTATTGGTTGGATTGCCAACAATCAGTACTTTTACATTACGATTTGCAACTTTATCAAGGGCTTTACCTTGAGTGCTGAATATTTCTGCATTTACGGTGAGTAGCTCTTTTCGCTCCATTCCTTTAGTGCGGGGGCGGGCGCCCACTAAAATAGCGATATCCACCTCATTGAAAGCAACTAACGGATCATCTGTTGTGATGACATTTTTCAAAAGAGGAAAGGCACAGTCATACAATTCCATGACTACACCATCAAGAACATGTTGAGACTGAGGGAGGTCAAGGAGATGTAAGATAATAGGCTGATCATTACCCAGCAAATCACCAGCCGCTATCCGGAATAACAGGCTATAACCAATATGACCGGCTGCACCTGTGATCGCAATGCTAACAGGAGGTTTCATTCTTTAGCTCATCAAAGGAGGTTATCACTCATAATAAAAAAATTGAGGATTTATAAATACACTCTCTTTATTATACTAGGAGTCTGCTATCCTTACTCTCAGATTTAGGATAATAATTTAATTCGAAAACTTTGCATGTTTAAAACTGAATTTATCGTTTACTTGAATTATTTACAAACTCGTCAGAAAATGAATCGAAATAGCTCTCCTTAACTAGACAAACTAAGAATAAATTAAACTTTGAAAAGGTAGTTATCAAGCCCAGACAGCCTGATCAGTAGTAATTTAAAAAACACGGTGTACAGATGCAAGCTATGGAGGTAGCGGCTTGCAAAAGTACACCGCCAATTTCCTATCAATCAATAAAGGAGCTACAAATGAGTTACAAATATGATTCAGTTTATAGAAATGCATTCAACAAAACCACATTAGCAACTTAAGAATACTACAGTTAAAGTATCCAACTTTCTCTATGATGTTAGCAATTGTACTAAGGTACAGGCGTACTAAGGTACAGGTATAGTAATTAATAAAGCCATATTTAGATGAGGAAGAAGTTATTCTATTTCCAAATCAAAAATGACGCAAAGGCGAGACGCAGACAGTATAAAAATTAATATGGCAACAAGGTGAAGCCGACAAAGTTAATTTTGATTTACAAGAGTACAGTAATAATCATTCGGGACTAGCGTATCTAAATGGAATTACAAAATATTATTATCATCGGTTTTGCTAGCTGTTTTGTTTTAATCCTTTTATTAAAAATCTTTTATAAAAAAAGCGATCGCGTCTATTACCATACTAAAGCTTTATTTACTCCTGCCGAAAGGTCTTTTTTTGGAGTACTTTCCCAAGCTGTGTCCAATCAATATTTAGTTTTTGGTAAAGTACGTATTGCAGATGTTGTCGGGATTAAAAAGGCCTCAAATAATAGTGTCAGGCAAATAGCTTTTAATAAAATGGCTAGTAAGCATTTTGATTATGTACTTTGCACTAAAGATACTTTGTCAGTTGTAGCAGTTATTGAACTTGATGATAAAAGCCATTTAAAAGAAAAAACGATTCATAGAGATTCACTTGTTGAAAATATATGTAGAAACGCTGATTTAACATTGATCCGCTTTAATGTTAAAGCCAGCTATCAAATTTCAGCTATTAAAAATAAAATAACGGCTTCTCTAAATTCTTCTCACGATGAGCTATGAGAAAATAATCTTAATGCAATAAATACCACATAAGCCTGCTTAAGAAAACCTGATTCAGCAAACGTGATATAAGCTACATTACAATTTATTGTCAGCACCTCGTTATAGCTACACTTTTCTTTATGGTATACAGATGATGAATTAATCATCATTCCAATTTTATTACTACTTCAAGCAGAAGCGTATAACCTTTTGACCATTCAGCACCGTGTTTGATAAAAATATTTGATTAAGTATAATTAAGTTTAGCAAAGAGTGTTTACTCTCTTATGCTTTAGGTAAAAAACGAGATAAATACTACTTGTGCGGACAATGCAATAAGTTGCGGTACTATTGTATTTTGAGGCTGCCTAACTCGACGGAATGTATTCAAGTACTGTATATGAGTCAAGAACGGCCAGAGCAGCTAAATTTGATACGCACTTTTCTGTCTAAAAGCGGTTTGTACTCATTCTGCTGCATTTCGGATTGCCAGAAACCTGGCTGAAAATAGTCAGCCAAACCTTGGGAGAGTACTATGAATAGTTGCTCTAAGTTAACCGAAATATCGAATAAGGAAGGGTTTGACCTCTCCAACCACTCAGCCGAAAGGGTGCATCTTGGGGCATGGGTTAGTCAGGAGGGGGTATGGTTTCGTTGCTGGGCACCCAAGCCGGCTAAGGTTGAGGTAATACTCGAAGAGAACGAGCAAGGATATCCTCTCACCAAAGATTCTAACGGCTATTGGTCGGGGTTGGTTCCAAATGCTTCGGCGGGCATGACATATCGCTATCGATTGGATGGAGAGCAATGTCATCCAGATCCCTGTTCACGATTTCAACCACAGGGTCCTCACGGACCTTCATTAATCGTAGATTCTGGTGCCTATGCATGGAGAGACCAAGGTTGGCCAGGAGTCAGGATGAGAGGGCAAGTCATCTACGAAATGCATGTAGGAACCTTCACCCCAGGCGGCACATTTGACTCTGCCATCACTCAATTGGATGCCTTGAAAGATCTCGGGATCACGGTCATTGAAGTAATGCCGGTGGCGGAGTTTCCAGGACGATGGAATTGGGGTTATGACGGAGTCGGGCTTTACGCACCTTCCCATGTCTACGGTGATCCCGAGGCGTTGAAACGCTTTGTGGACGAGGCCCACCAACGGGGGCTTGGTGTCATTCTCGACGTTGTATACAACCATCTAGGACCGGATGGTAATTACCTCCCGGAGTTCAGCGATGAGTATTTCACCGACCGCTATAACAATGAATGGGGCCAGGCGATCAACTTTGACGGGCCCGGATCACGGGAGGTGCGGGAATTTTTTGTTAATAACGCCTGTTATTGGATCGAGGAATATCACCTGGATGGGTTACGCCTGGATGCGGTCCATGCCTTTCAGGATGCCAGCCCCATGCATATCATTGCTGAGCTATCTCAGACGGCCAGAAAGGTGGCAGGCACACGGTCGATCATTCTGGTGGCTGAATGCGAAGCTCAGTGGGTGCGGACCATTCAACCGATCGCGCAGGGTGGGTGGGGGCTCGATGCCGTGTGGAGTGAAGACTTTCATCACACGACTCGCGTGGCTGCTACTGGTCGCAGCGAAGGCTATTTCACTGATTACCGCGGCTCACCGCAGGAATTGATCTCCTGTGTGAAGCGCGGGTTTCTCTACCAGGGCCAGCGGTACCAGTGGCAAAAAAAACCAAGAGGCACTATGGTGTCGCATGAACCAGCCGAAGCATTCGTATTTTTTCTGCAAAATCATGATCAGGTTGCCAATCAGTTGCGGGCGGATCGGCTGCATACCAAGACTAGTCCGGGTGTTTGTCGTGCCTTGACCACGCTGCTGCTACTTGCTCCGCAAACCCCCATGCTCTTCATGGGGCAAGAGTTCGGAGCCTCCACTCCCTTCCACTACTTTGTCGATTTTCCTCCCGGCAAATTGGCCGAGGATATCTATCAGGGCCGCAAGGAATTTCTCGCGCAATTTCCCAGTTATGGCTCACCGGCTGCACAAGCAGCGATCGTCGACCCCTCCGATCCCTCAGTCTATGATCGTTCGCGTCTGAACCTGTCCGAGCGAGAGCACCATGCCGAGTGGTACGCCTTGCATCGGGATCTCCTTCGCCTCCGACGCGAGGATTCGGTGATTGCGCAACAAGCGCGAGAGGCAACCGATGGGGCCGTATTAAGCCCTTGGGCATTTCTTTTGCGGTACATGGGACATGATGGGAACGACCGCCTGCTACTCATCAATCTAGGGGCTGATCTGCTCTATCAACCTGCGCCGGAGCCCCTGATAGCTCCTCCTGCCGGGCGTTCCTGGTCATTCGTCTGGTCGAGTGACGCCCCTTGTTACGGAGGTCCGGGTGTCATTGAGCCCTTGACTGAGCAGGGCTGGAGGTTACCCGCAGAGTCTGCGGCCCTATATACTGCCGTACCAGGTGAAGCCAGAGTCGATTAACGCAGTATTAAGAAGAGGAGTTAAATAACGTGGTGATGAATACGACAGTACGTAGTGATCCCATCATATTAACCATTCCACATGATCAGCTACCCAACATCAATACCTTTCTTACCAAGGAATGGTTAGTAACGAACGGGCTCGGTGGCTATGCCTCCTCGACATTGCTGGGGGCTCCGACGCGACGTTATCATGGGCTGTTCATACCGGATCTGCCGGCACCTTGGGGGCGAACGGTTCTGATTCCCCGACTTGACGAAGAAATCATTACCGACGGAGAGTCTCTGCTCATCAGCGGGATAGAATATGAAGATGGACGGTTGGTGAGCGACCTCCCGCGACTGCTCACAGAATTCTGCCGCGAATGGCAGACGCCGGTCTGGCGCATAGCAGCCAAGGGACGGCGCTTGGAAAAGCGCATCATCATGCCCCACGGTGACAACTCGGTATATGTGGAGTATCGTTTGCTCGAGGGTGAACCGCTGCAGCTCCGGCTCCGGCCATTCCTGACCTTCCGCACACTCAGCGCACAGATCAGTGAAAGTTGCCAGCCGGCCTTTCCGCCAACTCTCCTTGATGGACGCTTTGAACTCTGGCTTTGCGAAGATGTTCCACCATTACGCATGTGCGTCAGATCGCCAAAGCAGCAATTTAGCTTTAGGATGGACACAGTCACAAGTCGCGGTGTTTGTTACCGCGTTGATCGGGATCGGGGATCCGAATACGTCGAGGACTTGTCAAGCCCTGGCTATTTCACCGTCGAGCTGACACAGGGCCAACCTGTGTCATTCGTGGCCAGTACCGAATCCTGGGACCGGCTTGAATATGAAGCGCAGGACATCATCGACGCAGAAGCTCAGCGGCTGAGTGCCTTACTGGTGCACATCGATGAATCAGAAAAGGACAATATGGAACGATGGCTGACGTTGGCAGCAGACCAATTCATCGTTATTCCCGCATCTCGCGTTGACGTGCACGCGCCGCACGCATCCGCTGACGAACCCTGCACGGTTATCGCCGGGTATCACTGGTTTACTGATTGGGGACGCGATACTATGATCAGTCTCGAAGGGTTAACTCTTTGTACCGGCCGTTACCGAGAAGCTCGATCTATTCTGCGAACGTTTGGTCAATATGTACGAGATGGCCTGTTGCCAAATCTCTTTCCGGAAGGAAAACGTCAAGCCCTCTACCATACAGTGGACGCTACATTATGGTATTTCCATGCTCTGGACCGTTATTACCAGATAACCGGTGACCGCGAAACGTTATTGACACTGTATCCCGTGTTGATCTCTATAATCGACCACCATGTGAAGGGAACACACTTCGGCATCAAGGTTGACGAACATGACGGGCTTCTGCATGCTGGTGCAGAGGGCTATCAACTGACTTGGATGGACGCCAAGGTAGGCGATTGGGTCGTAACGCCTAGGCGCGGTAAGCCGGTTGAAATCCAGGCGCTCTGGTATAACGCGCTGCGCTGTATGGCCGATTGGGGGTCAGTGGTGGGTAATTCTTCTGAGCGGTGGACAGGCATGGCCAGCCACGCGGCGCAGGCATTCAATCGCCGTTTCTGGGATCATGATTTGGGATACTTATTGGATGTCATTGACGGAGAGCAGGGTGATGACAACAGCCTGCGTCCGAACCAGATCCTGGCCATCTCACTTCCTCATCCTATTTTAGAAGAAGCGAAATGGCGCCCGGTGCTCGATGTAATAGCAGGCCGATTGTTGACTCATGTAGGGTTGAGAAGCCTGGATCCAGCCCATCGGAATTACAAAGGTACGTATTTCGGCGATCTTCGCGCAAGAGATGCAGCCTATCACCAAGGCACGGTCTGGGCTTGGTTGATCGGCCCCTTCCTCGACGCATGGCTTAAAACTCACGGAAACCTTACCATGGGTCGCCAGATGCTCGAGGGATTTAGAGCACACCTCCTTGATGAAGGCATTGGTACTATAAGCGAGATTTTTGACGCGGATCCCCCTTATTATCCCCGTGGCTGCATCGCACAGGCCTGGAGTGTAGCAGAAGTACTGCGAGTCTGGCAAAAGACTAAAGAAGCGACTGTTGGTTGAATAAAGTTAAATAGGTTCAGGGAAAAATTCGCTTGCTCCTTCCTTTGGCACACAGAGGTGATCCTAAGCGGCATCGAAGTCGTATCGGAATTTAGAAATGGGTTAATCACACATTTAAGAGGTACTACTATGACTCATTTGACTGATCCCAAAATGAAAGAATGTGTAGAAGCCTGTAATTAATGTTATCAAATGTGCTTGCATGAAGCGATGAATCACTGTCTTGAATCAGGCGGTGAGCATGTTGTACCAGACCATTTCCGCCTGATGATGAGTTGCGCTGAAGTTTGCCAGACTTCAGTCAATCTTATGCTGATCCATTCGCCTTTTAGCCACCAGCTCTGTAGAGTATGCGCTGATGTTTGCGAGGCCTGTGCCAGCAATTGTGAAAAAATAGGTATGAGTGATTGCGCAAGAGTTTGTCGTGAATGTGCTAAAAGCTGCAGAGCGATGGCTGCAAAAAAATAATTAAGCTTTGACATGTGTAAGTTAACCAGGCCAATCTTTGCCTGATGCATCGCCATTAACATGCAACCTTAAAAGCCTAATGGCTAATTCCGGGATTGCTTATACTTTTTAGGTATATTTCTTTCCGCTATATTTTAATCTTCTATTTAACATAATATACATTATACGCAGTATTATTTATAGGTTATTAGG